>JAGAWH010000172.1 GCA_017941505.1 Faecalicoccus sp. | reverse complement strand
TTTTCATAATGCCCGAATGGTGAATCCTTAATTTAAAGCGGAAAATTTTAATGGGAGGGGTACCCCTCCCATTAAAATTCAATACTATTCAGCTTCTATATGTCTACATAGAAATACTTACACAATTATCTTGACAAAGCCGAAAGTTTACTTGGACATTAGCGATGAACGCTTTCTTATCTTTGACTGTTTCTTTGCGCATAATCGTTATCAATTTCTTCTTTCCAGCCTCCATCTTCAAAGTATTCATCATCATCGATCGGAGCTCCAAAATCTCTGACGCGGCTGATCACATTACTTAGCACTTTAAAATTCAAAGCTGTTCCTTTTTTATCGCTGTGGTAATTGGCAGCTCTGCCTTTTGGGATTCCCATTTTGTCTGCCACATCAACCGCATCAATGTTAGCGCCCAGAAATAAGAATTCCCAATGATCTTTTTCCTTACGCTGCTCAATCATTTTCTTTACATCTTCATAGCTGTATTTACGGCTGGCATTTTCCATACCGTCGGTTGTGATCACAAATAATGTCCTGGCCGGACAATCCTCTTCACGGATATATTTATGCACATTTCCGATATGATGGATTGCACCTCCTACCGCATCCAAAAGAGCCGTGCATCCCCGCACATAATACTCTTTCTCTGTAATTGGATTTACTTCCTTAACCGGTACTCTGTCATGAAGAACTTCGGTGATGTCATCAAATAATATTGTTGAGACAAACGCTTCGCCTTCTTCTTTCTTTTGTTTCTCGATCATGGAGTTAAATCCTCCGATGGTATCGGCTTCCAGTCCGCTCATAGATCCGCTTCGATCTAAAATAAATACCAATTCCGTTAAATGTTTATTCATTTCTTTGTCCTCCTTTGTTCAAGAACATTGTATGAAACCTTCCAAAAGAAAAGGTCGCCCCGTAAGCGACTTTTTCAAAATATCTGCATACCTAATGTTTTTTCATTATGTTCAAAGAGAGCTTCGTTAATTCGATAAATATTATAATTCCCATGTTCAATATAATATCGAACAATCAAATCCTGTCGATTCACCGGAGATAAAGCCAGACCGGCTCGGGATAATAAATCTTTCGTCTCATCCAGATCCAGTTCTAATGCGACCGCAATCGCAAGTGCGGTGTTCTTGCTCGGATTTTTTGTGGTTCCGCACTTTAATTTTGAGAATGCCTTCCGATCTAAATTCGCCTTTTTCTGGACTTCTACATCACTCATGCCTTTCTCATCGGCAAAGGTAAACACCATCTCCATAAAAGTTTTATGACGATTATTTAAAACATCATCTAAGCTTTCCTGCGGCCGTAAAACAACCGACGGCATTTCAACATCTTCATAATATTCATATTCATCGTCATCATCCTCAATCGGTGCCGCAAAATCTTTTACTTTTTGAAAGAAAGAGCCAATACCTCTGGATCTTCTGTTTTCTCGATTGAAAGCGGCACTGTCGTACTCTTCTCTTTCCTTCTGTTCGACATAATGATCATTGATATAGGTATCAACATCCCCATAGAATTCGGATGACAGTGTATATGATTTCTGGTCAAATACGACCAGAAACAACATCATATCGTTATCGGTGAGAAATCTTTCGATTTCGGAAAAGGCAATTCTTAATGCGATTCCTTTGGGAAAGCCATAGCTTCCGGAGGCCAGAACCGGAAAGGCCAATGTTTCCACATCGTATTGTTTGGCCAGTTCAAACACACTTCGATAACAGTTTCGAATAATGTCTGCTTCATTTTCATTTCCACCCTGCCAGGATGTACCTACTGTATGAATGATATATTTTGCCGGCAGGTTAAAACCTTCGGTAATCACGGAAGTTCCCGGTTCCATATTTCCGATTTCTTTTCTTTTTTCAAGAAGTTGTTCTTGACCGGCAGCTTTATATATGGCTGCATCGGTTCCTGGCCCAAAGGTCGGTAACGGATTGGCGGTATTCACAATGGCATCTACCTGCATCTTTGTGATGTCATTTCTTACTACTTGGAATGGCATACATACACCTTCTTTCTAACACATTATAACAGATACTCAGCGACGGCATCCTGCCATGTCTGGTAAATCATAGCCGGACGTTTATCCTTGAACTTAGGATATAGAGCCTTATAAACGTTGGTTCGTAAGAACAAGTGGTTTCCGGCTCCCATATCGATATGTTTCCAACCTCTTCCGACACCGCTTACTTCTCCAAAAAAGCCGCAATCCAAGTGTTCCAGCCATGGAAATAAGGTAAATATCTTGGGGTTGACAAATGATCTTAACGACTCGACTGTATCTCCGTTTTTTCGCATATAAATCATCTGATTAGGACAGCCCATAGCCCCACCCTCTGCCAAAGAGAAAGCCACGATTTCTTGGGGATTGATCTTATCATACTCTTCCGGTTCAATATCAATAATTCGCATATGCCAATAGCGAACAATTCTCTGGTAACGCTGGTCAATCTCTTCATTTTTTGAAGCAATGATAACGCGAAGACCATACTCCGGATTTTGATCCAGCCAGTTACTGATTGTTACTAACATCGTTTCTGCCGCATCATCGTATAATTCAAAATCCGGATAAGTTATAATTCCCGGAAATACCAATGTATGGATATCCTTAGTCTTAGCGAGCCCTAAACATTGCAGGATACAATCCTCCAAAAGTTCGGAATAGTTGTCCTCTTCATAGTTTTCAGGAAATTTTAGATGCATGATATAGTCAGTATATTCATTCCCGTCGGTGATTGTGATTTCATCTTTCCCTTCTACATCGACAATGCACTCCATATCCATTTCATGGATGTCGGCTATTGCTAGATCGATTTTATTGCCCGGCTTAGCAAGACTTAGAATCAGTTGAATCAATTCTTTAGACATAATCAACGGATTATCCCATGGATTCAATGCGATACCGGCAACATCTTCAGCTTGAAGAGCAGATTCCAATACATTACGAATTCGCATATTGATAGTAGATGCACCTTCTCCTTTATTCATTTGTTCAATGTTGGTAAAGGCTCCATACCATTCCAGACCATCGTTACTCGGTAAGGTGAGCCATTTCATGCGCACTTCTTCTTTAGTTTGAAATGTATCCCCTACTTTTAGATTTTCAATATCCAGCATATCAAAGATATTATTGGACATTTCTACCGGCAGGATGAATTCTCCTCTTTCCAGTATTCTTTTAACAAAAGTCATAATCAGATGTGTTTGATCTTCATATGTTTCTGTATGTTTGAGTGCTTCTTCGAGTTCCTTATTCCCTTTGAATCGATCAACCCGGTCCTGTTTGCGTCCGATTGCCTTATCAAAGCGTTCTAATACAGATTTCATCTTATCGGTTAATCGATTGTCACATTCTGCCTGTAGAAGAATAGGTATTCCATAATAAGCTTCGGCAATACCGCCTGCCATGCAGGCAAGTGTATCGGTATCTCCACCTAATGATACAGCTAAACGGATTACATCTTCTAAATCCGTGCCATCCATAAAGGCAATGATTGCCTCCGGAACTGTCTTCTGGCAGCTGGATGAAAAGTGATAATGAGGTCGAATCTCATCGATTGTATGATTTAGATCATATCCGAATTCATCCATAATATAAGCCTTGATTTCCTCCTTGGATGCCCCTTTTCTTGCCATAAAGATTGCACATGCGATTGCCATGGCTCCTTTGACACCTTCCGGATGATCGTGAGTAATTTCTGCTGACCAGGCAGCCATTTTTTTGACAGTATCCAAATCATCATAGAGCCATGCGATCGATGCCACACGCATGGCAGAGCCATTGCCAAAGCTGTGATACGCCCACATGTTTCTATCTTTTAACCACTTGTTGAATCCTTTGCCATAGCCGGCATGAGGATATTTACCTCCCCAATAACGCATGCAGTTGGCGATATTTCTTTTTACTGCATTCTCGTCATTTTCAACGCCTTTATCGCGGGAATACATCAATGCATCCGCTACCGCAATGGTCATAACCGTATCATCGGTAAATCTCGATCTCGGTCCAAATAATTCAAAATCTTTCGTCTTGTATTTTTTGCCTTCATAAGGCGCTCCAATCATATCTCCTAAAATAGCTCCTCGCATAATTAAGTCCTCCCTGTTTTCTGGTTCCACTATAACAGGTACAGTTTATAAATAGGTCGCCTGTCAGACGACAAAAGAAAAATCGGATAAAAATCCGATTATTGCCTATATATGCTGATAACGTAATCTTGAAAAGAAAAGGTATTTATATGCTTTTGTATATCCTCATTCAACACATCAACATTTTTTAAATCTTTCATGCCCGTTCCGATACATTTCACGTAAGCTTCTTTGGATGTCCATATCTCAAAAAAGCGTTTTTGTGTGTCTTTAGGTACTTCATATACATATTGAAGTTCATTTTCTTTACAAACATATCGAATCAAAGAATCTTTGATGTCCTTCATTTGTTCAATATCTATCCCTATCGGTGTTTTGCTGATCGCACAAACTACATAATCCCCACTATGACTGATATTAAATTCAATATCGATATTTTCCGCATAGGGTTTCCCATTTTGATCCTTAAGAAAATGTATATCTTTTATCTCAATATCCAGCTTTTGGTAGATCATCTTCTTTGCGAGCATTTCCCCATATACGCTTAATTTCTTATCTTTGTCAAAATGAAGACGGTCAATTTCCTGTTTTCTATCTACTGAGAGGTAATTGTAAAAAACATCATATTCAGAGGATGGCACATCATCTATACATAGTATTTTATACATAGGTTACACCCCAAGTTTCGTTAAAAATTCTTCTACATATTGATGATATAATTCCGGATTGACAATAGCCGAAAAGGCATGACCTGCCTCAGGTATGGTATGGATATCCTTGATTCCCTTTGTCACATCATACATGCGGTAGGAATTCTCAGGAATAATAAAGGCATCGTCTTCCCCGTGAAGAAATAAAATAGGAATCGTATTCTCTTTTAATGCATCAATAGGACGCATATCTTTTAGAGCATATCCATATCTTAGACGGGCACCGATATCTGCCATATCTACCAAAAATACAGGAACACCGGCATTTTTATAACCAAGCTTTAATACACCTTCAATATCCGCAAAGCCGCAGTCCGCTACCACAAAATCGACATCCGGTTTATACTGCAAAGCGGTAATGGTAGAAGCTGCACCAAGCGACTCCCCATGAAGTCCAAGTACGCGTAGATTATCATATCTATTTCTTGTATCTTCGATTAATTTCATTAAATCTTTACTTTCAAGAATACCATAGGTCGTAAATGTAGATTCGTTATCTCCATGTCCTCTTAAATCATAAATAATGCAGTTATAGCCGAGATCAAGATACATCTTTACATATTTTAATGTACCGTACCTGGTATCTGTATAGCCATGGGAGAGAATGATATATTTATCCGATGACTCCGGATTTTTTAAAAATTCAACATGAAGTATATATCCTTCATTTCCTTCGACTGTATATTCTTCTTTTTCAAGAGGGTCATAGTAAGTTGTATCGTAATGTTCACTTTGCCAGGTCATAGCTTCTTTCTGGGTTTGTCTTTTTCCTGTCATCACAAACCCCGCCAGCCAAAACATAGCTCCTACAATTAATGCCGCAACAATTAAAATAATAATGATCATGATGGTTCTCTTCTTATTTTTCATACTTATACAATAATCATTTTTTACCTCAAACGCAAAAAATCATATATTATTAGGATGCTTTTGACTACCATCCTATTCGTACTTCACTCCAAAATAATCAAGGTATGCCTTGAACCGGTCCTGAGCAGCCAGACAGGTATCTCGAAGATACCCCTTCTCATATCTCCATTCCTGCAAGCCTCGATAATAATAAATTTTAATTTCATCCTCAATAATAAAAGGGACAATTCCATTTCGAAGACATTCTTTAAAAAGAATTAATCGTCCCACACGACCGTTTCCATCCTGAAAAGGATGAATCAGCTCAAATCGATAATGAAAATCCAATATATCATCTAATTTAACCTTTTCCAGCTTTCTGTACTCGGAAATCAATTCTTTCATCGCCTTTGGAACATCCTTAGGTGCTGTGGTTTCTTTACCACCGACTTCATTTGCCAGCTTTTTATATTCCCCCACTTCAAACCAGCCTTTTCTACTGTCAGCAGTTCCGCTTTTTAACAGAAAATGCAGCTGTCGGATCATGGTTTCCGTCAAAGGCCGTTTTGCCTGATCAATCACCAGATCTACACAGCGGAAATGATTCACTGTTTCCAAGATATCATCCACATTCAAAGATTCATTCGAAGCATCGATAGTGTTGGTTTCATAAATGTATCGAGTCTGGTCGTGTGATAGCCGGCTGCCTTCCATGTGATTGGAATTATATGTAAGGTCAATCTGCACTTTATGATAGATGCCTCCGGGGATTCCATTTTTCTTTTCCCAAATAAGTCTTTCTAAAAGATCATCAGGAACAGTACGTTGTCTTAGCTTTCTTGCCGGTTTTACTGCACTATCCGGAATATTCCATGTCTTTCCTGTGATAAAAGCACCCGGAACACGTCCGTCGGCACAATACTGACGCACAACCCGCTCCGTAATCCCCCATTTTTTACCGGCTTCTTTTGCTGAGATATAACTCATTTTTATACCACCCATCTTATTTGTATAGATTTATTATGCCCTTTTATCGGCTGTTTATCAATCAATTTTACGTGTATTTCCTATTTATAATCAGCCGATAAATCATATCACAACAGTCAATCTATCTCTTCCGGATTAATCCCTCAATATCTACTGTGGCTGTCTTAGGTCTGTCATCGCTTTATATTATTTGCGGTTATATACATAAATACGGAAATCTAATCCAATAATATATTTCGGCAATTTTTATTATTATTGCCAAAACATATTCCTCCGTTTCAACCAATTTTCATATTTATTTCTACCACTTTCTAATACGTATATTTAAACAACACGGTTAAAATAAATGGATACTCCGCTCATGCCACCCAGGAATTTCATAATTCATCTTCTGATCTTATATAAAAAACGGAAGCTGTTTTTTTAAACAACTTCCGAATGATTTCATGGCATCCCCGATTGGATTTGAAATTAAATTAAAGATTGATGAATAAATACGATTCTAAGCAAACCAAAAAACTCTTATTTCCCTATAGTTTTGTGTTTTATAGCTTTGTTTTATTTAAAGCTATTCTATCTTCAATTCTCCGGCAGCTTTTATTTTAACCCTATTCGTGTTGCCAGGATAGTATGCAAGAGGCACATCCTCGAGATCAATAATTTCAACAGATTCTCGAACAGCACCGGCATCTACCGCAAGTTGAATTGCTTCCTGCTTTGCTTTTTCCAGAGCCTGTTCACGGGGAATTTCATCATAGTTAATTAACTTTTCAAAAGTTCCACTAACTTTGGATATAGCAGACCCAATTGCATTGGCACAGCCAAAGTGATTCGGTTTAACAACCTTACTTGCACCGGCAAGGTTTGTCGGAAGAATGACTGAGCCTCCTCCAACAAGAATAACTGCACAATCGTCATTGGATACCTTAATCGCATCAATAGCATCCTCCGTCATTCTTCGAATCTCTTTTAAAGCGTTCTTAGCAGTTTCCTGCGAGATGTGTTCTACCTTCGAAGCATCTCCAATATTTACCATACCAAGACGAACCGCAATATCTGTTGCAGTCATCACGCCGCCACCAAATACAAGTGCTTTTTTCTCTAATTCATAACCAACAGAATCCGGACCAACGGATATGCTTCCATCATTTCTTTCACGGATAATAGAGCCGCCACCTAAACCAATGGACATAACATCTGGCATGCGGAAATTTGTTCGAATACCACCAATTGTTACAGCGACGGAGGATTCTCGTGGGAAACCTGCCTGGATAGCACCAACATCCGTTGTTGTTCCGCCGACATCAACTACAATTGCATTTTTAAGATTGCTCAAATAGCTGGCTCCACGAATCGAATTTGTAGGACCGCAAGCTACTGTCAATATCGGATACCTTCTGGCATACTCCATCGTCATTAAAGTGCCATCATTTTGGGAAAGATAAATAGCTGCATTATCAATGCCTTCATCATGCAGGCTTTTTGCAAAACCATCTGTGAACTTCTCGGCAACTCGCCATAAAGCTGCGTTGAGGATTGTAGCGTTCTCACGTTCAATAATTCCCATGGTTCCAATTTCACTTGAAATGGAAATATGAACATTATCCCCCATAATCTTTCTGCAGATTTCTGCAGCACGTAATTCCTGATCATTACGAATTGTTGCGAATGCACCAATAATCGCAATGGAACGTACGCTTTTCTCCTTCATCTTTTCAAAGAAAGAAGCAGCTGCTTCTTCATCCAAGCTCGTTATTTCTTTCCCATCGTATTCATAACCGCCGCAAATTACTTCGACTCCTGCCGCTATTCCTTTTATGTCATCTTCCCAATCAGCCATCGGAAGAACTCCTAATGTTGCAGGCGCTCCAATTCGCAGAATTCCAATCTGAGCTAAATTCTTCCGTTCTACGATTGCGTTAGTACATTGTGTTGTACCTAACATAGCCTGAGCAATCTGGGCCTTATCAATTCCAGAAACATCCAAAACATTTTTCAAAGCCGCTACTATACCTTCATATATATCTAGAGAAGTGGCTCTTTTTACCTCTGCAATCACATTATAAGATTCATCAATAATTACAGCATCCGTGTTGGTGCCACCTACATCTATTCCAAGCTTATACATTTGACCATCCTCCATTTGTTCTTATTTCCACCGGCACATATTCAGTATCAATTCCAAAGTATTTTGGGCCAACAAGTTCTAATCCTTTATTAGATCTCCACATTTCAAAACACTTCAAGCCGACAACCATAACACGCTTTCCGTATTTTAGTGCATCAGTAGGCACTGGAATAAAAGTATCCGTATCCACAAGGCAGATTAAATCGGGGACAGTTGCCATAATTTCATTATCAACTTCTACTGATAAATTCTCATTTTGAAATACGACTTGGGCTTTATGGCCTTTACATTCACCTATTCCTTCAAGAACCACTCTGCCATAATTGAAAGCACCTTTCGTTTCTCGCAAAACATCTGCTATTTTACCTTTAAAAATCTTAATTCCTTCCGAAAATTCCAAAAATTGTTCTTCCGGAGTCTTATCAACCGCTTTTTTTACTGTTCGTAGTGCAGCTCCAAGCTTCTCACTCCGAGTCACAATGCCTTTGACACCAAACTCCTTGAGCTGTGCACCGGTAAGACAATAAAGTGCTACCGCAACAGAACCTCCACAGCTCATCGTCACTGCCCGCGCTAATTCTTCCGTCCACTTGTTTGTGATTGTTTCAAAAATAACAGTGTTCCCTTTTTCATCAGCGAGAGCCATCGGAGATGCACTGATTCCCCCTATAGTAAATGTCACCATTTGTAATTCAGGAAACGCTCTTCCCATTCCGTCACAATCCACAAGTGGAAGACCTAACTTTGCAGCTGCAGCAATGGGAAACATAGAATTAAGTCCTCCTGCTTCCATTGGCATAGTTGCATATATGCTCTTTCCGAAATGATTAGATACAATATCAAACAACGCTTTATACTCGTTGCCACCAATAATTTTCTCGCATAAAACCGTTGGTGCTCCCATCATTGCAAAAGGCACAATCAAAGCATCATCCGGGATTTCTTCCGGATCCAACAATGTTACAGGTCCACAGTCTTCAACGGCACCAAACGCAACTAATTTACCGATATAGGGATCGCCTCCGCCACCGGCTCCAAGTAATGCAGCACCACGAGCAATATCTTCAATTTCAGTTTTTCCTAGTTTTCTCATTTTAAAATCACCTTCCTAAAAATCTAGATTTTGATGCATTTACGCATTCTTTGCTTTATTTTATTACCCCCGCTCAATCTAATTCCTCGTTTATCCAGCAAAAAAAAGTCGTGATTCTTGTCTTTTCGGACAAATTTACGACTCTATAATTCTTTTTACAGCAATTGCTTTATATAAATTCATAGATGTTGGCATTCTTCCCGGAGAATATCCTAATGCATCCTTTATACATCGAATCCTGTATTTCACGGTATTTATATGAACAGAAAGTTGAACAGCCGTACTTGATACACTTGAATCACAGTCAAGCAGATAAGCTGACAATGTCTCAATCAAGGCTGAAACGTCCCTCTTTTCATTAAGTGGAGCCAATGGCAGCAATGCTTCTTGAATTTCTTCTTCGCCACCATCTATTATTTCCTGACAACTTTCAACAAAAAACAAATCTTCCAGCGTAAACATCTTCTGTTTAGGCCGGCTTAAAAGGGCATCTCCCATAGTCTTATTATGCAGCAGCCACGCTTTACGAACAGCAGATGTCGAATTTAGATTTGTAAAATATGCAGTCGTACATCCTGAACCAAGTAACTTCTCAGCTTCTGTTAGAATCGTACGGGCATCCTGTAATTCCTGGAATCTGCTTGTAAAAAGAAGTATTTTATCATCCAGTACGTCAGCAAAAGATGTACTGCAATAAGTGGCAGCGCACTGACTCAAATCCCTGGCTGTTTCTCTATTGGTTTTTATGCCGGAGAACACCCACATTGTATTAATAGAAGCAACATCAATTCTAAACAAAGATGCAAGTGATCTCATTTTGAGAGGTTCGTCATCCAAAATTGCTTTGATTAACTCCGATATAGCAGCATCATCCCGCTTCTGATCCCAAATATTAATTGCGATTCGCACAGCCTCAGCAGCCTGTGTTACAACATTCTCAGGAAGTGACCGCCCGATTGAAATCAAAAACAATTCCCGAACATTTCCGGAACTATTGATTGTCCTTCGCTGGATTATACCATTTGGGATACTTGTAAATTCTTTTTCCTCTTCTTTTTCGGAAGGGATGTTATCTTTTATTAGATATCTATGAATCCCTTTAAACTCAATTGGCCATGCTGCCTCATATAATGCTGTAAAGTTTCTATCCGTAAGTACAATACTAACGTGCAATCTCTCTGCCAAAAAACGAATGATAGTTCCGACATTCCGTTTCTCCGGCGAAAGATTTGCGATAGCATCCAACAAATCAACCACGATTCGATCATTTTGCTCTCTGTCTCGAATAATCGCACCCATAACATCGCTTATTACATCACCATACCGAAGGTTCATCTGATTTTTAGGCATACATATCACAACAAATCCATGTTGGTCAGCATATTGGAGTATCCGTTTGGATATTTCAGGAACAAATATTCCAACATAATAAATTATGATTCCGGCTTCCCCGCATTCACATAGGTTCCTAATACTTCTATATTGAACTTCTTCATCTGTTGCAGCATTCAAAAATCCCGTAATCACAAGCTCGCTTCCACCAATATCATCGTTTTTGAAAGTATAGCTTCGAATTAATTCCGGATCGATGCTCTCAAGAACGGATATTGATACTATGATTTTATCCAATCCCTTATGACCCGCTACAACCTCGGCATTACATAATGAAGGCAGCTTTAAGAGCTCTTTTACTGTTACACTCACTTAAATCACACTCCAATGACGTTTGAATCATAGCATATAATTCAAAAAATGTGTCTAACAGGACAAAGTGGATAGTCTGTTTTTTGAAAATGTATTGCCGGATAAAAACAAATCTCTTTATTGGCAATCGCTGCATTAATTCGCTGGGCTGGTAAGAAAGCAGGAAATATATATTTTAAAATCCTAAAATCAAATGTTCCGACATTGATCACTTAACATTACATCTAGAAAAAAACGGAAGCTGTTTGTTCAAACAACTTCCGAATGATTTCATGGCATCCCCTATTGGATTTGAACCAACGACCTTCCGCTTAGGAGGCGGACGCTCTATCCAACTGAGCTACGGAGACATATAAAAAGCGCGCCTGACAGGGCTCGAACCTGCGACCCTCAGAATCGGAATCTGATACTCTATCCAACTGAGCTACAGGCGCATAAGCGAGACTATTATAACGTATTTATCACAAAAAAACCACGAAATAAAACCGAAAGATAGTGTAAAATAAGTGTGGAATAAAAAAAAGTGATATTCCTATAATGATAATGAACCAAAAAACCAGAAAGGAATATCACATGAGTATTTTATCACAACAATTATCAGAATTTATTAGTTCTTCAAATATTTTTTC
>JAGAWH010000171.1 GCA_017941505.1 Faecalicoccus sp. | reverse complement strand
TTATAATATGTTCGTTCGTTAGGGCTTGGATTAGTTGTGTTTTTCATACTCTAATGATACTAAAAAGACGGGTCGCTTTCATTAGCGTTCCCGCCTTTTTTATTGACTGTCTACAATTTTAACTGAAACAGCCCCTTTTTTTAAGGGAAATCAAAATTCAGCTGTGATTTTGACTTTATCAAACCGCAAGAGAAAGTCTTCATAGAATATCTACAACAACAAACAAAAAGAGACCAACTTCGGTCTCTCCAAGTTTGTTATTACTTTGTTTCAGCTTTTGCGATTGTCTCTTCCATAGCTTTGCGGATTACGCTTGCTTGTGTGATCCCAAGTTTATGGCAAGCCTCAACAAAACTTTCTACGAATTCCTTGTTGAAGGAACAACTGACTTTTTTGACATTTTGTTTAGCGTACTTTTTTTGAGCTGTATATTTATCATCCATTTAGAAACCTCCCTTTAGTAATGAACCGATTAAGATAATAACTGCAGCAAGCAATCCTATTATTCTAAGGATACTGAATATTATTTCTTTTTTCATTTTACTTTTTGATGGACCTTTTTTACAATGTGATTAAGGGAGTGGAGCGAAGTCCTCAGAGATATTAATCTCAATCCCTGAATCAGATGAATCAAAATAATCAGCCAACCGGTGATGGAGATTACTTTGATCAGAACTGCTTCGATAAGGTCTAGATTATCAAGCAGTTTTTTTATTGCGGTTCCATGTTACCTCCTGATCATAGTACACTACATAAATATGTTTACGTCAATCAAAAGATATGCTTTTTTCATATCTTTTTTTGCGCAATTCTAAAATAAAAGGCGGTAGTTTGTACGGTCTTATTCAAAAAATTCAAACCCTTTTTTATCGCAATGGATATGATATTACTGCTGGATTATTCGACATTGCTGCACAAAAAAAGTCCTTTTTCAAGGACTTGTCAGTGCCGACGATTGGACTTGAACCAACGACCTACGCGTGACGAGTGCGTTGCACTACCGGCTGTGCTACGTCGGCGTAACTATAAAATACACTATTTCAATTTTTATTTCAAGAAGAACAATTTTTATATATAATATATGTTGGGAGGCGATATTTATGGTGAATAATTTAATCGCAAGAATTATTGTGATTGATAAAACAGAAGCTCCTTTAAGTGTCGATATTGATGATAAAACTGCTCTCTATTACGGTAAAAATAAAATTGATATTCAAATTAATGAAGAAATCATGCCTCAGACCGGACAGCGGAAACTGGGTGTTATTTCTTATGAAGATAAAAAATGGTATTACTTAAACCAATCTGATATCGTAACAACGATTCGTAATGAGAAAATCAAGAAGAATGAAAAAGTTGAATTACGCTTCAATGATGTAATCCGCTTTAAACATAGAAAGCGTACTCCGCTTTTACTTTTCAAAGAGGTTACCAAACACAAGGAATCCTGGGATTCCATTATGATCGGTGATGAGCATCAAATTATCGTTGTCAACGATAATCGCGATGTCTCCGAACCGAATCATCTGGATATTTACAAACAGGACAGTGAAATTGAATCTGAACATTATGCCAAGATGACAAATACCGATGGCAAATGGTTTATTGAAGACTGCAATACGTATCATGGCATCACAGTCAATGGAGAAAAGATTGATCAAAAGACAGAATTATTCCATCACGATGTGATATCAATGGCGGAAACGACCATGGTTTTGACCAAAAACGTATTGGTGTACAATCATCGTGTTCGTGAAACATCGGTTATTAATGTCGATATTAAGGATCGTACCGTTAATAATTATCTGAAAAAGAAGATTTTGTTGAAAGATATTAATCTAACTCTTTATTCTGGTGAAATGGTTCTTTTATTAGGTGGATCCGGTGCCGGTAAGACAACGCTGATCAATGCGATTACCGGATATGAGAAAGCCAATGCGACCATCACACTCAATGATACCAATATCTATCGGGAATATAAAAAGATGCAGCATGATATCGGTGTTGTTCCGCAATCGGATTTACTTCGAATGGATGATACGGTATATAAGACATTATGGAATGCGGCGCAGATGCGTCTTCCGTTAAATCTTTCCGATGAAGAAAGAGAATCGCGTGTTGACCATCTATTGGCATTATTTGGTTTAGATAACCGCAAGGATGCTCTTGTCAGCAAATTATCAGGCGGTCAGCGAAAACGTTTGTCAATCTGCGTAGAGTATATTGCCGATCCAAGTATCTTTATTTTAGATGAACCGGATTCCGGTCTGGATGGAGTGCTTGCCCGTGAATTGATGGTTTCACTCCGTTCTATCGCAAACCGAAATAAATTCGTAATCGTTATCACGCATACGCCGGACCGTGTTATCGATTTATTTGATAAAGTCATTGTTCTTGCGGTTTCTCAGGAAGATCACTCCGGACATCTGGCATTCTACGGAACGATTCCGGAGGCAAGAAGATTTTTCGAGTGCAAGACGATGGAAGATATTGTATTAGCTATTAATCCAATCAACGAAGGTGGATTGGGTCATGCAGATTTATATATTGAGAAGTACAAGGCTTATCAACAAGAGAAAGTCGAGGAAACGAATGATGGAGAATAAATATGCGGGAAGATGGCTTCAAACAAAAATATATTTAGGAAAATTCTTACGAATGTTCCTTTATGAAAAAGATTGGAAATTACTCCCGATTTCTGCAGTCATCGCAGCTTTGGTTGCCTTTGTCGTGGTCAACGGAATGTTTAAGACAATGGAAGATACACGAATCGGTGCTCTTGCCGTTATGTGTGTGTGCATCTGGAACGGCTTCTTTAACTCCATTCAGTCTGTCGTAAAGGAAAGAGGAATCATTAAACGCGAACACCGTGCCGGAATGTATATCACCAGTTACATCGGTGCTCATGTGATTTATCAAGCCTGTTTATGTTTAATTCAGGTTCTTATCTGCATCTTTATCTTTCAGATCATGGGAATGCATTTTCCGCAGAAAGGCCTCATCTTTCAATCTTATCTGCTGGACTTTGGTGTTACGATGTTTCTGAGTACTTTTGCCGCAGATATGATGGCATTGATGGTATCCTGTATCGTTCGTACCACCACTGCAGCTATGACAGTCATGCCGTTTTTATTGATTGTTGAATTGGTATTTGCCGGTGTCGCATTCAATTTGGAAGGACCCGCAAAAAAACTATCCGATTTTACGATTTCTAAATGGTGTGTTCATGCGATCATGACCAGTGCTGACTATAACTCTTTACCATCCAATTTATTGATGGATACATCGTTATATTTTAAAAACGATGAAACCATTATGGAAATTGTAAACAGCCTGGACAGAGATGAAGTGGTAGATTATACAGCAGAACAGCTGACCAGTAAGAAATATAAATACGTGCAGGAAAATCTTTGGAAACAATGGGGTATTCTTTGTTGTCACGCGCTATTCTATACGGCAGTTGGAATCGGCTTCTTATCGCAGATAGATAAAGATAAACGTTAACGTATCCGAAAGGGTACGTTTTTTATATGGTGCGATTTCAGTCATTTAAGATATAATATGCTCATGGATACTACAATTGATTACTACAATAAAAATGCGGACAAATTTATCTCCGGTACCATTGATGCCAATATGTCTCACTTACAGGAAGAGTTTTTGGATTATATTCCTAATGGGGGATATATTCTGGATTTTGGATGCGGTTCCGGAAGGGACTCCAAAGCTTTTTTAGATGCAGGATATAAGGTGTTATCGGTCGATGGCTCCAAAGCGATGTGTCTTGCTGCCGAAAAACTAACCGGACAGAAGGTCATTCATTCTATGTTTGCGGACTTTGAAACCAATGATCGTTTTGATGGCATATGGGCCTGTGCCAGTCTTCTTCATCTTCCCAAAAAAGAGCTTAAACCGGTGATTGATAAGCTTTCCACCTTCTTAAATGAGGGCGGATGTTTATACATGTCCTTTAAATACGGAGACTTTGAAGGAGAAAGAAACGGACGGTATTTTACCAATCTTACGGAAAGCTCTTTAAATGAAATCGTAAAAGATAATCGGCTGTTGAAACACGTCAAATATGCCATCACATCGGATGTACGGCCGCAAAGAGAAGATGAAAAATGGCTCAATGCCTTCTTTATCAGGAGTTCACGGTAATGGAGCAGATTCAAACCTCTAAGGGTATTTTTCAAAGAATTGAAACCATGACTTATCCGGGTGGAGGACGAAGTGATTTTTACTTATCAGACAGAACCATTTTAATTATCGATAAAGATATCTGTAAACACGAATGTGATGCAGATTCTTTTTCTTATATGCTGATTACCGATAAACAGAATTCGTATATGAAACAATACGATCGGGTATTTCGATTCTTAGAAGAAGATATGGATCAAATCGAGCTCTTTTTAAATGATGAAATACAGATAGAACCATCAAAAATCGGCCATGTTGCGGATAGAGCCCAGACAGGGGATGTTTCTCCTTTGGAATATAATTTTGAAAAGCGTTTTGAAAGTGTATACGGAATGGGAGCCTCCAAATATTTATGGAAGGAATATCCTATTATCGGTCCGGATGGTGAAACTTTTTTTCTGGATTATCTGGTTCGGACCCAAGATGGTGATATTGCGGTGGAAGAAAACGGCATTCATTATCATCATCCGCAGATTATTGGATTTAAGAACTATCAAAGACAGCTGTTGAAACAGAATACCTGTGCCAAATGGAATATTAAACTCTTTCGATTCTCTACCGAAGACTGCCGCTTTCAGGACCGGATTGAAGATGATATCCGCTTATTCTTTGGAACCAATCCCAACCGATTTACCGTAAATGGTATATTGGCCAATCGAAGCTTTCAGCTTTATGAACATCAGGAAAACATATTGGAACGTATTGCCAAGAGCCGGAAAGATTCGATCCATACTTTTTTGGTGGTGCTGCCTACTGCTGCCGGTAAATCCAAGATTATCGAACAAGATCTAATGACATATGGAAAAGAACATCCTTCATTTAGAGCGCTGATTCTGGCACCCAATGTCAGTATCATTGAAGACTGGAAGAAAAGAATCGATGTTTCGCTTCCGGATTATAAACAGAATATTGATATTCAAACTTATGCTTATCAGGGAAGGCATTACTACAAACATCCATCGGATGCATATGATTATATTGTGATTGATGAAGCCCACCATGCGGTGGCTCCAACCTTAAAAAGAGTCATTCAATATTATAACCCGGATTTTTTGATTGGGCTGACCGCTACCGATCAAAGGCCGGATAAAAAGAAATTAGAAGAAGTATTTGGCTTGTACCAGACGGAATTATCTTTAAAAGAAGCCATGGAAAAAGAAATCGTTGCGCATGCCAATGTATACCGCATTGAAACCAATCTGGATTTAAGTCATGTTCGCTTTAACGGTCAGGAATATGTGAATGCCGACTTAGAAAAATCCATCCGTGTGAATTCAAGAAATGAATTAATTGCCACTGTCCTGCATGATTATTTCAGAGACAGTAAACGACAAGGAATCATATTCTGTGTCAATAATAAACATGCCGCAGAAATGGAACGTATTTTGAATCAATATGATCTGTCTGCCAGAGCTTATACACGCCTGACAAAAAATCCAAGACAGGTGATGGAAGATTTTCGCAATCATAAAATTCGCTTTTTATGCGCCTGTAATATGATATCGGAAGGATGGGATTATCCGGAATTAGGAATTCTTGTCATGGCAAGACCGACGCTTTCAAGAGTTCTGTATCTGCAGCAGATCGGCAGAGGATTAAGAAAGACATCATCCAAAAAGAACGTTTATGTGATAGATGTGGTGGATGAATACGGAGCTATGGCAAAGCCATGTTCCATGCATACCATCTTTCAAAATACCCTTTATGTTCCTTTCGGTGATATTTTGAAAAGAGATTATCACAGCGGGGATTTAATTGAAATTGACGGATTGGTCGAAACGGTCCAATCCATCACGGAAGTGGATATTGAAACCTATGAGGCAAAATACGGAGATTATTTGAATCAGGAACAATTGGCAAGGGATCTGTTTATGAGCACTGGAACCATTGTAAGCTGGATCAAAAAAGGACATATAGAGCCTGATGTCATTTTGCCTTTCGGTCAGCGTAAGATTTATCTTTTCTCTCCGGAAAATGTCAAACGTATTCGTGAAGAACATCATATTTCAGAACATACCGATGATACGATCAAAGAGGATTTCTTTTCCTTTTTGGAGGAGCGGGATTACAGCTTATCCTATAAAATGCCTTTTCTTTTGTCCTTTATACATAATATGAACAGTGTAGGAGACGCAAAGATTGAAGATATTTTAAAGGAATATATCGCCTTTTATCAGGACCGTGTAGACAAAGGATTACCGATTGATAGAGCAAGCTGTCCGTATAATGAAACAACCTTAAAGGATGAAAAATATATTCGAACCAATATGTTGACAAATCCATTTGAAAAGTTTGAACGTAAACGGTTCTTATATTACTCCAAAGATTTGGGAATGATCTCCATGAAACATGCCTTATTTTCTCAATTGAATCCGGCAGATCTCAAGCGGATTGAAGACCAGATGCATCAGGATTTGGAGAATTATTATAAAAAAATATTATAACTGAGTGGAGCAAACTTCATCGGATAGAAGCCTTTTGAAAATGGGAATTACTCCCATTTTTTTATTTTTGGGGAAATCTTTATGAAATCTTAATGTCATCCACGCAATCTTAATGGGGACTTTATAGAAATTATTTCATAATAACGGCATAAAGGAAGCCGATAATATGATTCGAATATTTCAAAAAATGAATATAAATTCCTTTCAAACCATCACCTTGACTTTTTTTGCGGCCATTTTGATCGGAACCGCATTGTTGATGCTGCCGATATCCAGTCAAAATCACGAGTATACACCATTTATTAATTCTTTATTTACGGCAACCTCTGCGGTATGTGTTACCGGACTTGTCGTATATGACAGTGCAACGCATTGGTCGATGTTTGGACAAACTGTGTTACTCATCCTTATTCAAATTGGCGGATTGGGAGTCGTTACGATATTAACTTTTCTAAGAACCCTGGTAGGAAAAAAGATAGGCCTGTTTCAAAGAAATACGATGCAGACAGCCTTATCGGCTCCCGAGATACAGGGCATCGTACGATTGATGTTGTTTATCATAAGAGGATCACTTGGAATCGAGTTGATTGCGGCTGTGATCTTATCCTTTGTGTTTATTCCGGAATTCGGATGGGGAAAAGGCGTATGGTATGCCATCTTTCATTCGATATCCGCCTTCTGTAATGTCGGTTTTGATTTGATGGGAATCAAAGCACCGTTTTCTTCCTTAAGCAGCTATAGCACCAATCCGATTATCACGGCAGTGATTACCGGTTTAATTATTATCGGTGGTATCGGTTTTGTGAGCTGGAAAGATTTTAAGGAACATCGTTTTCAATATCGAAAATATAAAGCCCAGACAAAGCTGATTATTCTGGCAACAGCTTTATTCATTATCGTTCCAACTCTATATTTTTATTTTTTGGAATTCTCTTCCAGTGTATGGGCGAATTATTCGGCATTTGAAAAGGTTCAGATGGCCTTCTTTCAAACCGTTACACCAAGAACTGCCGGTTTTAATACCGTTGATTTAACTCTTCTTTCCCAAGTCGGTCAGGTAATCATTATCTGTTTGATGTTGGTGGGAGGAGCACCGGGCTCCACAGCCGGAGGAATGAAGATCACAACTATGGTCATTGTGGTTCTGTTGATGATCTCTGTGATTCGCCAGAAGGAAAGCACCGAATGTTTTGACAGAAGGTTAAGCGATAAGACCCTGCATAATGCGGTAGCGGTCTTTATGATGTATCTTTTGTTGTTTATATTTGGTGGAATCTTCATCGCGATTTTTGAGCAGAGAGATCTCTTAGAGTGTTTCTTTGAAACAGCTTCCGCCATCGGAACGGTCGGCTTAACGCTGGGAATAACACCTACCTTAACTACTCCATCAAAGATCATCTTGATCATCTTGATGTATTTGGGGCGTGTCGGAGGCTTGACTGTGATGTTTGCGGCCACAAGAAATAATCATATCAATCACGCAAAGAAGCCGGTAACCATTATATCGGTCGGCTAGAAAGGGAATTATGAAATCCGTATTAGTAGTAGGACTCGGAAGATTTGGACGTCATGTATGCCGTCAATTAAATTCGCAGGGCCATCAGGTTATGGCCGTAGATAAACTTGAAACACGGGTAGATGCGGTACTTGACTATGTGACCAGTGCCCAAATCGGCAATGCAGCCAGCTCAAGCTTTGTGAAATCCTTAGGTGTCAGCGATTTTGATATCTGTTATGTATGCATCGGCGACGATTTTCAAAATTCTCTTGAGGCTACCTCCTTGTTGAAAGAGCAGGGAGCACCGATGGTTATATCCCGTGCTGCCAGAGATGTTCATGCCAAGTTTTTATCACGCAATGGGGCAGATGCGGTGATCTATCCGGAAAGACAGATTGCCAAATGGGCAGCAATTCGCTACAGCTCCCAATCCATTGTCGATTATATCGAAATGGATGATGAGTACTCCATCTTTGAGGTAAAGATTCCGGAAAAATGGGTGGGAAAGTCGATCGGACAGATTGATATCCGCCGTCGCTACAACATCAACATTCTGGGATTAAAGAATCGCAATCAGACCAATCTGGCATTGGGCCCTCAGACGGTATTGACTCCGGATTGGAATTTATTGATCCTCGGTAAGACCGAAGATATTATGAAATGTTTTAAATTGTAGAGGTCTTCTTATGGAAGTATTAATATTGATCGCATGTATTGTGGCAGCTTTACTGTTAAGAAAGGGAATTATTTTTTTGATGGATAAGCTGGACCGATATTATAAAGATTCGCTGGATTAATTGATGTTCAACATAAAAACAGTTAGGATATATCTATGCAGATGAATCAAGAAATGAATCGTGACCAAAGAGTGCTTGTATGCTTATCGTCATCTCCTTCAAACAGTTTGAGTATTCGTGCAGCAGCTCGTATAGCGCAGGCATTTCATGCCAAATTCAGCGCTTTATATATTCAAACTACATTGGAGGATACGTTGTCGGATGCCGATCGTAACCGTTTAGAGCAGAATATGAATCTTGCCAAACAGTTAGGTGCCAACGTTGAAATTATGTATGGTGAAGATATTCCTTATGAGATATCCGAATACTGTAAGCTGACAGGGGTCACCCAGGTTGTTTTAGGAAGATCGAACACCTATTCCGGGTCCTTCTTAACAGGTCCAAGCTTCATAGAAAAACTCAGCAGCTCTTTACCGGGGATAGACATTTATGTGATACCGGATCCTAAGGGAGAACCGAAAAGACAGAATCCATTTTTGAATTTTACTTCGAAGTTTTCCTTTCGATTTAAAGATTTGGTTATTCTTTTGGCAACCCTTACTATCGCAACCTTAGTGGGTATGTTTTTTGAATATGTTCATCTCAGTAACGAAAGTGTTATTTCTATATATATTCTGGGAATACTTGTCATATCTGTAATGACTTCGCATTTGTTGTATGGAATGAGTGCATCTTTATTAACCGTATTTGTATTCAATTATTTCTTTACCGACCCCCGCTTTACGCTTCGGGTCTACAATAAAGATTATTGGATTACCTTTGTGGTTATGTTTATTATTTCTGTCATTACATCCAATATTGCCCACCAGCTTAAAATTCATACCCACAGTGCCAACCAGGCGGCCCAGCGCTTAAAGATTCTGTTTGATGAAAGCCAGAATATTCAAAAAGCAGAATCGATCGATGAAATACTCTCAAGCACAGCCAACCATCTATCTACGTTTCTAAAGACAGATATCGTGGTGTATGAAAACAATCAAAATGAATTATCAAACTTTCGCTTTTATCCGTATGATACAGACAGCCTGCCCGATCAAAACGATGAGGATAAGGCAGCTGCATTATGGACGCTTCAAAATGCAGCCAAGTCCGGCAACAATACCAGACAGTATCCGAAAGCGAATTATACATATTATACGGTACATGATAATGAGAGTATTTTCGGTGTCTTTGGCATTCGGCAAAAAGAGCGCTATATGGATGTATATGAGACGGGAATTATTGTATCTATATTGAATATCTGCGCCATCGCCATTAAAAATGAAATCAATGCGCAGGCAAGAAAAGAAGCGATGATCGAAGCGGAAAATGAACATTTCAGAGCGAATATATTACGAACGATTTCGCACGATCTTAGAACACCGTTAACTTCGATTTCCGGCAATGCCAGCAATCTTCTGCAAAGGGAGGATTTAATTGATTCCGCAACCCGCCATCAATTGTACTCGGATATTTATGATGATTCGGTATGGCTGATTCAGCTGGTGGAAAACCTGTTGTCGATATCGCGGATTGAAAGCGACCAAATGGGAATCCGTCTTTCACAGGAATTGATCAACGATGTGATTGAAGAAGCACTTCGCCACATTGATTCCAAGGATCATGAAATCATTGTGGAAGAGCAGAACAAGATGTTTTTGGTGGAGATGGATACCAATTTAATTGTTCAGGTTATTATGAACCTGGTCAATAATGCGATTAAATATACACCAAAGGGATCGCATATTTGGATTTCTACGGATTGTCAGGATGATCAGGTATTTGTATCCATCAAGGATGACGGTCCGGGTATTCCGGATGCGGAAAAGTCAAAAATCTTTGATATGTTCTATTCGGTAAACAATCCAAAAGGAGACAATATTCGAAGTACGGGATTAGGACTGGCCTTATGTAAGAGCATTCTAAATGCCCATGGAGGTTCCATTACCGTATCGGATAATCATCCCCATGGTGCTGTATTTACATTTGTATTAAAAGGAAAAGAGGTAGAAGCCTATGAATAAGCCGACCATTATTGTCGTAGAGGATGATGCACCGGTCTTAAATCTAATCGCAACCACATTAAAAACCCACGATTATAAGTACATCAGTGCATCCACCGGAAAATCTGCCATTATGGAGACTGCTTCACATGCCCCGGATATTATGTTGTTGGATTTGGGGCTGCCGGATATGGATGGAACCGAAGTCATTTCCACGGTTCGGGCATGGAGCCGGATGCCTATTATCATCATCTCAGCACGCACGGATGATACCGAAAAGATTGATGCCTTAGATGCAGGGGCGGATGATTATATTACCAAGCCGTTTTCTGTGGATGAGCTTTTGGCGCGTATCCGTGCGACCCAGAGGCGTCTTAACTATATACAAAGTGACAGATCTCAATCTCCGATATTTGTGAATGGGAATTTAAAGATTGATTACAGTGCCGGCATTGTATACATCAATGATGAGGAAATTCATATTACACCTCTGGAGTATAAGATTTTAAGCCTTCTTGCCCAGAATTTAGGAAAGGTGTTAACGCATAAATACATCACTATGAAAATATGGGGAGCTGCAACAGACAGCGAAATCAGCTCTTTGCGTGTATTTATGGCAACTCTTCGCAAGAAAATTCAAACCAATACAGGAACTCCTTATATTCAAACCCATATCGGGGTTGGATATAAGATGAATAAAGTTGAATAAAATATTAAGCTATCATAACAATTGCCTTCTGTTTATATTGTGTTAGAATTTCTGCATAAAAGGAGAATTTGATATGAAACAAATCGCAATTGTAGTCGAAAACAAAAAAGGTGTCTTAGAAAATATTACCTCGGTTCTTGCGGATGCCGATATTAACATTTCCGGCTTTTTGACCAATGATGGTGGGGAGTACGGCGTTATCCGCATGATTGTATCGGATGTAGATAAGGCCATGGAAGTACTAAAGTCCCATGGATATACCTGCTCTACAAGAGATGTGATTGGTGTAGAGTCCACCGATGAGGTAGGAAGCTTTAATAAGCTGTTGAAGGTTTTAAAAGACAGTAATATCAATATTGACTATGTATATTTAACATTTGGAAGACAATCCGGTAAGCCGGTCTTTGTGTTTACAGCTGATGAATTGGATGCGGTTGAAAACTGTGTTGCCAACAGAGGCTTTACAGTAGTTGATCAGGTGATGTAGCCATCTCTAGATGGCTTTTCTTATACGAAAAAAGAGGTACGGCGTACCTCTTATTCGATGACTTCTTCTTCCGGGGCAGGTGGCGACATGGCATTAATCTGTGCCTGCAGTGCCTCAATCTGCGCCTGATAAGATGCGATAGTTTCATTGTTGGTGTTGATCAAAGACTCATCAGTTAATGTTTCACCATATTGGATAAAGGAATCGAGTTCAGCCTGCAGCGTAGCGATTTCTGCCTGAAGCTGGGCAATCTTTTCTTCCGTTTCCTGAGAGTGACTGGAAGAATCTCTCTGTTTCTTTAATGTTTCCACTAAATCCACATAATCTTTTCCTGTTTCTGTCTTTGCCAGGTTATCAATTTTCTTCTTAATGGATTTCGATGAATTCTCATAGGTTTCATACAGGTCAATCACCATATATTTTTCTGCGTCTGTCTTAGATGCCCAATTGGACAGAGCTGAGGCAAGTGTTTGATAATCCGGATTTGCGAGATCTTCTTCGGTTTGTTTCGACTGTTTCAACTGTTTCAGCAATTCTGTATAGGTCATATCAACCTGTTCTTCAAAATAACTGTTAATTTGGTTTTTCTGCTTTGTCAAAAGAATGTTGTAGTCCTCTTCCATATCCAGAAGCTCATATTTTTCCGAAGCAGACATCATTGTATATTCATCGGCAT
>JAGAWH010000170.1 GCA_017941505.1 Faecalicoccus sp. | reverse complement strand
TTCAAGTAATCGATTATCAAATCAAAAAATTAAGAATAAACTTGAACAAAAGACTAATACCTTTTTTTTGACTTACTTTACTCATTATCATTACCGTTTAATATATTGCACTCACTCCAACACCCACATTTCAACACACACATAAATCCAGAAGGCAGGGTTAAGAGCGAACAGACAGAATATTTATATGATTCCCTGCCCTCTGTAATATCTAATACGCCAAAACATAAAAAAAGGCTGATTCATTTCGAATCAACCTCTAATTGAATTAACCCTTGATCTGAGACATTACTTCTTCTGCAAAGTTGTCTTCACGTTTTTCAATACCTTCACCGGTCTGATAACGAACAAACTTAGAAACAGAAGCTTTGTTGTCCTTTAAGTAGTTAGATACTTTTGCCTTAGGATCTAAGAAGAATTCCTGATCCATTAAGCACTGATCCTTGAAGTGTTTGTCAACCTTACCCTTTAAGATACCAGCTAATACCTTTTCAGGTTTACCGGCCATCTTAGGGTCGTTGTTCATCATCTGCTGCTGTAATGCACGTTCGTGTTCAATTACATCTGCAGGGATTTCGCTCTGGTCAACATAGCTAGGGTTCATGGAAGCAATCTGCATAGCCATGTTCTTAGCTACTACAGGATCTGCAGTCTTAACAACTGCAACTGTAGAGATCTTACCACCCATGTGCATGTAAGCACCGAATAATTCATCGTCAGCTTTTTCTAATACTTCAAAGCGACGGAAAGAAATCTTTTCACCGATTGTAGCAGTAGCGTTTGTGATAACTTCAGCAACTGTACCTTCAGCTGTAGGTGCAGCTAATGCAGCATCCATATCAGCAGGCTTAGCAGCTAATAAAGCTTCCTGAACTACATCTAATACGTGTAAGAACTTTTCGTTTTTAGAAACGAAGTCAGTTTCAGAGTTAACTTCGAAGATAACAGCAGTGTTGTCTTTAACAGCAGCACGTGTTAAACCTTCAGCAGCAATACGGCCTTCCTTCTTTTCAGCCTTTGCGATACCTTTTTCACGAAGCCAGTCAACAGCTTTAGCCATGTCGCCATCAGTAGCAGTCAGGGCCTTTTTGCAGTCCATCATGCCGGCACCGGTTTTTTCACGTAATTCTTTTACCTGTTTTGCAGTAATAGCCATAGTATCTCTCCTTCTAATTATTCAGCAGCAGCTTCTGCCGGTGCTTCAGCAGGTTTAGCTTCTGCATTGTTTTCTCTTGGTGTGCGCGGTGTGAAACGACGGTTACGACGATCCGTATTGCGCTTTCTGCGTTCTTCAATACGCTGACGACGACGTTTTTCGTTTTCAGCAATCTGTGCTTCAACGTTACGGATAACATCTTCCATGTTAACGTCATCTTCTGTTTCATCTAAGTAAGCCATTTCTAATAAGCCACCCTTAGCATCAACGATAGCGTCAGCTAAGATGGTAACGATTAACTTAACAGAACGAGCTGCATCATCGTTAGAAGCAATTGGATATGTTGCATCTTCCGGATCACAGTTAGTATCTAACATAGCGAATACAGGGATGCCTAACTTCTTAGCTTCTGCAACCGCATTGTGTTCTTCCTTCGGGTCAACGATAACGATCGCATCCGGCAGTTTCTTCATTTCTTTGATACCACCTAAGGAAGTTTCTAATTTTTCTTTTTCTTTACGTAAGTTAGCCTGTTCTTTCTTAGTGTAAACTTCGATTTTTCCGCTGGCTTCCATTTCTTCAATTTCAACTAAGCGGCGAACACGCTTCTGGATAGTACGGAAGTTAGTTAATAATCCGCCTAACCAACGCTTGTTAACATAGAAAGATCCGGAACGTAAAGCCTGCTCTTCGATAGTTTCAGCTGCAGATTTCTTAGTTCCTACAAATAAAACTTTACCACCGTTTTCAGCAATTGCCTTTAATTCCTGGTAAGCAACTTCGATCTGGTCTAAAGTCTGGTTTAAGTCTACGATGTAAACACCGTTTCTGCTGGTATAGATGTATGGTTTCATCTTAGGGTTCCAGCGGCGAGTCTGATGTCCGAAATGAACACCATTCTCCAATAGTTTCTTCATTGATACAATTGACATATTTTGTCCACCTTTCCGTTACTCCTCCATCATTTCAAACGATCGCAACACCATAGTGCACGGGCAATCGAATTCATGATGTGTGTATTTGCGCGTATCCACGCCGAATTATCATATCATGACCATATGTGAAATTCAAGGGAATATGCTTTAAAAATTAGATGTCGAATAGGGTTTGCTATTATATGGAATTCCACAATTTAAAAATTAAAAAATCACCTCATCAAGATGGAATCGTTTCTTCAAAGAAGAAATAAATTCTCTATCGCTTTCTTCTCTGGTGTCTACAAGAAAATCGTTTTCAACATTAAAATTGAAATCCGCAAACAAAGAACCAAATTGTTCCGTACCTGCACCATCCAGCTGCCATCTTTTAGCCTGACCGGTCAACATTATTCTTTCTTTTATCACTTCCCATTTTGTAGTATATAATTCTTCAGCTTTTGAAGCAGAAATAATATCACATTCATATAGCCTTAAAATACATGCCTTATACGGAATCGCAAATACATCCATAAGAGCGATAATATCATCTATCATGATGTGGTTTATATCGATTTCCAGCATCTCGATTTGATCCCTTAAACATGAGGTAGGCATCAACAATACTCCCGCAAAGGCATTTGCTTCCAATTCTTCCTGATTTTCCACAACTTCCTCTACCGTTTCCGTACTTAGAATAGTGCCACTTCGTACCAGGTTTTGATCAACATCTTCACAAAAACAATACAGATGGTAGAGCTCATGTGCTGCCGCAAAGTTTTGTTTGCATAAAGAAATCTGAGTATTAATACATAAGAAGATGGTGCCTTTTTTTAGAAAAGTAAACGCCCATAAATCCTCATCATTGAATGGATATCGCAACATTTGTACAGGAATTTCTTTTTTTCTGGCATAGTTGTTTATCAATGTATAAATTCCATCTCGAATAATCGGATTTCCACCATATAGGTACGATACCGTTTTAGCAAGGGAATGAACTTCTTTAAATACTTTTTTTTGTTTTGAATAAAGAATCTTATTTATTATGTCCGACATATTTACTGCTCCTTTGGCTGCATCATCATAATACCGTTTTCTTTCACTCTTTGATGAAAAAGAATTAAATCAGATACTTCATCGGCAATCTTCAAAGCTTCTTTGGCTTTGTCACTTTTAACCTTCCCCATGAAAGTATGAATAATATCTGTATCTGCGAAATATTCCGGCATCTCCATCAACTGTTCCATGGAAACTCTCAAGAAACGTGAAATCTGTTTCAATTCAGCAGCGCTGATTGTTCGAGAGCCATTTAACATTTTACTCATGACCTGCTTGGAAACACCAATCTCATTTGCCAAGTCAACCTGTTTCTTTCCCTGCTTTTTAAGCATTGTTAAAATATTACCGGCAATAATCATATTAATATCCATCATGATCTTTTACCTCCATGCTTATTTATATTATAAGCGATTGATAGCTATATAATCAACAATATGTTTACTATTATAACTTTTAACATTTAATAGTCACCGATATAGCGATTTTTGATGTTTTCTATAAAAAAACACCGAGATAACTTTTAAAAATATTTCGGTGTTTAGAAATAAATTAATTTTATGTCTTTACTTGTGCCAGAGGATGTGCCTCTAAATATGCTTCCTTTAAACGCTTTGTGGAAACATGGGTATAAATCTGTGTTGTCGATAAAGATGCATGCCCCAACAATTCCTGCACGATACGGATATCTGCCCCATTATCGAGCATATGGGTCGCAAAAGAATGCCTGAGCATATGGGGATGAACCTTCATGGTCATACCGATCGCATCCGCGTGTTTCTGCATCAAGTATTGGATCCCTCTTGTGGTTAACTGCTTCCCTCTCTGGGAGACAAAGACATGATCATCTTTGGCATACTTCTCCCAATATCGAAGCTTATAAATATTTAAATCCTTGACAAGCTTCTTAAAGAAAGGAACAATTCGCTCCTTATCCCCTTTACCGATAATACGCACAAAGCGCTCATCGATATGGACATCTTTCCATGTTAAATTGGCTGCTTCGCTGACACGGAGCCCGCAGGCATAGATCATCGTAAAAAGAACTCTGTCACGAAGTTCTACTTCATCGTTATCATCATAGGTATCCAGAAAATTTTTCACCTCAGATACAAATAGAAACTCCGGAATATGCCGTTTGGAGCCCGGTATCTTAATCGCCTCTAAAGGATTATTCGGAATGCCTATATACTCATTTAAATACTTATAGAAAGAACGATATGTCGATACCTTTCTTGACATCGTTGAATTTTTCACCGGTGTTCCATCAG
The DNA here is from genome assembly GCA_017941505.1 of Faecalicoccus sp. Next base: position 5,882 of record JAGAWH010000170.1, on the reverse strand, counting down.
GTAATGTTCTGCACGATGCCAGAAAATTCATAAAGACGATACGATTAACATCCTCAAAATATGTAATCGACTCTGCCTCTAAAAAATCGGTAAACTGCTTTAAATCCCTTCGATACGCATCCACGGTCGCATCCGATCCCGAATTGCGGTGATATACAAACTGTAAAAACCGTTCTACCAGCTCATCCATTGATCGTCTCCGCAATTTCATCAATGCGTGCTAAAGCCTGTTCACAGATTTTTTCCTTACGCTCATGCTTCTTACATTTTCCGACAAAGTTTACGATGCCAAAGTTGGCATTCATCGGCTGGAAGTGTTTTGAATCGGCATGCGTAATATAATACGCCTGAGAGCCCATAATACACGTATTTCCAAACAAAATCGGATCCTTACCCTGTAAGAGCCTTGCCATGTTAATTCCCGCAATAAGGCCGCTTGCACACGATTCTACGTAGCCCTCTACTCCGGTAAACTGACCGGCAAAGAATAAATCATCTCTTATCTTGGATTGATACGTTTCCCTTAACACCAAAGGCGAGCACAAAAAGGAATTACGGTGCATTACACCATAGCGGGTAATCTTTAAATTCTCAAGACCCGGAATTAAGGAGAATACCCTTCTCTGCTCCGGCCATGTTAAATGGGTTTGAAAGCCTACTATATTATATAAGGAGGCAGCCACATTATCCTGACGCAGCTGTACCACTGCTACGGGATGAGAATCTTTATCTTTTTCTAAACCTACCGGCTTTAACGGACCAAAGAGCAACGTCTTTTTGCCGCGTCTTGCCATTTCCTCAACCGGCATGCAGCCTTCAAAATACGTTTCCTTTTCAAAGTCATGCAGCTTAGCGCACTCGGCATTCACAAGCGCATCATAAAACCTATCAAATTCTTCCTGGTTCATCGGGCAGTTAATATAAGAAGCCTCTCCCTTATCGTAGCGGGATTTATAATAGGCAATATTAAAATCGATCGAATCCTTTTCGATGATCGGCGCTGCCGCATCATAAAAATGGAAAGGCGGTTGACCCAGATATTCATAGATCTCTGATGCAAGTGCATCACTTGTGAGCGGTCCGGTGGCGATAATACACGGACCTTCCGGAATCTTTGTAACCTCTTTTGTCTCTACGGTAATATTAGGATGATTCTTTAAGGTATCGGTAATCATCTTAGAAAAGCCTTGACGATCAACTGCCAAAGCACTGCCGGCAGGTACCGCATTGGCATCGGCTGCCTTCATAACTAACGAATCCATGCGTCTTAACTCTTCCTTTAAGATACCCACCGCATTATTTAGCGCATTGGATCTCAGTGAATTAGAACACACCAGTTCCGCAAACATATCTGTATGAAAAGCCGGTGAAGATTTCACCGGTCTCATTTCAATCAGATGTACTTTGATATTTCGTTTCGCGCATTGCCATGCGGCTTCACTTCCCGCAAGGCCTGCACCGATAATCGTTACATCACGCATCTTTTTTATCCTTCTTTTTCTTTGGTTCCTTTTTAATATAATGGCACTTTGGATAATTGGAACAGCCCACAAACTCCGTACCGAAACGCGATTTACGCTTTACAAGTTCATGACCGCATTCCGGACAGATTTCCCCAGTAAGTACCGGAGTCGCCTTGACCTTTAAAGAAATATTGGTCTTGCAGGCAGGTTTATTGGTACATGCCCAATACGGTCCGAAACGGCCTTTTTTAAAGACCATCGGTGAACCGCAGTTCGGACAGATCTTTTCCTCTTCCGGTGCTTCTACCGAATTATCCTCGTCCTTATTTTCGGTGTAATGGCATTTCGGGAAGTTAATGCAGGAGATAAACTTTCCGAATTTACCGTTTCGATACACAAGTTCACCACCGCATTCCGGACAGGTCTTTCCGACTCTTTCCAGTTCCTTTTGCGGCATCTTTTCATAAGCACTGTCTACCAATGGCGCAAATTCATCATAGAAGTGATGCATATAGCTGACAGGATCTTTTTCACCTTCGGCAATATCATCCAATGTGTTTTCCATATTCGCGGTATATTCCACGTTGATTACGCTGTTGAAGTATTCCTGCAGCTTTTCATCGGTTAACATACCCTGATCACTTGGAATAAAGACTTTGGTCTTAGAAGTCGGTGTCTGCTTCTCTAAAGATGCATAACCTCTTTTTTGCAGGGTATCAATAATTGTCGCATAGGTACTTGGACGACCGATTGACTTTTCTTCCAATTCCTTGATTAATTTTGCTTCGGTGTAGCGTGCAGGCGGTTCGGTAAAGTGCTGAACCCCTTTTACCGGTACATCCTTGAAGACTTCGTTTTCTTCTAATGGCGGTAAGCTTTCTTCCGTATTCTTTTCATACTTAGAATACAGCTTTGTATAACCATCAAAGGTCATAATCGAGCCGGATGCGGAATATTCAAGACCATTGGTAGTGAGTTTTACACTGGTAACATCAAATACCGCATCAGCCATCAAAGAGGCTAATGCTCTTGTATAGATTAAGGAATACAAGCGGTATTGATCATTTGTCAAATACTGTTTTACGCTTTGCGGCGTATTGGCAAGATTTGTCGGGCGAATCGCCTCATGCGCGTCTTGGGCATTGGCGTTGTTTTTCTGACGGGCTCTGCCAACATATTTTGGTCCGTATTGGTCCTTAATGACATTTTTGGCATCATTCACAAATATATCGGATAGACGGGTGGAATCGGTACGCATATAGGTAATCAAACCTTCACGGTTTCCTCCTAAATCCACACCTTCATACAATCCCTGGGCAATACTCATGGTGCGTCTTGCCCCATATCCCAGTTTCGTACTTGCTTCCTGCTGTAAGGTGGATGTTGTGAAAGGAAGCTTCGGTGCTCTTTTACGGGATTTCTTTGTCAATGATGAAATCACAAAATCACCCTTGGAACGTTCAATAATCGCATCCGCATCTTCTTTGGTCTTTAACTTCGGTTTCTTATCATCCACCTTAGTTAAATCCGCCGTAAAAGACTGGTTACCTTTCGTAATGGTGGCATGAACCGTCCAATACTCTTCACAGATGAAGTTTAAGATTTCCTTTTCACGCTCAACAATCAGATGCAGGGCAACAGACTGTACACGGCCTGCTGATTTAGAGCGAATCTTTTTTTGCAGAAGCTTGGAAAGCTTAAAGCCGATAATACGGTCGAGCATTCTACGGGTTTCCTGGGAATGCACCAGATCCATATCGATGACAGTCGGCTCTTTCATAGCCTCTAATACCGCATTTTTGGTGATTTCATGGAATACCACACGATGAGTTGTATCTACATCCAAACCGAGTACTCGGGCAAGATGCCATGCGATGGCTTCTCCTTCACGGTCCGGGTCGCTGGCAAGATAAACATCTTTTGACTTTTCTGCCAGTGCCTGCAGTTCCTTTACAACATCTTTTTTATCTTTATTTATCTTATAAGTCGGTTCAAAATCATGCTCGACATCAATACCAAGACCTTCCTTACCGGATGTGGCAAGATCGCATACATGACCCTTGCTGGAAACAACACGGTAATTGCTGCCAAGGTATTTCTCAATCGTTTTTGACTTTGAAGGTGACTCTACTATCACAAGGTTTTTCTTCACAAACATCCCTCCACGATTCGAAGAATATAAAACTATAAAAAATCTTATTTGTCAACAAAATGAATTTATAAAACTATTTAGAAAAATACAACTACTAAAAATTCTTAGACATAGTTCAAGTGAATCCTATTGGACTATATATCAAAATAAAATGATAACAACTCAATTGGAATCCTTACTTTCAATCTGGTCAGGATAGTCAGATTTATTGGTGATATTTAATATTCTCTGGTATACTATAAGTAACAAGACCAACATGGTCAGATATTATAAATAAAGGAGGTCTGAGACATGCAAGTTAATATTCTGGAAGCCAAAACAAATCTGTCCAATCTTGTGAGGATGGTAGAAACGGGTGAAGAAGAGGTCATAATCATCGCAAGGTATGGAAAGCCTGTAGTGAAGATGACCATATATCAGGATACTCCTATATCCAAAAGAATCGGAGTGGCAAAAGGCAGGCTTAAGACTCCTGTGGATCTTGATCTCGACAATGCCCAGATAGAAACATTGTTTGGGGGCGAATTATGAATCTTCTTCTGGATACACACATCCTGATATGGTCACTTAACGAAGACCCGGCACTTTCTGAAACCGCAAGGGAGCTGATCCTTGATCCGGATAATTCAATTTATTACAGTACGGTTTCTGTATGGGAGGTTGCGATCAAACATGCACTGCATCCTAATAATGTGGAATTCACAGGGAAAGAACTATCTATTTTTTGTAAGGAAGCCGGTTTTCATTGTCTGGATGTAAAAGAGCGACATGTATTTGCCTTGGAAACACTTAGACGTCCGGAAGATGCACCAAAACATAACGATCCATTTGACAGAATGCTTGTGTCACAAGCTAAAGCCGATAATATGGTATTTTTGACCCACGACACCCTGATTCCATACTACAACGAACATTGTATCTTGTCGGTTTGATCCCTTGCACTAACCCACGAGTTGAAATAAATAGTATCCAATGGTATTATTTAGGCACAAAAAGAAGCCACAAGTGACGGTGAGCTCTAAAAAGTTTTTGAACGAAGGCGATCGCTATACTATGTCAGAGTTGGAGCGGTCGCCTTTCGTATTTCGTCTAAAAGTTTTAATCGCAACAATAGTTATAACTACAGCTGAAACTGCTTCAATCAAATGTAACCATTGATCAAGTGTTAGATTCATATACATACGCAATACTCTCCCGATGTTTTCTTATTTAAAGAGGTGACATCATATTTTTTCAACACCTCATTTTGTGTGGAGAGCTCGACCGCCACCGTATTGTGGCCATTTCACGGATAGATTAAAAATTCCGATAACCTAAATATCTTCATCCTCTGTCAGATGATTTGAAGTTTGTGCTTCAATGCCTTCTTTAATCTTTTTGATTTCAAGCTTTATACTCTCATATTCTTCCACAAATGCAGGATCCTGCATTTTAATATCCTTGTAGTCTTTTAGTTTCATTATGATCATCCTTTCTTTTTTTATATCATTTCAATAATTCCTGCGGCTCTAATAGAATTTGGGCCCCACAGGAAATCAAATAGTTACATCCGGGATACTCTGTATTTTGAAAAGCGGTAGGAACACAATAGATCGTCTTTGATAAGGCCAGTGCCTCATTGACGGTCAACATCGTACCGCTTTTATATTTGGCTTCAATAACCACCAGAGGCTCACTGAGTGCGGCAATCAAGCGGTTTCGCCATGGAAAGTGCCTTGCCAGAGGCGGTGTCATATCCGGATACTCACTTACAATCAACTGATGTTCTTTCATATATTGAAATAAACCTGTATTTTCTTTGGGATAAATTCGATTGATACCGCATCCGATGATTCCTATGGTTCTTTTGGCATATGTATGTGCACATCCATCAATTCCTTTCGCAAGACCGGATACAACAGTGCACTGATTCCTAATCGTTTTAACGATCCTTTCTGTATTCATGAGTGCTTCCTTTGAGCAGATTCTTGCACCGATCACACCGATACATCTAGTTTCTAACAAAGAATAATCCCCTTTATAAAAAAGAATCCATGGCGGGTAGCGTAAAGCTCTAAAGGCATCGGGATAATACTCATCGACAATGGTCACATACTTATCTTTACAATCGATCGGAAACCACGCTTCTTTGTGCTGGATTGCCATGGCAATCTTTGTCCAATCACCATGATATTTAACGGCATAATATAAAATTGCTTCTCTCATATTTACTAATACGAAAAAAAAGACCCGAAGGTCTTTAAAATAAACGTATTTCTAACATTTCC
>JAGAWH010000169.1 GCA_017941505.1 Faecalicoccus sp. | reverse complement strand
AGCGGATGGAGGCAACTACAAACAATCTTGGCAACCATGGGAGATTCTTTTAATGATGAAAAAAGTTGGGAATACATTGAAAAACTGATTCCTTCAACATTCTCTACTACATCCTCCAAAGATGTATTCAACCTTGTAAGTAATGGCGAATATGTAGTCGGGTTATCTTATGAATCGAGCGTAGCAGCCATCATCAAGGATGGCGCACCAATTCGTATTGTTTATATGGAAGAAGGAAATACCGCCATGCCAGGTGGAGTTGCTATCGTAAAGAGTGCACCAAATCCGACAGCTGCTGAAGCTATGGTGGATCTGATATCATCCGCTGAATTCCAGGATGCCAGAGACCAGGCCAGTGCCGGGCGACCATCCAATGGAAAGGCTGAACTATTTGACCTCCCGGATCAGGAGGATTTAAATATTGTTGAGTTGGATTATGATTATCTGCAGAAAAATCGGGAAGATATTATTAACCGATGGAATGAACTATATACAGAATTAACTTAGAGAATAATATGTTTGATAATTAAAACAATTAAAAAATAGAGCAAGAATATAGGCAATACCATTAATTTACTGGCATTGAGAATATAGGTTCTTGCTCTATTTTTGGTTTTAAAGAAAAGGCATAAGGTATAATACAAATATGTTGGAATTTGAAGCGTTAACTGAATCACAGGTAGCTCGTATGTCAGCTTTAGCTACTTCCATAGTAAGAGAACATTTTGATCCTTTGATCGGAAAGGAACAAAATGATTATATGCTGGCATTGTTTCAGAGTGAGCCATCCATCCGAAATCAGATGGCTTCCTATCAGTATTATTTTGTGAAAGAGCAGGAAAAAGATATCGGATTTCTTTCTATGAAAGAAGAAAAAGAATATCTGTACTTGAGCAAATTCTATCTTTGTAAAGAGAAAAGGGGCCAGGGGCTTGCTTATGAGATGCTGGATTTTGTGATTAAAACAGCTCAAAAACTTTCTTTGAAGAGGATCCGTTTAAATGTCAATCGGCATAACTGTGCGGTGCAGGCATATCGGAAGATGGGCTTTACGATCGTAAAAGAAGAAGTCAATGACATTGGTCATGGATATGTTATGGATGACTATGTGATGGTCTATATGCTTGGGATTTAAAGCAGAGTCTTTCTTTTGAATTCTATGTATGAAAGTATTACAATAAATAAATAGTATTAGGAGGATCTCATATGATTCGAAGAGCTCAGAAAAAGGACCTGGAAGCTATTGACCGTTTACTGTATCAGGTGCTTGCCATTCATGAAGAAATACGACCGGATATTTTTATTGCAGGAACAAAAAAATATACCGATGAGGAATTAATGTCTATTTTTGAAAATGAGCAGACACCGGTATTTGTCTATACCGATGATAAGGATGAAGTGCTAGGGTATTGTTTCTGCCAGATGCAGCAAGTCAAAGGGATTGCTAATATGCATGATAGAAAAACATTATATATTGATGATCTGTGTGTTGATGGAGCTGCTCGTGGTCAACATGTGGGAAAACAATTGTATGATTATGTAATCCAGTATGCCCGACAACAAGGTTGTGATAATGTTACTTTGCATGTATGGCAAGGCAATGATGGAGCCCGGGCTTTTTATGAAGCGATGGGCTTTGGAATCCAGAAATCATTGATGGAGAAGGTGTTATAAATGGAATTGGAAAAACTAACGGCGGATTTTACTGTATGTAAGGTGGACCAATTCCCGGAAGGCATAGGCGACTATTGTTTTGTATCTAAAACGGACCAAGAGCTGTCCGTTGTCTGTAAAACCGAAGATGTGCCGGATCCAACCCTGGAAAGAGAAGATGGCTGGAAAGGATTTCGGATCACGGGAACACTGGATTTTTCATTGATCGGTATCCTGGCCCCGATCGCAGCTTTACTGGCAGAACATATGATCGGAATCTTTGTGGTTTCGACCTATAATACTGACTATATCTTTGTGAAAAAAGAGAATTTTGATAAAGCGCAGACAGTGTTGTCTGCAGCTGGTTATACTTGGAAATAATAGAAAGAAGGAAGAATATGGCTTGTACAACAATTTTAGTGGGAAAAAACGCAACGTATGATGGTTCGACCATGGTGGCACGTAATGAAGATTCACCGGCCGGACAATTTACACCGAAGAAATTTATCGTGGTCAATCCACAGGAGCAGCCGGCTGCTTATCAATCGGTGATCTCCAAAGTGCATATCGATCTGCCGGTGAAGGCCCTTCGGTATACAGCGGTACCGAATGCCCTGGATAATGAGGGAATCTGGGGAGAAGCCGGTATCAATGAAGAGAATGTTGCGATGTCGGAAACCGAGACGATTACGTCCAATCCAAGAGTGTTGGGCGCCGATCCTTTGGTGGAAGGCGGAATCGGAGAAGAGGATCTGTTGACGATCGTATTACCTTATATCCATTCTGCCCGGGAAGGTGTTGTGCTGCTGGGAAAATATCTGGAGATGTATGGAACCTATGAAATGAATGGTATTGCCTTCAGCGATGTAGAGGAAATCTGGTGGCTGGAGTCCATTGGCGGCCATCACTGGATGGCTAAACGGGTCCCGGATGACAGCTATGTTGTGATGCCCAATCAACTGGGAATCGATTCCTTTGATTTTAAAGATGCCTATGGAGAGCAGAAGGATCATATGTGTTCAAAAGATCTGGT
>JAGAWH010000168.1 GCA_017941505.1 Faecalicoccus sp. | reverse complement strand
CGATTTTCGGAAGCAGGTATTGTGAGTCCGCCTTTAAATTTGCAGTCGGAAATTTTAAGAGAGATGTTCCTCTATGATACCCATGAACAATTTCCCCTGCGATTGAATAACAGTAATCGAGTAATCTTGCCGCTTCTAATACCAATCCATCTTCAATACATTTTTCAATGCGGGTAGAAGATATCTTACCGTTTTTATCAGTAATGGCATCCACTACCGTTACATCAAAATATGGCTGTCTCTGAAGTGTATCAATATCTCCGGTATTTTTATATCCATAATGGAAGTCAAAGCCGCATATGAGCGATTGAATCTGCATACGGGCAAGTATCTCATGAAACTGTTCCGGGGTTTGGGATGCGAATTCTTTATCAAAATGAATGATATATAACTGATCAACACCCATCTGCTCCAGTATTTGAATTTTATCCGGAATCGATGTTATATGGCGAAATTCTTTCTCAGGGAAAAAGACAACCCAGGGATCGGGATCAAATGTAATTACCGCACACGGGATTTCCTTAATCCGGGCGATTGTCTTAGCCTGCTCTACCAGAGCCTTATGGCCTCTATGTAAACCATCAAAATAACCGATACAGGCGGCCGATGGCATTAATCCTTCGGGTATATTTTTAAAATCTATATATTTTACTTCCACTACCATAACCCCCGTTTAGAACGATATATATGACCATCTTCTTTTTCATAAATGGCAATGGGCTCACCTTTATCCGTAATACAAACTAAATCATCATTTTCATCAATTTCAATGCGCTTACCCTGATATACCGGTAAAGGATCGGATAATTCCACCTTTTTAAAATGATCTAAAACATCTTTAATGGGATACCATATTGGATGGTCGGCAATTTCATCAAGAGTCTGGGCTTGATTTATAGTAAAGCGTCCTACCCGTGTTCGAATCAAGGAAGACATGCATCCCAGATTATCCGTTTGAAGTGCCATATCCCGACAGATGCTGCGGATATAGGTACCGGATGAACAGCTGACCTCAAATCTTAGGTCTTCTTTGGATAAGACCTTTGTTTCGTAAATCATTACATCCTGATAAATCGGATCGATTTCAATATTTTGATTCTTATAGGCAAGAAGCTTTTTACCGTTGACTTTTTTCGCGGAAGCCATGGGTACCATTTGGTGCTGGGGACCTTCAAAAGAGTGAACCAATTGTTCAAAATCAAAATCGGTATTCACCGGTTTGGTTTCTAAAATATTTCCCCAGATATCATCGGTATCGGTTCGGTATCCTAACTTTAATGTAGCGATGTATGTTTTATCGGTATCGGCTAAAAATTGAAGAACCTTTGTAGCTTTTCCGACTAAAACAACAAGGACACCGGTCGCTTCCGGATCGAGCGTTCCGCTATGTCCGATCTTTTTTGTTCCCAGAATCCTTCTTAAACGATTGACCACATCATGACTTGTCATAGATGCTTCTTTATTTACAATTAATATTCCATCCATCTGATCACCATCGTTATTTTACTGATTTTTGAATGGATTGGCAACAATGCCGACCTAGTTAAAAAGTAACTTTTTTACACAGTAAACGGTTGTGATCATAAAACCAATCCAGGACAGAACCTGACCGATCACTAACATGGCAAAATATGGATCCTGGATCATAGCTTGAAGTAATGTCATAGAGTTCCCTTCTTTCATGGTTATCATATCGATCAATGTGACAATATTCATGCACATATAAAAAGCCTATCCGAAGATAGGCCAATATTCGATAAACCCCAAGAACACGAGATCTTTCCCTGTATATACAGGTGGGTAACCTGTGTTAGTGATTAGGATCCCTGCTCGAAGCAGGTCTTCAACACACAATAACAACGTCCGGTTTCCCGTATCTCAAATCGTAGGAAAAATAGTGAATGTCCTTGGGCAATTTCATCATATCTATAAACATGCTTTAATACAAGTCTTGACAATTGATGGAATATATGTTCTTTTTATTTTTTAATTTCAATGTGGAGCTCTTCCAATTGAGCCGGATCAACCGGTGTCGGAGCTTTGGACATCGGACATTTCGCATTGGCGTTTTTCGGGAATGCGATGACATCACGAATCGAATCACTTTCACTTAAGATCATTGCGATTCGATCCAAACCGAAGGCAAGACCTCCATGAGGCGGTGTTCCGTATTGGAAAGCATCGATAAAGAAGCCAAATTTATCCTGAATCTGTTTTTCCGTAAAGCCAAGCACCTCGAAGATCTTTTCCTGCAGCTTGTTGTCATATATACGCAAAGAGCCGCCGCCTAGTTCATAACCGTTTAAGATAATATCATAGGCATTTGCCTTTACCTTGGAAGGATCGGTATCTAAAAGCGGAATATCCTTTGTCATAGGCTGAGTGAACGGATGATGGCTTGCCTGCCAGCGTCCCAACTCTTCACTCCATTCAAACATCGGGAACTCGGTAACCCAGAGGAAGGAGAATTCCGATTTATTCTTTAATCCTAACTGAGATCCGATTTCATTTCTTAAAGCACCTAATACCGTACAGCATCTAAACCAGCCATCGGATACGATAAAGATCGCGTCTTCATCCTTAAGCTGTAAACGATCATACATAGCTTTTACTTCATCATCGCTTAAGAATTTACGGGCAGATCCGGTTAAATCATTATCTTTAGCCTTTAATACGACAAGACCCTTTGCACCGTTCTTTTTGGCAAGTTCAGTAAACTTATCAATCTGCTTGCGGGTGATATGTGCGAAATCATTTACAACGATGGCTTT
>JAGAWH010000167.1 GCA_017941505.1 Faecalicoccus sp. | reverse complement strand
GAGCCGCTCCTATCTTAAAAAAAAGGAATTGAAGAAAATCTCTTTTTATAATGCCCAAAAAGGCAAATAAAATCATCTGCTTAACTAGAAAATGTCTTAGGCAGATGATTTTTAATTAGATTTTCGATAGCGGAGAAAAAATGGATGTCTCAGCTAAGAATTATTACTTAACTGAAACATCCTCTAATTAATCTAAATCTTCTCCGTTGGATTTAATAACCTTTTTATACCAGAAGAAGGAATCCTTTGGAATACGTCGCATTTCCTTTAAATCAAATTCATCACGGTCAACATAGATCAAACCATATCGTTTTGTGACACCCTGATGAGTGGAAATCAAGTCGAATGCAGACCAAGGAGAATATCCAAATAATTGAACACCATCGGTAATTGCCTCACGGCATGCGATGATATGTCTTCTTAAATAGTCGATACGTCCGCTGTCATGAATTGTTCCGTCAGCCTCTAAGATATCGCGGTTACCATAACCGTTTTCGGTAATGATAAGCGGTAAGTGGTAACGATCCCACAATTGACGAAGAGTTACACGAAGTCCGATTGGGTCAACACCCATACCATAGCTGTTGAGCTGCTGCAAATCATTTTGAACGACACGTGCCATGCCCGGGAAGGATACAATTCCTACCATGAAGTCTTCATCTTCATCCGCATAACGTACGGTTCCGGCAGAATAATAGTTAAATGCGATAAAGTCCGGTTTAGCGCTCGCAAGCAGTTCCATATCTCCTTCTTGAATATCCGGTGCTACACCGCGGTCTTCCCACCACTTAAATAATGATTCCGGATATTCACCAAAGATACATGTATCTAAGAATAAGCGGTTACGAATCTGGTCGTAATCCATCGCAGCCTGATAATCTTCCGGTGAGCTGGATGCCGGATAAATTGCAGAAATATTCGGTGCCGGAGCAATTTTAGAATTCGGTGCTAATTCATGACATGCGTTGATCGCTTTAGCCTGTGCTAATAACATATTATGGTTTGCCTGCCATTTATTCTTTTCCGAACCATATTGAGCACCCTGATATAAAATCATGATGTTCTGCTCGTTAATTGTTAAGAAATATTTTACCTTATCTCCATATTCTTTGAAGCAGATGCGGGCATATCTTTCAAAGGCATCGATACAGCGGCGGTCAGCCCATCCACCGTATTTTTTCTGCAGTTCTAAAGGTAAGTCAAAGTGATACAGCGTTACCACCGGTTCAATGGAGTAACGATGACATTCATTCAAAACTTCATGATAATGTTGAACACCTAAAGGATTAACTTCTCCGTCTCCATCCGGAATAATACGCGTCCAGGAAATAGAGAAACGATATTCATTCAATCCCATGGCTGCCATTAAAGAAATATCTTCACGGAAGCGGTGATAGTGATCAACACCATCCTTAAAATCTGTTGTTCCTGCCGGAATCTTACCTACATCGGCAACCGATAAACCTTTACCGTCTTCTAAGTAAGCACCTTCACATTGATAAGCACTGCTGGAAGCTCCCCATAAGAAATCCTTCGGGAACGGTGTTAAATTTTTAAAATTATAATCCATATATTTCCTCCACTTTTTTTAATTCATATGCAAAAAAAAGCGCACGGATGCGCTTAGCTGTCGGACAATGATTTATGAGCGATATGTTGATCAGTAAACGCACCTTTGAAGATCGAGTGTCCCATTTTTCTTTCATAGATACCGGCCAATAATTCGCTGGCTTCTTCAACAGATACACGAGAAGAATTAATCATTACATCGTAATTTAAAGGATTGCCCCACTTACGATTTGTATTAAACTCATAGAATCTGGATCTTTTGGCATCTTTTTCTTCTAAAATCTTTTTAGCTTTCTTTTCATTTACATTATAATCACTGATAATTCTCTTTAAGCGATCTTCCGGATCGCTGTAAATGAATACGGAAACAGTATTCGGGTCGTCTTTCAAAATGAAATCCCCGCAACGACCTACGATTACTGAACTTTCCAAAGAAGCGATACCTTTGATTAATTCAGAAGCTTTTTCAAATACAGCTGTATTAACAGATAAATCTGTCATACCTGAGAAACCGAATCCACCCAATAATCCGGCAATACCGCCTACATGGTACATTCCGTCGTCAGTCTGATTTTCCTCTTTAAAGAAATCCGGATCAATTCCCATATCTACTGCGATACGCTCCATTATTTTCTTATTGTAGTATCCGATATCTAGGTATTCAGCCACTCGTCGTCCAATTTCACGTCCATTGGATCCATATTGACGAGATATAGTAATAGTTACATTTTTTGACATTATGAATCACCTACTTTCTTCCATTTTACAATATATTTTTTTTCTTTTAAACTAGAAATATGGAATAATCTTGTTAAATATTGAGAATCCTTTTACAAAGATAAAACAGAAAAGAGGTGCAATTGTGAAACCAATCATGGAATTCAATATCATAATTCATCCGGAAGAAATCACCCGTATGGAAACCCCTTCCGGAAAGGTAACAGTGATCCCATTTAGCGGAAATGTTGAATCGGAATTATTTACCGGAACCATTCGTCCGGGCGCTGCCGATGTGCAGGTAACCAACGCTGCCGGCATACGACACATGAACGCAAAATATATTTTTGAAGGAAAAGACAAAAACGGAAAAGACTGTTATCTGTTTGTAGATAATAATGGCTATTTTGAACCCAACAGCGAGCCTTCCCCATTTCATGCGTATCCAACCTTCATGAGTGACAGCCCATTTTTAGCGGACATTTTAGAACGCTCTTCCTTTAGAGCAGAAGGACATCCGGCAAAAGAGGGAGTCACCATTAAAATCTTCAATGTATTAGAAAAGGCGAACTAATCCGCCTTTTTTCCATGATAACTGAGAATCCCACCGATATTTGTGACGTCGGTAAAGCCATTCTCTTTTAAATAATTGGTTGCCTTTTGCGATCTGTTTCCCGATCTGCAGTAGACATACATCTTTTGGTTTCGATCGATTTTTAATGCATCGCTAATCGCAGATAAAGGAATATTTCGAGCTTCCGGGATATGCCCTTTCTTATATTCATCGATTTCACGAACATCAATTAACAGGCCATCTTTATTCTGCTTATAAATTTCAATCCATTCATCGATGGATTTATTCTTCTTAAAAAACATCGTCTCACCTCAGATTTATTGAACCATCATAATTATATTCTGTCTATAAAAAAAAGGAAGCTTTGCTTCCTTGGACATTACGCGTTAACTTCAGAATATTTTCTACGTTCTGGACTTAAGTTGTCTACGTAATAACGAACAGTTAATTTACCTGCGATTTTTGTGCGGGATTTCGGTTCTTCGATAAACTCGTCTCCTTCTAACATACCGTCTAACATAGCCTTGCAGCAGTTAGTGAGGTTCTTTACTTTCGGTTCATTTTCCTCCATGAAATCCTTCGCATTTACCTCAATATATAACCACATTTTGTCATGTGCTTCCTGCTTAAGTTCCTGTAAACGAGCTGCATACTGTTCCTGTGTCCATTTTTCCATAGGTTAGTTCCTCCTTGTTACGAAAAGCATTCTAACCGAATCAAAAAATCATTGCAAGCATGAAAGGGCTCACAAACGAGATTGAATCTATCAATTTTGAAATTTCTTTCGTTTTTTTCAAGATTAAACAAGAAAAACAGTACCTTTTCCTCTTATATGTGTTAATCTCGACACTTTTTTTCGATAACAAATAATATATGTAACAGATCATGTTCCCTCTATAGTATCCATCAACTTTTCATGATCAAAATCAATGTATATTTTATGGGGTTTTCAGATTCGAATTAATTCTTATATACTATATTTATCTTACGGAGGTTATCAATATGGGAACGTTTTATACATTAAAATGTCCGGGCTGCGGATATCAAATTGATGCGGTTTACGGATTCGGAATGTTAGGATTTGATGATGATTTGTTAATTAAAAAGAGTCTCATTAAACAAGAAGCAGATCCGAATCTTCAATCGATTTATAATGTTATGAAAGAACAGGAAATTAATCAGGATGATGACAGCATTAAAGGATCAACACAGTCTGCAGATAGAAATCTTTTACTAAGCTGGCCTCGTGTATCAGCCGATTCCTCTCTCTATCAATGTGAAAGCTGTTTACATCTTTTCAATCATAAACGAATCACTATATTTACAAACAAGGGAAAGTATATTGAAACTTATCAGTACTGCCCTTCCTGCGGTCGTCTTGATGCCGGTCCTGTTGATGAGGATGAGTTTAAAAATTCATACAACTCTGCAGTAGAAGTCTGCTGCCCGAATTGTGGAAAATCGCTCATATTCTCCTGTTTTGCACTTTTTGATTAAAAAAAGCAGGATTTTGTCCTGCCTACCAAGCTATAATCTCGACACCTTTTTCGGTGACATATAATGTGTGTTCCCATTGAGCGGATAATTTACCATCAGCTGTATATGCTGTCCAGCCATTATCCGAATCCACAAATAACTTATGAGTTCCCTGGTTCAACATCGGCTCGATTGTAAATACCATACCCGGTGCAATGACCATACCGGTATTGCGAATTCCTACATGATGAACATATGGATCTTCATGGAATCCGTTTCCAACACCGTGTCCACAGAATTCACGAACAACACTGTATCCGTTTTTATGCGCAAATTCCTGAATTGCTGCGCCGATATCTCCAAAGTGACCCCAAGGACGAACGGCTTCAACACCGATCTTCAGTGCTTCTTTTGTTACTTCGACAAGACGTTTTGCCTCATCATTTACATTTCCGATCATAAACATACGGCTGGCATCCGCATAGTGGCCATGAACGATTGTTGTACAGTCTACATTGATGATATCTCCGTCTTTCAATACGATATCCTTACTTGGGATACCGTGACAGATTTCATCGTTAATCGATGTACATACACTTTTCGGAAAGCCTTCATAATTTAACGGAGCCGGTGTTCCGCCATGAGATATTGTATATTCATGCACCAAAGTGTTGATATCCTCTGTTGTCATTCCGGCACAAATTTTTTCGCCGACCAGATCCAACACACCGTTATTGATTACTGCAGCTTTTTTGATCCATTTGATATCTTCTTCATTTTTAATTAATTCATGAGACGGTACAATCTGTCCCTGTAAACGAAGCACGTTTACCGTATTATCCCACTCTTCATGGCAGGCTTTATATTTCTTTCCGGAACCGCACCAGCACGGTGAATTTTTACTAATTAACATATGAATTCCTTCTTTCTACAATTCAATTGTCAACATTCTATCTTTTCCGCTCATATCCTTATGGACTGTCACTTTTCCGTTTGGAAAATGTTCTTTTGCCAGAGAAGATAAGGCTTTGCCCTGGTTATATCCCATTTCAAAAGCTAAAAATGATTTAGGATTTAATACCTGCGGAGCTTTTTCAAATACATCTCGATAGAATTTCAATCCATCATCCCCACCAAACAAGGCAACATGTGGTTCAAAGTCAACCACGGAATGTTCCATCTGTTCCGAACTTGGAATATATGGAGGGTTACATACTAAAATATCGCAATGAAGATTTCTTTCGATAAACGGATCCAACATATTACCGCAGATAAACTTCACATCTGCCTGTAATTTTTCGTTGTTCTTTTCGGCCACTACAAGCGCTTTTTCAGATATATCCGATGCCGTAACATCCATTTTCGGTTCTTCTAAATTCAATGTGATTCCAATGGCACCCGATCCTGTTGCCACATCAAATACGCTTACTTTATCACGATCCGGAAAATAGTCATCGAATAAACCTAATACTAAACCGACAAGTTCTTCAGTTTCCGGACGGGGAATCAATACATCTTCATTGACGATAAAGTCATATCCATAAAAGGATTCATATCCTAATACATAGCTTAACGGTTTGCCTTCTTCCATTAAGGCAATATCTTTTAAATATAGAGAGGCAAGATCGGCATCCGCTTCTTCTTCCATCTCCAAATATAAATTGATATTTTTCTGCCGGCATAATTCTGCCATCAAAAGCTGAGCTGCCTGATCGCCCTGTCCGGCATCAAATAAACGTCTCTGTCCCTGGTGAATCAAATCACGATAGGTCATACCTGCTTTTCTCCTGCAAGTTTTGCCTGCTGATCCGCTAAGGATAAGGCATTCATTAAATCATCCAGACGGCCATCGATAATACGGTCTAACTGGTTTACGGTATATCCGATACGGTGATCGGTCACACGGTTTTGCGGATAGTTGTAGGTACGAATCTTTTCAGCACGGTCTCCGGTACCGATCTTTGTACGTCTTTCAGCACCGTTCTTCTCATCGATCTCGCGTTGTCTTTCTTCATATACACGGGCACGAATCGTCATTAATGCGGTAGCACGGTTTTCATGCTGGGAACGTCCATCCTGACATTTTACGACAATACCGGTAGGCTTATGTACGATACGTACGGCTGAGTCTGTTTTATTGATATGCTGTCCACCGGCACCGGATGCACGCATAGTATCAATTTCCAAATCGTTCATATCGATTTCAAAGTCTTCTTCCTCAATTTCCGGCATACATAATACCGTAGCGGTGGAAGTATGAATTCGTCCCTGAGATTCTGTCTTCGGTACACGCTGTACACGATGTGAACCGGATTCAAATTTAAAGGTTCCGTAAGCTCCATCTCCGTTGACCTTAAAGGAAATCAAAGAATAACCGCCGGCTTCACTTTCTTCACTTTCGATGACCTCTACACGCCATCCTTTCGTTTCACAGAATTTTAAATACATTCTGAATAAGTCACCCGCAAAAATATTGCCTTCATCACCGCCGGCAGCTCCGCGGATCTCAATAATACAGTTATGAGAATCGTTAGGATCCTTCGGCACCAGAAGCAGTTCTAAGCGGTCCAGATAATCCTGAATCATCGGCTCCAGACGTTCAATTTCCATCTCTGCCATTTCACGGATTTCTTTATCATCTTCTGCCTGCAGTTCTCTTGCGTCTTCTAATTCGCTCTTAGCACTTTTATATTCTTGATATGTTTCCACAATCGGTCGGATTTCATTTTGTTCCCTTCCGAGTTTTGCCATCGTTTTACGATCGGAAACAACATCGCTCTTCATCATTTCCTCATTAATTTCGTTATATCTTTCTACAATTGAGTCAAGTCTTTCTTCCATTGATGCCATATGTGTCCCGTCCTTTCAGCAACCATTAATATATCATGAAATCTATTCAAAAGACAGTAAGGTAGCCCTATTTTCATTTTTTTGATAAACTGATTCCATGAATATACAAAAAGAATGGGAACGAATTCGCGAATTTTTAATAAAGCATACAGACTGGATCGTATTGTTTGTGTTTGGTTTGATGTGCTTGATTATCATCGTATCGCTTTTTAACTCCCCTAAACATACATATTCGGTGATTGATTATGATCACCCGGAGTCCGGTCCGATCGATACCTTTGATCATTTTTTGTTTGCGGAATCTAAAATGTATACCACCAAAGGTGACCGTATTGTGGTTGTTGATTCCACCGGTAAAGTACTGGCCGCCAAAAATGCAGTGGTGAGTTTAAAAAACAATCAGGAAGATCATATCGTTCATTTTACCAATAAATACACCAAAGTCGATGAAGTGGTAAACGGAAATTATGCAGCCGATGCCCTGTATCTTGATACCAGTGCCGATGGCTCCCGTATCCTTTTTGAGATTGCCGGAGTGCAGGGATGGGCTGATGTAAAGGATGTTGAACTCGTATTGTATACAGAAAATTTACAGCTTTCTTATTACTACCGTTACGAAAACTCGCTTGTTCACTGTATATCCCAGGATATGAATGAAGATGTCCATACATCATATTCCATCGGACCGTGCCCGGAATACGTGAAAGAAGATGTGATTTATTATTCCTATAACGGACATTGGTTCTATGATGACTTTCATGAAATGTATTTGGATAAGCAGGCAGGCTCTCACCAGCATGCGGTGAATCAAATTGCCCATTATTGCTTCTATCAATATCTTCCGTATCGAAGCTATACCGAATTAACACCGGATGATTTTAATAATCACATTACGGAAATGACCGGAATCGTATCTTCCGATCAATCTGTCTTGTACAATTCGGGATATATTTTTATCGATATCCAAAACCAAACCGGAGTCAATGCGGCAATGATGTTTGCCTCCGCCGTCAATGACAGCGGATACGGTCAAAGCGAACTTGCGATTTCCAGCAATAATATCTTTGGTCATCAGGTATATTCCAGAGAAGGCGGAGCCGATGGAAGATATAATTCCCTTTATGACTGCATCTACCAGCACGCCTACTATTTTGTACAGGGAAACTATTCCAATCCTTCCTCCGAAACCTATCATGGATCCTGGTTCGGGGACAAAGATTCCGGCATTGCCTTAACCTATTCCGGAGATCCTTACTGGGGAGAAAAAAATGCCTCCATCTACTACCAAATTGACAGGCTGGCGGGTATGAAAGACTATAAAGAGTACAAAACGATGACTTTTCGAACCGATCACGATATCGTTGTTTATTCTGATCCAAAACATAAAAATGAATTGTACCGCTATGAATCCGGAGAAACCGTAAGTTTTATTATTCTGGGTGAAGAGGGCTCATGGTATAAAATCTACAGCGAGGTGCCTATTACCAACTATAAAGCCGATCCAACCGCTCAATATATCGAAACCACTGCTTATATAAGAATTAAAGACGTTGTATAAAAAAACGCTGGGGATTATTCATCATCCTCAGCGTCTTCTTTTTCGCTGTTATCCAAACGATATCGCAGGATATATTTTTCTACATCCTTAATCATTTTCGTTGCCTTGCGTTTGGTATTGATTTCTTTTAACTTTGTGAAGTGATCTTTTTTCTTAGTTGTACGAACCTCGCTGTAAGTTACTTCACACTCTTCTTCGCCTAACTCTTCAAAATGATATGTGATCGTTACGCGGTCAATCTCCGTAGAGAATGTAGCCTGATAATCCAAAGGTGGCTTAAATTGGCTGATGCGAACGGTAATACCTTCTCCTTTGCCTCCGCGCTGAACGGATTTTTTATTGTAGCGGTAGCCGCGGCTGATTTTTGAGATAGGAACTTTTTTACCGGTATGTGTTTCGATATCATTCAGTAAAGAATCCTCTATATAATCAAAAAACTGTCGGGCACTCACGTCTAATTTCAACTTGACTTCCATAGCTCTCTCCTCGCTTATGTACTGTATTATAGCACAATTATTCAAAAGTTGAGTTATAATCAAAATATGTATATTGACAGCCACTGTCACATCACCTGTGACCAACTTTACTCCGATCTTGATCAAATTCTTGAAAGAGCCGAAGATATATCCGGCTTTTTGATCATGTGTACAAACGAAGAGGAATTTAAAAGGGCTTTGCCCCTTCGTGAAAAAGATAAGCGTTTTAAGATCGCATGGGGATGGCATCCGCAGGATGTATTATCTGTTACCGAAAACGATATAGAGCGTTTGAAACAAAACGCCCATCTTTTAGATTGCCTTGGAGAAATCGGATTGGATTATTATCGTGATTCTTCCAATAAGGAACTTCAAAAAGAATTGTTCATCCGACAGATTCATATTGCGAATCAATACAATTTACCGATATCGATTCATATGCGTCAGGCAACAAAGGATACTCTGGATCTCTTAAAAGAACATTCAAACACAAAGATTATTTTCCATTGTTTCTCCGGAAGCAGAGAAACGATGAAAGAGTGCCTGAAACTTGATTCCTTTATTTCCTTTGGAGGACCTGTCACCTTTAAAAATGCCAGACATGCTCCCGAGTGTGTAATAGATTGTCCTATATCACGATTATTAACGGAAACCGATTCCCCATATCTGGCACCCGAACCGGTAAGAGGTACACAGAATGAACCGTCCAACGTGCGCTATATTGCACAAAAAATAAGCCGGCTGAAGAACTTGGATGAAGCCACTTTCTGCCGGCAGATTTCTGATAATTTCTATTCTGTTTTTAAAGATTTGTAGGCATCGATTTGATTACCAACCAAAATCGTATCCGACTGTAATACAATAGGGCGTTTGACCAGCATGCCATCCGTCGATAGAAGATCAACGATTTGTTCGGCAGTCATGGTTAGACGCTTTTCTTTTAGATTCAGCTCCCGATATAGTTTACCGCTGGTATTGAATAATTTATCCGGAGATATACCTTTATCAATCCAGTTTTGAAGCTCCTCTTTGGTAGGATTATCTGTCTGAATATTTCGATACTTAGCTTCGATACCTAAATCCTGTAATGCCTTATATGCCTTGCGGCAGGTAGAGCATTTGGGATATCCGATAAAGATTGTTTCCATATTAATGGTGGATAGAATCAGCTAATGCAGCAGATAAAGAAGATTGATTTTCTACTGCAGAGATTACAGCTGCCATCAATGGAGCAATCGATAATACAACCATCTTATCGTATTCTTTTTCTTTATCTGTCTGTGTAATCGTGTTTGTGCAGATAAATTCAGTTAAACCGCTGTTTTTCAAACGTTCAATTGCCGGTCCGGATAATACACCATGCGTACATGCTGCATAAACCTCTTTAGCACCTTTCTGCTTTAACATCTGAATTCCGGATACCAGCGTTCCTGCAGTATCTACCATATCATCAATAATTACTGCAACCTTGCCTTCGACATCACCTAAAAGGTTCATCGCAACTGCTACGTTTGGACGTGGGCGTCTCTTATCGATAATAGCTAACGGAGCTCCCAAATAATCAGCTAAGCGGCGGGCACGAACGGTTCCACCATGGTCCGGGCTTACAACAACGATATCACCTAAATTCTTTTTCTTGAAATATTCACCGATTAAGCTGTTTGCGGTAATATCATCGGTTGGGATATTAAAGAATCCCTGAATCTGAGTGGCATGTAAATCCATCGTAACGACACGGTCAGCACCTGCAGTTTCCAATAAGCTTGCGACAAGCTTTGAAGAAATTGGTTGACGTGGTGCAGCTTTACGATCCTGACGTGCATAACCGAAATAAGGGATAATGCAGTTGATGGTGGCAGCAGAACCTCTGCGGCACGCATCAATTCCGATCAAAAGCTCCATCAAGTTGTCATTTACCGGTTTGCTGGTGGACTGAATAAAATATACGTGTTTTCCACGAACCGATTCACCAAGTTGAACTAAAATTTCTCCATCCGCAAAATGATTTACATCACATTTCCCTAAAGGAATATTTAATTCTTTACAAATGTCCTTAGCTAACTGCTGGTTTGATGATAAAGCGAATACGATAGTGTTTTCCATTCTTTTTTCTCCCTGTTCTTTTATCTTTCTATAATTACTGTGTTTGGATTGATTGTTGTTCCTGATTTTACCGTAGTATTTTTTAAATACGATCCCGGCAGGATTTCAACAAAATCCTCAATCACAGAATTACCTAAAACCTCTACATTTGGATGAATGATGACATCATGTCCGATTTTTACATCTTTACCGATGACCGTTCTTTCCGGGTCAACAATCTGGACTCCGTTTTTCATCCAGTCGATATTAATTTTATGCTGCATCCATTTATAGGCTCGATTCAATTCAACACAGTCGTTAATGCCCATGACCTCATCCCGGTCTTCAATAATACTGGCATTGACCGTTTTTCCTTTTGATACAAGAATTTTAACCATATCTGTCAAATAATACTCTTTTTGAGCATTATTCGGCTTTAGCTCTTTAATATATTCAAACAATTCACGGTTTTTGAAACAATACATACCGGCATTGATTTCTTTGATTTCTCTTTGTTTTGGAGTACAATCCTTCGCTTCAACAATTGCTTCCACTGTTCCGTTTTCATTACGGACAATTCTTCCGTAATGAGCTCCATCCTCCAGAACAGCACTCAACAATGTGAGCGATGCGTTTTCGTTATCTTTATATAGCTTTTCTAATGTTTCCGGCTGGATGCATGGTCCATCACCATTAATGATGAGCGTATCCCCATCTGCATCTGCCAGCTGTGTACATTGCATAACTGCATGACCTGTTCCTAATTGAGGCTCCTGAAGCGCAAATTCAAGTTCCGGAAACGCTTCTTTAATCGATTCAGCCTGATAGCCGACAACGACTACGATTCTTTCAACATTGACAGCTCTTAAAGCATCAATAATGTATGCCAGCATGGGACGGTCAATAATCGGATGCATCAATTTACTCAGTTCCGATTTCATCCGGGTTCCCTTACCGGCAGCCAATACAATCGCATTTCTCATACAATCACCCGACTTCCTTTTACCATTCTAACAAAAAATCAATTACTATTAAACAAAAAACGGAGAACTCTCCGTTTTTATTCTTCATCCAAGGCATTTAGCTTCTCCTGCAAAGGAGTAATTTGATTGACATAATAATTCACATCTGCCTGGGCAGCATCAAGATCGCTTTGTGCCTGATTTAAAGCACTTTGCGCACTTTCTAAATTAGAAAGCAGAGTATTCAAATCGTATGTCGCAATTAATTCTCTGTTAATACGAATCTGTGCTTCGATTTCCGATTTCTCATCTTCCGATGCTCCATCTAAGCGTCCTTCCAGCTCCGCAATCTCAGCGTTAATTCCATCTACTGCACTTTGCGCATTCGTATATGCCGTATTGGCTGAGTCAAATTTCTCCTGGGCTTCATTAAATGCACTTTGTGCCTGGGCCAGTGTCTCATTAGCAGCATTCAATCCGCTTTGATATGTTGCGATTTCTTCTTTCAGTTTTGCCTTTTCTTCTGCCTTCTTTGTATTGTTGTTGGTGGAATCCGTCTTTGTTCCGGATTTTGCTTTCGCAAGCAGAGTATCAAATGAACTTCCTGCCTTTTCTTTCAGGATTTCGTTGATCTTTTGTTTCTGATCATCTGTCATTTGATTATATTTCTGTTCATATTCGGTAATCCGTGCCTTTTCCTCATTGGAATAGGTATCATAATTTTCTGCCCATTCCTTTAATTCTCTGTAGTACTCATTGCTGTCGGTAGAAATAATTTCATTTTGAAATAAATTCCAAACAAACCGACCGGCGCCGAATATCAATGCACATCCAACAATGACCGCCAATACAATCATGGCAACTCTACCTATTGTCTTTGATTCGTCATTTGACTTTCTTTTTATATTTTTGACCTGCTTTTCTTTTGATGTATCCTCAAGCAGTTCTTTAATCTTATTGTCGCTAATCACAACTGTTTTGTTCGAACCATCCGTGGTCGACATTTCTTCCGGTTTCCATACCGCCGTCATTGTCTTTTCAGCTTCCGGAATCGCAGCTTGCGACTCTTCTATAACCACCCGGGTATCCCCATAACCCGGCTGTATTGTAGCTGTCGCCGTCTCATCGATTGTCGAACCGGTATTCAAAGGTTCAATTTGAACAGTAGCATCTGGACTTGAAACAACCTCAGGTTCAATTTCTGCCTGGATTTCTGACTCACTTCGTTTATCAGTTCGACTCAATTTATCTTTTTGGAACTGATCCATCTTAATGTTTAATTCCGTTTTCCCTATATACGAATCCAGCAATTCCGAAATTTCATCGTTTCGATTATTTCTTGCCATATTGCCCCCCTTTCGTGAATAGTTTACCAAAAGGAAGACCTTTTTTCTATACTTCTTCTTTCTTTATGTAACCATGCAGGATGCGCACATAATAAAAGCACCTTCCGAGGCTTTAAAAGCTTACATGCCCATTTCATCGTATTTCCTGTTGTACATACATCATCCACCAGAAAGATGGGTTTATTATCTAATGGATATAACTCTTTACGCGATAATATTTCTTTTATTTTTTCTCTCTCTTTTCCGATTTTATTATTCTGTTTCCAATCGGAATTCTTATACAAAGGAGAGTGAAATTCGATATGATGCGCTTCTAACATCTCTTTTAAAGGCTCAAATCCCCTTTCCATCCTTTTGGCATCCGAACTGCATAAGCCGCATATACAGTATTTCTTTTGATAACTTTGAAGTTGATACGAAATCTCTTCAAAAAATACAGGCGCTAATACAACATCTCTCTGCTCCTTGTAGCGAAAGAGCAGCCTTTCAAGCTCTTCAGTATATTCATACAGAACATGCCATTTAATTCCTTCAATACGATAAGTAGTTTTACAGGGATGAAAGATTTTACGACAGTTTTCACACAGGGGATAAGGATTTACTAAAAAATCAGAGATCTCATGAAATTCATTTAAATCTTTACCGCAAATCAGACAATACCTTTCTTTGGGATTCCATAATGAGTTAATCTTG
Source organism: Faecalicoccus sp. (assembly GCA_017941505.1). The sequence continues at coordinate 23,806 of JAGAWH010000167.1, read as the reverse complement.
AACTTCATTTTTTTGTGCATTCATCCTTTCTATCTGATTGACGCATTGATTTAATGCGGAAGATCTGCTTTTACACAGGGCAAGACCTACTCCGTAAGGATCTTTAAACGTTCTTCCAATACGCCCGAAAATCTGAATCAGACTGGCTGTAGTAAACACACTGTGATCGGCCTGATATACGATTACCTGAACACTTCCTACTGTAATTCCTCTTTCCAAAAGGGTAGTACAGACAAGAACATCCAAATCGTGTTTTCGAAAAGCTGTCATAATTTCATCCTTGTCATCGGATTGGGAATGAATGGGCTTACTTCGAACAAATATGCCAAGAAGATAAGATAACCACAAGCTGTCTTCTTTTCGCGGCACAAACACCAATACCTGTTTCCCTTTCCTTTTCCAATAAATACATCCAATCAATGTGATTATCACCTGTATAAATACAGATACCGGTATGACTTTAGGAACAATTAAATCATGACCGTGCGGTCTTTCAAATAACTCGATCAATACCATCTTCCCTGATTCTATGGCTTCCATATTTTTCTCATCCGGTGTTGCGCTTAAATACATCTTCTGTCCGATGGACGCTAAATCTACAATGTTTTCTAACACTTCATTTCCCGCAAAAGGAAAGGCATCTACTTCATCTAAAATCAATAAATCAAAGGCATACGGGTATCGATATAACTGATGCATAGTACAGACGATGATATCGCCATCGGTATCATCGGTATATCCTTCAGCCACCGCCACTACCTTTAATTCCGGAAACGCCTTTTTTAAACGGTCCGCAATCTCGAGTACAACCTGTCTGCGGCTGATCGCAAAGGCAATCTTTTTTCCACAAGACAGATAGAAACAAATACTTTCAAATGTGATCTCTGTTTTGCCGGGCTCCGGTGGATGCATACACAAATACATCCTTACCTTGTTTTAAATTGAACAGAACCTTTTGGGAAACATCAGCCTGATGTTTCGTTAACTGATAATCCATTTGCGGTTTGCCTTTCCATGCGCGGTGTGACAATACAGCAGGATGGATATGATCTCCTACATTGATTCGCGAGAACGCAATACACCTTCGGCAGTACCAAATTCCTTTATCATACGCAAAATAGCGCATATCTTCATTTTTACATCTAGGGCATCTCATATTAACTAATACGAAAAAACGGCAATGCGGACGCATTGCCATCTTATTTTTATTTATTAAATTTTCATCGCTGTCTCATACGCTTTCCAAATTACCGTACGAAGATTGCCGACCCGGTCACAATCACCGACTAAATAGGCATTTTTCTTTTTAAGAGTTGCCAGCGGTGCCGGCAGATAACCGGTGGATGCGATCACCGAATCACACGGAATGATAATTTCTCCATCTTTTCCTTCACAGACAATTTCGTTATCACGTACTTCTTTTAGTTTCGTTTCCAGATAAACCGGTACTTTTTTCCATGCGAAATACTCGCGCAGATAAGAAGAATTCGCAAGACATACACCCTTCTGTTTTACCAGATCATCTAACATCTCAACAATAACAGGATTCTTACCCTGCAGATACAGTTCATAGGCAATCTCACAGCCGGTAAGTCCGCCGCCGACTACTACAACGGTATCTCCAACTTCTTTACCTCTTAAATACTCACAGGCTTCAATCATCTTTTCATTGCCCTTGATAGAATTCATGCGTCTTGGGGTAGATCCGGTCGCAATGATTACCGGTGCATCCCCAAATTCCAGAATTGAGCGTACTTCGTAATTGTAGTGAATTTCTATATCCATCTTTTCCATTTCACGGCGATACCATGCCAATAAATCTCTTAATTTTCCCTTGTATGACTCGGCAGAAGCAGGAATAAAGGTGCCGCCTAAAACATCCGACTTTTCGTAGATAATCGGCTTATGACCTCTTAATTTAAGTACGCGGGCTGCCTCCATTCCACCGATTCCGCCACCGACTATATGTACTGTCTGTGGGTTATCGGTTGGCTTGATATAGTGCTTATTTGTCTGCATCGTTTCGGCATTGACAGCACATCTTGCCAAATGCAGAGAATCCATCAAATCCTGATCATTAGGGACCCCTTTATAGTGGCACATATTGAAACATCCATTATGACATAAGATGCATGGTCGAATGTCTTCTTCACGCTCATCCATAAGTTTGGTAACCCATTCGGTATCTGCCAAAAACTGACGGGCAAATCCGGCTCCATCGAGTTTTCCTTCCTCAATGGCCTTTGCGGCTACTTTAGGATCCAATCGTCCCGCGCATACGACCGGAATATCACAGAAATTACGGATATGTATCACATCATCCAGGTTGCAGTTTTCCGGCATATAAATCGGCGGATGTGCCCAATACCAGGCATCATAGGTTCCGTTATCACAATTGAGCATATCGTAACCGGCATCCTGCAGATATTTTACGGCGCGCTCGCTCTCTTCCATATCGCGTCCGACTTCTTCAAATTCTTCCCCCGGAAGTGCTCCCCTTCGGAATCCTTTGGTCTTAGAAAGTATGCTGTAACGAAGCGAAACCGGGAAGTCTTTTCCGCACACTTCCTTGATTGCCTGTACAATTTCTACCGCAAAACGATAACGATTCTCAAAGGATCCACCATATTCATCCGTACGGTGGTTCACATATTTAAGGGTAAATTGATCCAATAAATATCCTTCGTGGACCGCATGGATCTCTACTCCATCTACGCCGGCATCTTTAAGCAGCTTTGCGGTTTTCGCAAAGGCTTCGACAAACTCACGAATCTCATCTTTTGTCATGGCTCTGCTTGGAACTTTATCACTCCACCTGTTCGGTGAAGGAGAAGCGGTGGCAGTGATTTTATCCAAATCCATAAACGGTTTAGATACGGCACGAAGCGCCTTGTTGGAATATAATTTTTCCATCATTTCAGAGATCGTAAAGCTGCGTCCAAATCCGGCTGTTAATTGAACAAACAGCTTCGCTCCGGTTTCATGGAACTTTGGCATCCATTTTGCCAGATCGGAATACATCTTCTTATTTTGATACAGCCATTCTCCACCCATTGGGTTATAAACCGGCTGACATCCCGGCAGGACCAATCCTACATTATTTTTTGCGACATTATATATAAATTCAGCTCCCGCCTTATCGAAATGGTTCTTTTCCATCCATCCAAACAAATCGGTACCTCCCATGGATGTTAGAACGATTCTATTCTTGATTTCGCAATTCCCTATCTTCCATGGTGTAAACAGGGCTTCATATTCTTTCTTCATCTTAATCCTCCACGTGTATTTCTTTGATTTCATCATACCATCTAATAAAAAAGCCCGTAAAATGAATTACGAGCTAAATTATTCCTATGTTCAATTGGTTTCCTGTTACTTCGTTCCTAGAGTCCCCGGTCTATGGATCCATTCTTTATCGGTATCTTCTTTGATGTATAAGCGAATAATTGTCTTACAATCCTCACAAAGATCTGCATACACCTGGGCAACTCCGGTAAAAATACCGGCTGTCGTATATTTCAATCCAACATTACCGGTCTCTGACGATTTTCCCCAGGCGATATCCGTTTCGATTCTTTCACTTCCACAATATGGGCATTTCATAACGATTCACTCCTTTTGTATTATTATATCTTAAAAAAGTTCGTATGCTGAGATACGAACTTATATTCATTAAGCCTGGCGATCTGCCAGAATTTTCTTAAGGCTGGAAATACGAACACAAAGTGTAAAGATTTCCAAGGCTGCCTTTAAATCTTCGATGCTTGGATACGTTGGCGCAATACGAATATCCGTATCGTATGGATCATATCCATATGGCCATGTAGCACCGGCCGGGGTAATCTTCACGCCGGCTTTTTTAGCACGGGCAACGATATCCTTGGCGCATCCTTCCAGAGAATTAAACATGATGAAATATCCGCCTAGTGGCTTAGTCCATGTTCCAACCTGTAATTCGCCCAGGTCTCTGTCTAAAATATCTTCTACCAATTCAAACTTTGGACGAATGATATCGGCCTGCTTACGCATATGTTCTACCATTCCGTGGATATCACCAAAGAAACGTACGTGACGAAGCTGGTTTACTTTATCATGGCTGATTGTCTGATATTTCAAATGCGTTACAAAGTCTTCCATATTGTTTGGGCTGACTGCCATAGCCGCAATACCGCTTCCCGGGAAGGTAATCTTTGATGTTGAGGCAAACTTGTATACTAAATCCGGATTTCCGGCACGTTTACATTCTGCTAAAATTTCAATCACATTATCCTGCTTATCATCATATAAATGATGAATACCATAGGCATTATCCCAGAAAATACGGAAGTCTTTAGCTGCCGGATGTAATCTTGCCAGACGGCGTACCGTTTCATCGGAATAAGTAATACCCTGAGGGTTGGAATACTTAGGTACACACCAGATACCTTTGATACCTTCATCGGCGCTTACTAAGCCTTCTACCATTTCCATATCCGGTCCTGTTGGTGTCATTGGTACCGGAATCATCACGATGCCAAAGTATTCGCACATCGCAAAGTGTCTGTCATATCCCGGAACCGGACACAAAAATTTTACTTCCGGAAGTTTACCCCATGGGGTATTTCCCATAATACCGTGTGTCCATGCACGGCTGATCGCATCAAACATTACATTTAAGGAAGAGTTTCCGTAAATAATAATATCTTTTGGATTGTTTTCCATCATATCGCCAAGTAATTGACGAGCTTCTTCAATACCGGTTAACTGACCGTAGTTACGGCAATCCGTTCCATCATCACAAGTCAAATCAGAGGAAGAATCCAATACATCCATCAACCCCATTGAAAGATCAAGCTGTTCCTGAGACGGCTTTCCCCGGCTCATATCCAAATTCATTCCCTGAGCCTGGATCTTTTTATATTTTTTCCTTAAAGTTTCGAGTTCTTTATTTAACTCTTCATTTGTCATTTCGATATAAGGTTTCATCGTTCTACCTCCTCTTTCCAATGTAAATATCATACCGTTAAATAAAAAATTTTCAAATCATTTCTGTAAAATTGTTACATCATATTCAAACAAATCATTTTTATTGGTACAAAACAATATCCAAGAATATGAACACCAAAAAAAAATACCTGCATCCTATAAAGGTTTGGGGGTATCCTTGACCAACACTACGACATTCTCATCAAAGAATATGACCGGGGAATCACGCCTGACAAACTAATAGATTTCCGTGCTCAGGCACTTTACTTTTTTACTTTTTGGAAAAACCATAAAGACTATGCCTTACTGTTAGAGAAAAGCGGGATGTCGTATATGTTAATGGACCGGTTCCATCTATATCTGGATAACACTTCAATCAATTACTATGACACGTCGCTTTCAAATGAGCAGATTTATGCGGATGCCTATGTAGCAGGCGGTCTTTGGATGATTTTACAAACCTGGCTTAGAAACGGGTTTAACCAAACGCCCGAACAGCTGGCAGATATCTTTGTGCGTGTGTCCACCTTGAAAAGAAGCAATCCCTAAAAGTACAAAAGAGCGCTTATATATAAAACGCTCTTTTAATCCTTCCAATTAAACACTATTTAAAGAAAGCTAAAAATGGAAACTACATTCTTCCTAACAATCCTTTAGCCCGCAAAATCATTTGGTATCCCCAAGAGTGGTAAAGCGTCTCATATTGAATACGCCAGCTTTCCTTTTCCGCCAACAGGGATTCATTTTCTTTTTTCAGTTTTTCATTCTCTGTTAAAAGTCGGGCCTTTTCCATTTGAGTAAGACGAAGGGCTTCCTCAGTTTCTCTGATCAATTTTTCATATTGGTTCGTTTTCTGTTCGCTCATTTTATTGTCTCCTCTAATTTGTTTAATTCTTTCCAATAGTAATCCGGGCCTACTCTTTCAAATAGTGCACGATTGACTTCCCGCATCATATAACCTAAATTGGTCGCCTCCAAAGAGGCGTATTGTGTTGACATCACAACCCCGGTAAAGTAACCCATTTCCTGTAAAAGTAAAGGCATCAACATATGAACAACAGAATCTTCAATGCCGGAAATATCATATGTTTCCATAATTTGAATCAACAGCTTGGAGCGAATCCAGAAACTTCCTGTCCAGGAATAGACAGGTGGGGCAGCACTTTTACGAACCTGCACCCGCAAGCCTAGTTTTTGACAGACTTTCTGAAGTTTTTCATCATAGCCGGCTCTTCCATCCTGTACCTTTTCATAATAAATACCGTGGTTAGGAAGCGGCGGCACCAACATACCCAATCTTTCGTTTTGTATAAATTCTTCCACCAAATTACCGATTAGTTCACTACTTCCGCAAAGGTTTTCCATGTCTCTGTAAATCAGTGAAGTTCCGTTGGAATACGGTTCCCATTCTTTTGGATCCAGTAAATTTATAAAGAATACATATGAGTACTTACCACATGACATACCTGCCTGCTTCAAAGCATCGGATAAAGATCCTTCTACATACAGCCACTCCCATTTAGCAGGTATATTTTTCTCATATGATACGTAAAATAGATCAAAAAGTATTTTCGGTCCATGGACTACTATTAAAGCTTCTTCATCCGAAAATTCATGCTCAGTTGTCAAAGAATCCGGGAAAAATCTTAAATGCAGGGTTTGTGTAATATCTGCTAAGTTTTCCAAACGCAAAATATTATCCCACATCGAATTCATATCAAATTCTTCCGGATGTCTTTTTAACCATTCATATGCATAAGCGGAAGCTTCACCTGCAGTTTTATCGATATATTCTAAATAATCGGTATAAAACACCCGTCTTTTAATAATAGGACAATTCTTTTTCTCAAGCAGCCGGTCAATCCCATAAACGCCCGGAAAATAATGAATGCCTTCCAGAAAATTTGAATCTGTATATGTATCATACACATACCCAAAATCACTGAATGTTTTGGTGAAGATGGTTTCATATTTAACCACGCTTTCCTGACGAGATGATGGATTGGGGAGGTTAAAAATAAAGTTCCGGTATGCCCAGCTTGTAAAAAGAGAGTTTCGCAGCGCGATAAAATGCGAATTCAAATGTTCCGGCATATATCCCCATGGATATACATCACCATATGGATCGTTAGGCATCTTATGATGTTTGGTAATCCCCCAGAAATCGATATCTCTTTGATCCATTGTTTCAAACATCTTATGGAAAGAATTTTTCATCACAAAAAATGTGTAATTCAATAAAATAACTTCTTCAAATGTGGAAAGAGTCTTCCATCCCAGATAAAAGAGGATTTCCCGATAAGCTCCTACATCAAATCCTTGATTTACCCTTAAAATGACTTCATCGGTATATTCTTCCAATTTTGAAAAACTATCGGGATTCACCCATCCGTTACAAACCACTATCAAATTATTGGTTTCAGGACGAAGTTCGTTCAACAATTCCAGAAAATAGGTATCTACGATTCCTTCACGATCATAGAACAAGACAATGATGCATCTTTTTTCTTTACCGTATTTTACCAGCATATATGTCTCTCCTTTCTTCCGTGATCAATGCCGAATCCTCCAAACCTGCTCAAGGAATGAACTCCATCCGGTTTTCTCTCCACTGATATTTGTGATATTGCGTAAATGATAATTCCAATTATCCATTTGAATTTTGGCCCAGTTATCGGACATAATCCCTCCGGTATAATATCCACTGTTTTGTACGACAAAAGGGAACACCCGCTCTAATCCGTGAAGAATCGTACCATCAATCGCAAGCGGTTCTTCAGGAAAATCGCTTTCTTTCCAGTGGCGTTCAAACATGCTCTTAATGGCATCTGTTCGTATCCAGCACATCGATCCAATCGGTGCGGATGGTTCTTTATCCTTGGAGATAGGTACTTTTAATCCCAATTGATCGGCCAGTGCTTTTGTCGCTTCAAAATTCGGTCCCCATTCGCCCAGACCTGTCGTTGGGAAATACGGTCCATGTAAAGGAACCGGCGGCACCAACATACCTAAACGAGGATGCTCCATAAAGAGGGTTATCACATTTTTTATAAAAGCTTCATTTTCCATAAGGCACGCAAAGCACTGCCTGCACCACGACTCTCCGATGGACATCGGTTCTAACTGTGCCACCTTCTTATCGTGAACTTTTAAAATAAGATCATAAGACTCTACTACATCTTTACAATACAGAAAAAAAGGACCTAAATCTCTTCCGCGATTTCCGGTAATGCGGTAATCTACCACATGGTTTTTCCCCAGCATTTCAAAATAAGGTTTCACCTGATCAAGTGTCTTTATGTCCGGTACAGTTATAAAACAATCAATCGATTCCGGAAAATTCATGGCATAGTTTGCACAGATTTCAGCCTGGTCGGGATAATAAATATGCATGATCATGGCCGTCTTTGGCTCATTTTTGTACTCTGGCTTTTTGATATGTTTGGATGTTAATACGTAATTTAGATGCATCCGCTTTCGGATATCAGCCATGTTCTCAGTACGAAGTATATTTTGACATATTAAGTCGGTATTATATTCTGTATGATCTCTTATATAACAAAAAGCTTGGGGACCGGCTTCTCCGGTGGAGCGTCCCAATGCCTCATTATAATCATGAAAAAAGGATCTTCGCTTAATGATAGGACATCGCAGCTTTTCAATAAGATATCTTGGAAAGTCACGCAAAGGATCCATTGTATAGCCTTCAAGAGCTGCCGTATCGCAATACACTGCCCAACGGTATCCTTTTTCTTCCATTGCCTTGGTAAAAACTGCCTCGTGGCGTTCCACTGCCTGGGTATATGTCTTAATATCTGCAAGTGATGCCCACCAGTTTTTAAAATCGTCGGTTTGTATAAAGCGTTTGCGATAAACCTGGAAGTATGACTGGATATGTTGAGGTATGCAGTTCAATTTTTCAAACCCAAAAAGGTCAGTAGGATCTCCATGGAAAGTTGTGATACCCCAAAAATCTAAATCTTTTTTCACCATGGAATCAAACATTTCCTGAAAAGGATAAATCGGTCCGAATACCGTCGTATTACATAAAACAACTTCATCGTATGTGGACAATACATCGTATCCTTCTGCCTCCATACCTTCCCGCCATCCGGTTATATCCAAACCGGTATTTTCACGAATCTGTACAACATCAGCCAAAGAAGATAATTTTTCCACCCCTTCCGGACAGATATCTCCGTTCACAATGACACGAATTCTTTCCGCCACACATCTTAGTCCCTGCAGAAATACTTCAACATATGGATCAACAATCCCATCTGCATCATAAAACACACAGAGTACACATCGTCTAAATGTGCTGTCTTTTTGGCTATAAACCATTATCCATCTCTCCTTTTTGAGCGTTCTTTAGAATTTTATCAATCTTCTGCCGGTCTCCCCAAACGATTCTGTTGTCATATACCCGGCTTGGAAAAGCCCCGTATTCAAGGCAAATATGCAGGTTATTTTCGTGAATAAACCGTTCTACACAATCAGAAATTCGCTCAGGATATCCGGAACAAATCTCAATAATGCCGGTAACTTGATTCTGTACAACAGCCTTGGCAATATATTGACAATATTTTTCATACTCCAAAAAGTCAAACGAAGCTTCTCCGGTAGTAAAGGGAAACGTCTTTTTTCCTTCGTTTTCTGCCTGCATGATCTTTGAAAAGATAGAACTTCCATCATGGTCTTCGCTGACAACATAAAACCCACGAAGCCATAGAAAAACTTTACCGTATTGCGTACAAAACATTTTTGTTAAGGCCTTCAAGGTATTTTTACTGATTCCGTAAGGTGTCATAGGATTACACGGTGTGTTTTCCGTAATCATCCCTTCCCATTGACCTACTTCATGCATACTGCTCATCACCGCAATTGTTTGACATTTCGATTTTGCGACTCTTTTCAAAAACATATAATGTTTAGGAAGATCTTCAATATGCGTATCACTCTCATGTTGAAATCCATTTCTCCATGCCATATGTAAAAGGACATCCGGTTTATTGAAATAACTCCACGGATCCTGAACATCAAAAATATCACAAGCATATAATGATGCCCTTTCATCTACCTTATTAACATTTCGGTCCGCTGCAGCCACTTCATATCCCATATCCAACAATTTCTTTACAACACCTCTGCCAAGAAATCCATTGGCACCGGTTACCAATATACGCATATCTTTCTCATTCCTTCCAATCGAATTAACACATCGTTTTAGATTCATTACGGTATGCACCGTCTTTACGACAACTATACAGCCTTTTTTAATTATAATGTTTTATAATGACTGCTTTCAATGAATTCTTTGTATCTATATACTACAAAATAAACCCCCTTGAGATTTCAAGAGGGTTTATCACAATTATTTTTTATACGCTACAATTGTTTCATAAGGACGAAGTTTCATCGTGTTTTTAAGCGCTGCATCTGTATAGTTGGACAGGAGGATCTCATAACCATCCAGATCAAGAGTAATTTCTGTTTCTTCACCATAGAAATTATTGATGCATACAAGACTTTCTTCATTCCATTTTCTTTCGTAAGCATACACGCGCTCATGCTCTTGAAGAAGCGGAATGTACAAACCGTCTTGAATAACCATCATCTTTTTACGCAATTGAATCAACTTCTGATAGAATTTATAAATCGAATCCGGATCTTCCAATGTATTCTTTACATTGATTTCCTTATAGTGGTCGGCAGACTGTAACCATGGAGTCACATCGGAGAAGCCACCGTTTTCGCTGTCATCCCAAGGCATAGGAGTACGGGCATTATCGCGGGATCTTTCCTGTAAAATGTGGATTACCTCATCTTTATCCAATCCCTGTTTAATCAATACATCGTAAATATTTGTGCTTTCAACATCTCTGTATTGGCTGATATCCGTAAAATATGCGTTTGGCATACCGATTTCTTCACCCTGATAAATATATGGTGTACCACGCATCATATGGATTGCAGCCGCTAACATCTTAGCGCTTTCCTTACGATATTTTTTATCATCTCCAAAACGGGATACCGATCTTGGCTGATCATGACAGTTCCAGAATAAGGACATCCAGCCATCCGCATTCTGAGAATTTTCTTCAATTTCACAGAAGATTCGTTTCATCTCCATGAAATCTGCCGGCTGCAGCTGCCATTTTTTCAGATTTTTATAGTCTACCTTTAAGTGTGCAAAGGTAAATGTCATATCTAATTCTTTAGCGCTGCGGATTGTATACGTAACTGCTTCTTTTAAAGTTGTTGAGTTCAACTCACCAACCGTAATCGATTTCTCATCATCGCCAAAAGTATTTACATTCATCTCATGAATATATTCGTGTACTCTTGGACCGTCTGCATAAAATTGTCTTCCATCAAAGAGATTTGGATCATCTTCATCTACTGTTGCCTTAGAGATCAAATTAATGACATCAAAGCGGAAACAGTGAACACCTTTTTCTCTCCAGAAATTCAGAATATCGAAACACTCCTTACGAACATCCGGATTATCCCAGTTTAAATCTGCCTGCGTCGGATCAAATAAATGCAGATACCATTCATCAAATTTTTCAACATATTCCCATGCCGGACCGCTGAATTTAGACTGCCAGTTGGTAGGAGGAATACCTTCCCCCTTACCTTTTCTCCAGATAAAATAATTCTTATATTTTTCTTCGCCGGCAAGTGCTCTTTTAAACCATTCATGTTCGGTTGAACAATGGTTGAACACCATGTCGAACATAATCTGGATATTTCTTTGGTCACAGGCTTTACTTAACTGTTCAAACTGTTCCATGGTTCCGAAAATCGGATCCAATGCTCTGTAATCAGAAATATCATATCCATTGTCTTTCTGAGGAGATACGGTCATCGGGTTAAACCAGATGACATCAATTCCCAAATCCTGCAGGTAATCGAGATGTTCCATGACACCGGGGATATCCCCGATACCGTCATGGTTGGAATCCTGGAAAGATTTTGGATAAATCTGATAAATTACCTTATCTTTCTTTAACATAGCTGCTCCTTATCCGAGTTTAATAACGTCTTTATCTTTTGCGTTTACATTTCCTGTCTTTAATAATTCTACAGGGGTTCCGTCTGTAAAGATAACCGGAGTTACAACCGGTTTGCCCTGAGAGCGGATGTAATCAAGGTCTACATCCGATAATAGATCACCCTGGATTACGATATCGCCCTGTTTAACATGCGGTGTAAATCCTTTACCATTTAATTCTACCGTATCCATACCGATATGGATCAAAATTTCTTTTCCATTTGCAGCTTTAATTCCATAAGCGTGTCCTGTTGGGAACGCAACTGTGATTTCACCGGAGAACGGTGCATAAATTTTTCCTTCGCTTGGATCGATGGCGATACCATCACCCATTGCCTTAGAAGAGAATACCTGATCTTCAACTTCTGTTACCGGCATAATTCTTCCGGATACAGGAACTGCGAATGTTTCATTCATCTGAGCATCTGTAAATACAGCTTCGTCTTCTTCGTCTTCTTCATCAGAGTATAATTCGCCGGTATTCGGGTTGATTTTCTTGCGGCCGATCATAACTGTTAATACGAACGGTACAACCAGTGCTACTAACATTGCGATCGCAAAGAATACCATGTACTGCGGGAAGATTGAAATAATACCCGGCAGACCGCCGACACCGATCGATGCAGCTGTTACGCTGGCTGCGGTTGAAATAATTGCGGCTAAGCAGGAGCCGATCATTGCGCAATAGAACGGGAACTGATATTTCAAGTTAATACCGAACATTGCCGGTTCCGTTACACCTAACCAGCAGGAAATCATAGACGGAATATTTACCTGTTGGGCTTTTTCGTTTTTCTTCTGTAAGTAAGACATACCTGCAACCGCAGAACCCTGAGCGATATTCGATAATGCGATCATCGGCCATAACATCGTTCCGCCTGTAGAGTTGATTAACTGAAGGTCAATCGCATTGGACATATGATGCAGACCGGTAATTACTAACGGTGCATAGAATAAACCGAATACAGCACCGAACAATACACGGAAGTTACCGGAGATGCCGGCCATTACGAATGCGGATACCCATTCACCGATCTTCCATCCGATTGGACCTAATACGAAGTGAGCTGCCATAACTGCCAACAATAATGAGCAGAACGGAACTAAGATCATCTGTAATACCTGCGGAACGATCTTCTTAAAGAATCTTTCCAGATATGCCAGGGTGAAAGCAGCTAAGATAGCCGGAATAACCTGTGCCTGATAACCGATCATTCTGAAGCTTGCGAAACCGAAATCCCATACATAGTTAGGTGCCCATGCATCGGCTGCCATTCCGGATACGCCGTATGCGTTTACTAACTGTCCGGAAATCAAAGTCAAACCTAATACAATACCTAACATCGGTGTTCCGCCCATCTTTCTTTGAACGGACCAGCAGATACCTACAGGAATACCTGTATGGAATACAGCTTCACCAATGATCCATAAGAATTTATCCAATCCGGCAAGGAAGGTACCATCCTGTAATACCACTGCTGTTTCCAGAATGTTTCTAAAACCTAAAATCAAACCTCCGCAGATGATGGCAGGAATTAACGGCGCAAAGATTTCCGCAATATTGGACATTGCCTTCTGTAACGGCGTCTGATTATCTTTGGCAGCGCTCTTAGCTGCATCTTTAGATACACCTTCAATACCGGCAATTTCCGTAAATTCCTTATAGAATTCAGCTACCTCATTACCGATGATAACCTGGAATTGTCCTGCCTGTGTAAATGTTCCCTTTGCGGAAGGAAGAGATTCGATCTTCTTCACATTCGCTTTACTTGGATCTGCAAGAACAAAGCGCATTCTTGTAACACAATGTGTTATCGCATTAATGTTTTCTTTACCACCAACATATTCTAACAACTTGGTGGCATCGTCATGAAACTTACCCATAACTTTCTCCTTCTACTTGTTTAAACAAGGTTTCTTGGTTACAATATATATCAGATGTTTAAACAAGTCAATAAGATATTTAAAATTTGTTTAAACAACTTCAAAAGTGTGTTAATCGCTTACATTTTGTCCAATCTTTCATAAACTTTAGTTGTATTAACTAACTATATGTTATACTTAATGCGTTATTCACACCAAGAGCTTGTATCTTTTATTTGAACAAGTGTGAGCGTTAGCGTGTATTATTAAAAGTATTTTATGTTATATTCAATATTGTTAAAGGAGTGATATGATGCCTCAGAATAAATACGAACCTATTTATCACGAAATTCGCAACGATATCCTTTCCGGAAAAATCGCATGCGGAGAACTCATCCCTTCAGAAAATGAATATGCTCAAAAATTTGGTGTTACGCGTAATACGGTGCGTCGAGCCATATCGATTTTGACTTCGGAAGGCTTGGTTCTTCCCCAGCATGGAAGAGGTGTTCAGGTAATCTGGGAGCCATCCAACGATCATTCCATTTTTACGGTCGGCGGCATTGAAAGCTTCTCTGAAGTCGCAAAGCGTTCCAACAAAAAAATCCAGACATCCGTTATCACCTTTAAAGAAATCACAGCTGACCGCAAAATCAGCGAAAAAACCGGTTTTGATGAAGGCACGGAATTATATTATATCGAACGTGTCCGTATGATTGATGATAAAGCAATTGTCTTTGATACCAATATGTTTTTAAAATCCGAAACCGCAGGATTAACTCCTGAAATCGCCGGAAAATCAATTTATCATTTCCTGGAACACGATCTAGGCATGACGATCACAACCAGCCGCCGGCGTGTGATGGCAGAGCTTGCCACAAAGAAAGATGAAGAATTATTATCGCTTGGTCATTTAAATTTTGTATTAAGCGTAACCGGACAGGTATTTAACTCCAAGGGAATCATGTTCGAATATACACAATCCCGACATGTCCCTGACCAGGTATGTTTTGTAGTATCGGCAATCCGCCAGAATATATAGAGGATACATGACAACTTCGAAAAAGAAATACTTAAGATGGCTCATCCCCATTCTTATCGTAATCTTCGTTTTTTCTGCCTTTCTGATTTACACCGGTGATTATTATCATGCAAAGCCTGAAGCTTTGGATGCATTGAAATCGGATACCGATGTAACCATCACAAAGACGGACTACGGATATTTATTTGACGGTCCCTCAAAAACAGATGCTCTTGTATTCTATCCGGGGGCAAAAGTCGAAGAAGAAGCATACGCAAAGCTGCTGCATCTTTTAGCTAAGGAAGGCATGGATGTATGTCTGGTAAGCATGCCATTTAATCTTGCGGTATTGGGGCCAAATAAAGCGGATGATGTGATGAAGCTTTATAACTATGAAAACTGGTATATCGGAGGTCACTCCCTGGGTGGCGCAATGGCTGCCGATTATGCATCTGACAACGCAGATAAACTAAAAGGTGTCATCCTTCTGGCAGCCTATCCTACAAAACAGTTGGACAAGTCACTCTTAGAAATCAGTATCTACGGATCAAAGGATGGCGTTCTTAATTTAGATAAGGTTAAAGAAGGGAAACAATATGCTCCTGATCAATTCTTTGAATATGTCATTGAAGGCAGTAACCATGCCCAATTCGGCAATTATGAAGCTCAAGAAGGCGATCATAATGCCACAATCACATCCGACATGCAGCAGCAGTTGACCGTCGATTATATCATCGAAAATATAGAATAAAAAAATCCTCCGAGTATGCACTAACGCAAAATCGGAGGATATATATTATTAATCTTTCTTATGCATCAAAGAAACAATGGCAATAAATACACCATAGCCTATACCGGCAATCGGCCATACAATCCAAGTTTTATGCCATGCGTTTGTCATAAAACTCCATCCAAACCATATCACAAGCGTGATTCCCCAATAAATGGTATCCCAATCATCGTTACTTTTCTTTTCTGCTTTCGAAGCGCGGGAATAATCGCCTTCTTCCAATAACATTTTATATCCATTATTAACGGTACTTACACGAACGATATTGAATACACCAATCGCAACGATCGCCAACATAACACAAACTGCCATGGTCATCATATAATCAGATTCCGTAAAAGTCATTGCGATAAAAACCGGCAGGCAGGATACGATACATAAAATAACACCGACAATCATCGATTTTTCATAGATAGGATGAAATTTCTCCATTCTATCTCTGGCAATTCCTTCAACTCCATAAGCCGCATCAATATCTTCTGTTGAAATATCTTCATATGGTTTAAAGAGCATAGAGCTGTTAATAAACAGTGCAACCGCAATCCCTACCAATACAATCAATATAGTCAAGCCTATACCGCTTGCCTGCATTTCACTGAGTTGAATTTTGCCTTCCTCTTGGGCAGTGGATAATCCAATCAACGCAATCGGCGATAAAATACACAACAGAACACCGATACTGATACGTTTCGACATCATTTCACGAACTGCCATAAATGAATTAGCTTCTTCCATGGATACCGGACGCAAAGGAAGATCATCACTGTCTTCAAAAGCCGGATTTGCCTGCTGGTCTTCCATCGAATCTTTTAACAGATAATCGGTACTGACATCAAATATTTTTGATAATTCAATAATGCGGTTAATATCGGGAATGGACTGCCCGCTTTCCCACTTAGAAATAGACTGCCGGCTAACGCCCACCTTCTCTGCCAGTTCTTCTTGTGACCATCCGACTTTCTTTCTTAAATTCATAATTTTATCTGCAAAAATCATTTTGTTCACCTCTCTGGCTTCTAGGTACAATTTTCATCAGTAGAATTCCATCAAACCGGCTTGGAAATCTGTCAACCGGCAGTTGCACTTAACTTTTTTGACACAATAAGGTCAAAAAGATACTTAAATAATATACCATACAACAATCCAACGACAACATCGATCACACTGTGCTGTTTAAGGAACAGCGTAGAGATACATATGATCACATTTAAAAGCATCATAGGCAGCCCTTTCTTCTTTCCAATATATTGATTCCAAATTTTTATCATAAGATAACACTCGGTAACATGAAGCGATGGACAAACGTTTCGGCTATCATCCACAAAGTATATAAATCGCACCAGTTTCGATAAGATATCATCTCCAATAACTGAAGATGGACGTAAATCAACTGCGGTTGGAAACAGGCAGAATATTGGCAGAGCACACATCATTGAACTAAGTATCAAAGCCATATTTCGAAAGTAAATATCTCTCGATTTTTTAAAATAAAGGAACAATAGAATTCCTGCAATCTCTACAAACCACATACAATAAGGAACGACTGCATATTTAGAGAAAGGAATCCAATCATCAAATACAGAATAAATAAGAATGGCAGGCCGTTGATTGACCTGCTCTATCAGAAAAAAGCTAAATATGTATATTCCATAAAATAATAAAGTATAGATAATTGGATATTTATATATTTGTGCTTTAAGTGTTTTCATAAAACATTTCTCTTTCTTTATAGAATTATCGTTCTATAAACGATTTAATCCTTTCAGCTTCCAGATATCCTTCATTATAAACACGCAGAATTTCATCTTTATTTTTTCCCAATGTATCCATCTCCGGCTTCTTTTCCGGTGAAAGAATCAAAACTTTATCATCTTTTTCCAATTCGATAATTTGATTCAATTGTTCGTTGTATATAAAACTGCGATTTTCAACAGCCCGTTTAATCTTAGGATAAGATCGAATGAATTTTGCCAGCTGTCTATCCCGTTTATCATCTCTAAAATACGTCTTAGGCAAAGTCAAAATAACAATCACTTTATCGCATCCATCTTGAAAGGCTTTATCAATAGGAATTGGATTCGATAAACCTCCATCAAAATATTCCTGTCCATTCAATACATATGCCTGATTAATTCCGGGAATATTACATGATGCCGCAAGAACTCGATAATCGTTTTCTTTTAACGCATCTTTATCAAAATAAACTGCTTCTCCTGTAATGGCATCGGTTGCGACAATAATACAATCCTGATTCGATTCCTTAAAAGATTTATAATCCAGGGGATCTTTACCATCTTCATTGCTGATGGTTGAGTAAATATAGTCTAAATTGGTTAAAGAATGATGTTTGATTCCATTTCTTAAACTTAAAAATTCATTAGAAAGATTGTAGTCGGTATAAAACCGAAGATTACGACCTCTTTGTTTGGCGATATAGGAAACACAATTTGCGCTTCCGGCAGAAATTCCTATACAATACTCCATAACAATATGATGATCTATACAATAGTCTAATACGCCGGCACCAAACGCTCCTCTATTACCGCCTCCAACATCAATTAAACCTAACATAGTTCACCGTCTTTCATTAGAAATATCCCCATTGTGATAATTGTTCAAATCCTCCATATTCATCAAAAATTACGTTACGAATTTCTTCGATGATATCTTCGTATTTAATTTTCATGGTTTTATTTTTGTAGCAGACAGTAACTTCTTCATCACCGATTGCGCATAAAATTTCTACCTTCTCATCGAGAAGCTGTGCATATTTCCATGCATATAAATTCAATGTGATATCCGCTTTTGAAAGATCCTTTCCCCATAAACCTCCTCCGGTCAATGAGTCTGCCATATCGGAGCCTAATTTTCGATTTACAGCACCGCTATCCACATCAATTCCGCCGGTCCAGTATCCTAATGGATTTATTTCCAAAGTGATATCCGGATTTGATACTTTAACAATCTTTTGAATTTCATCATTTTGTGCCATACTTTGACAGATTATCAATCGCTTGGATTTGTAATCTAAAATATATTTCCCATCGTAAGGATATTGATCGTATATTTTATGAGCTATGATTGATAATTCTTTTTGTTCTTTCGTTAGTGGTAAGCCTCTAAATATACCGTTATCTCCGCATCGAATTGCTCCTTTTTGGTTATTCGATAAAAATTTATCCTGCATATATTCCGCATAATCAATATCTAAATGTTTACCCACGATTCTATCGACTATTCTGGTAATTTCTTCTTTATTGAAATGCTCCGACGTTTCATTGATAATGTGACAATGTCCATGTCCAATGAGAACCTCACACGCAACTGTAGGATTCTGATTTTTTGTATATGCCAGATCCACAATAGCTCCTGCGATCTGATCGGCTAATTTATCCGGATGTCGTGGATTTACTTTTTCAAACATAAATTCTTACTCCCTCTCTTTACTCCAGAAACAAAGTGAAATCATTCCCGGTCCGGTATGCGCGCCAATAATTGGGTCTACTAACCCTATCTCTATCTCTGCCGACGGAAATTCATCCGCTATCTTTTCTCTTAACTTATCGGCCCTCTTTTGATCATCACCATGACAAATTAATACATATCTTCCCATCTCCGGACGCCATTCGTTTTTCATTTTCTCTACCACTAGATTCATCGCTTTGTGCATTCCTATTGGCTTTGCGACAACATCTAATTTACCTTCACGATTAATCGTCAAAAATGGTTTTATGTGAAAAGTAGATCCGATTGCGGCCTCTGTTTTAGACAATCGTCCTCCATGATACAAATGATCTAATGTATCAACGCTGAAATAGACACCAACATTCAATTTATTATTGTTGACCCAATCAATGAATTCATCATAGCTTAAGCCTTCGCTTTTCTTCACCAAAGCTTCTCGAACAAGAAATCCCTGAGGTGTTGAACCATTCAACGTATCAATACATGTAATACGAATCTGTGGATATTTATCTTTTAATATATCTGCTACAATACATGAAGTTTGATATGTGCTTGACATCCCGGAAGAAAAACATAAATAGATAATATCTTTTCCTTGTGATGCATATTTCTCAAAATACTTCTCATATACTCCCGGAGCTATAGCGGATGTACGCCAATAATTGTGTTCACGCTGGAGAGCATAAAATTCACCTACGCTGATTGTGCTGTTATCTGCTCCGTATACATATTCTTTATCACCCATACTAATTGTCATGGGAATTATATCTATATCGTATGTATTCAAATAGTCTTCTATATGATCCGCCGTCGCATCCGTTAATATTACATATTCTCTCACTCTGTTTTACCTGCCTGAGAGCTCTGCCACAGTTCATCAGCAAACGGACTCCAATTATCTGCATATGGTTTTGTCTTACCACAGAGATGATCAGCACTTTCCGGTGATTGTAAATCCGTAGAATGTGCATGTGCTGCATTTACCATTTCTGTCAATTTTCCGGAATTTTCTAACATTGGGCATGGCTTTAACATATTCTCATTGAAAGGTATGTTGTCGTGATATTGCATAAACATCGGTGAACGTAATGCTTCCAATAATGTCTTTTCACGAATGTTCGAATCCGAATAATGGATAAATACGCAAGGGTCCACATCCCCATTAGCGTTAATATGAAGATATCTTCTTCCGCCGGCAATACAGCCACCCACATATTCAGCATCATTTTGGAAATCCATCGCAAACAATGGTTTTGTGGCGCGATATTTCCGAACCGTCTTATACATTCCAATACGCTGCTGAGGTGTTGGTAATAAATCTAAATTCGCATCGTTTCCAACCGGCATATAATGGAAGAACCATACAAAATATGCACCATTATCAATCATCAAATCATAGAATTCCTCAGATGAGATAGATTCATAGTTCTGTGATGTATAACATGCGGAAATTCCAAAAGGAAGTCTTTTCTTTTTCAAAATAGACATGGCACGTAAAACATGATCATATACACCGATACCTCTTCGACTATCTGTAGCACCTTCAAATCCTTCCAGAGAAATTGCAGGTACAAAATTGCCTACTCTTAACATTTCATCCGCAAATGCTTCATCGATTAAAGTTCCATTGGTAAAAGACAGGAAGACACAATCATCATGTTTTTCACATAGTTTAATTAAATCTTTCTTTCGAACAAGTGGTTCTCCACCTGTATAAATATACATATAAATACCAAGTTCTTTTCCCTGTCTAATGATGTCATCAATCTCATCAAATGATAGATTTAACTTGTTACCATATTCAGCAGCCCAGCACCCTGTACAATGTAAATTACATGCGCTTGTTGGATCCAACAAAATTGCCCATGGAATATTACAGTTATATTTTTTTCGGTTTTCTTCTTGGATTGGCCATCCCGCCAAGTTTGCGTATACAAAGAAATTCACCAGAATTTTTTTAACAACTTCTTTATCAAGATCGGTGAAAATCTTATTCACAAATGAATGATAAGGATTATTTTCATCCTCAACAACTTGCCGAATCATTTTTCTATGAGGTTCATATTCTCCTTTAGAAAACTGGTCAGCCCAATTTAATACTTTAACCATGCCTTTTTCTGGATCCTTGTAAACATAATCTATCATCTGTTCCAAGCCAAATTTTGTCAGTGTTGATTTAATACTCATAAATACCTCCGGTTGACTAACGCCAAACCAACAATTATAATGGCATTACAACTGTAATGTTGTTGTAATTGTAAGCGTTTGGTATATATATGACAACTACAAAAAAATAGTACATTGATATCCCACTACAAAAACAAGGAGAATTGTCATGCAAGAACAAAAAACAGAACTCGAAAAGAAAAATATTGTCCGCTTATCCAACAAGCAGGCTAAACTTATGACAAAAACATGTCTTCAAAACGCATTGGTTCAAATATTAGACACTAAAGATATTAACGATATATCTGTTTCTGAACTCACTCGAAGAGCCGGCGTCTCCAGAACTGCATTTTATTCAAACTATCAAACCGTTGATGACATATTATCGGAAATGATCAACCATGAATTAAAAGAAGTGAATAAGGCTGTCTGGAACGCAATCAACAACAAAGAAGATGTATTTCCACCAATCGTGCAGATGATGAAAGACAATATTGATCTCTATTCGCTTGTTTTGAAGACAAACATCGAAAAAACCGCTTTTTTTCAATTTCGGGACTACATTAAAACAACATACCCAGCGATTGATAAAAAAAGTTATTACTTATTGGTTGCCTGCATAGGCGCATTACGAAATATTATATTGGAGTGGTTTATTAATGGATGTGATGAATCGGTACAAACAATTGCGGCCATTTGTGATGCTTCAACAAGATATGTTCGAGATGAAGTGTTCAGCCATCTTTAACATTTCATAAAAAAAGCACTTCATCAAAAATGAAGTACTTAACGAAAAATATCTGTTTTCATCATTCTTTGGGCAGCTTCTTTAATGTTTTCTTCATCTTCCACCAAAGCCAGGCGGACATAGCGGTCTCCTTCTTTGCCGAAAGCCTGACCCGGTGTAACAACGATACCTGTTTTGTTGAGTAAGTCTTTCACAAAATCCATCGAGGTTTCGTATTTATCCGGGATTTTTGCCCACGCAAACATCGTTGCTGGGCTTTTCGGAACATACCATCCTGCCTTTAAAAATTCTTCACTGACAAGATCTCTTCGTCTTTCATACGCTTTGCAGGTTTCCTTGATGGAATCCTGAGCATTGATCAAAGCTTCCATACCGGCATATTGAATCGGCAGGAAAATTCCGTAATCCATATTGGATTTCAACATTTTAAAGCTGTCTATTACATCTTTATTTCCGACACAGACTCCAAGTCTTGCCCCGGCAATCCCAAATGTCTTAGAGAAAGAATTCAATTCTACACCGACATCCTTAGCTCCTTCATAGGCTAGAAAGCTTTTTCCTACTTTGCCATCAAATACTAATTCGCTGTAGGCATTATCATGCAGCACAAATAAATCATATTTTTTGGCAAACGCAATCAACTTCTCATAAAAGCTGTCCGGGGCAATGGCACAGGTTGGGTTGTTGGGATAAGACACTAACATCGCCTTGGCTTCTTTTGCGATTTCCGGGTCAATTTCATCAAAGTCAATCAAATAATCGTTTTCTTCCCGTAAAGGCATAGGAACTACCTTGGCACCTGCGATTTTAGGACCATCCGCAAATACCGGATAATAAGGATCGGGAACAAGGACAATATCCCCTTCATCGACAACCGATAACCATAGCTCGCTTAATGCCTCCTGAGAGCCCTGAACACAAACCATCTCATCCTTAGACAGTTCAACTTGATATCTGTTTAAATACCATTTCTGGATCGTTTCCTGCATTTTATCTAAATCGATGATGGCATATTTATAGTTATCCGGTACCATAACCTGTCTTGCCAGCTCTTCCATGATGGACTTTTGGGGAGCAATGTTGGGTGCTCCAATCGAGAAATCAATAGTTTGAATACCGGTACGATTTTCATAATCTGTTTTCATATATTTCAATTCCGTAAATACGGATGATTGAAATGCGCTCATTCTATTTGATCTTACCTTCATATCCTTTCCCTCCGAAAAAAGAAAACAGCGCCAAATAATGACGCTGCTTATCTCTGCTATTTATTTGTAAATCCGTATTTTTTGTTAAACTTCTCGATACGACCCTGCGCAGCAGCGAAACGCTGACGTCCTGTGAAGAACGGGTGACAATTACTGCATGTATCTACACGCATTAAATCACCTTTAATAGTGCTTCCTGTTTCGAACTCATTTCCGCAAGATGTACAAACACATTTAACTTTATGGTAATTCGGATGAATTCCCTTTTTCATGTTGTAACCTCCTTCCGCCTTAGACCACCTGTGAGTCTAAAGTAAGTGCCATCAAATAATATCATGTGAAAAGTATGATTTCAAGGTTTTTTAGATTAAAACTGAGTATCATGTGGTTATCAAGTGATAATGTCTTAATAGTTATTAAGGGAAAATGTCCCAGTCCTCTGAGGCAGGACTTATGCCGCGAAAGCCATTGAGGAATGGGTTTTCCCCCTGCTACACTGGCCCGCTGCGTTGCCAAAGGGCAT
>JAGAWH010000166.1 GCA_017941505.1 Faecalicoccus sp. | reverse complement strand
TTTTTTCTCCGCTATCGAAAATCTAATTAAAAATCATCTGCCTAAGACATTTTCTAGTTAAGCAGATGATTTTATTTGCCTTTTTGGGCATTATAAAAAGAGATTTTCTTCAATTCCTTTTTTTTAAGATAGGAGCGGCTCTTCTTTAGGCTTTGAGTCTGTCCTGAATTTATGGTACCGCCGGAAATTCAACCCAAGGCACACTAGAAGGAATTCCATTTCCACATTTTTCATTCCTTTTCTCGTAAATCTCGTGAACAAGGCATTCTGTTTGATAGATCCAAATGCTCCTTCAGCCTGTACACTCCTGTTCCGGCACAGCTGTTTCCCGGATTCGCTTGTTAGATTTTCATCGACCTTTTTTCGAAATTCCTCCAGTACCATGTTACGCGATATTGTCTTATGTCCGTCCTTATTCTTTAGACACTCATTCCGGAAAGGACAACCTTCGCATTTATTCGCTTCCCGGTAGAGCTGGCGGATCTGCAGCGACTTCCCGGGCTGGTCATACACATCCTTTATGTAGACATCAAAAACTCTTCCATCCGGGCAGATGCGGTATCCTTCCTCGTTCTTCTTCCAGTTTTCAATATTAAATATCTTCTTCCTGAATTTAGGATCCTTTTCCTTGCCGAAATAGTTATACTTCTGCACAAGATCTATTCCCCTCTGCAGATTATACATATAGTTATCATAGCCTCCATATCCCGCATCTGCGACCGGTTCTTTGGGATAGAATCCATAATGCTCTTCAAATCGTTCCATAAACGGCATCCACGTCTGCGTATCTCCCGGATTCTGATAAACTGCACTGTTAACGATTATCCCGTCACTGACCTGTATCTGGCAGTTGTAGCATGCCCGTGTTACTCCGCTCTGATTGTAGTAGTCCCATTTTGTTGCCATAAATGTTGCATCATGGTCTGTCTTGGAGCAGCTTCCTCTGCTGCCGATTATGCTCAGCCAGTATTCATATTCATCTAATTTCAGTGCATATTTAAGCATTTCGTCGTAATATCTCTGCATAACGCTCTTTTTCTTGCCTTTTCCATATTGAATCTGGATATCAAGGGCTGTCATCTGTTCCATCAGATACTGACAGATATAGAAGACTTCAAGCGAGGCGTATTCCTCCTTGACTGGATAGCTGTATCCGAATTCACGGTTCAGAGCCCGTATTTCCTCGCGGATCTTTTCATTTAGCTTTGGAATCTGGTTCGTGATTCTTTTTCTATACACGAATGTATTCTTATTGGCGTTGGCTTCGATCTTGGTTCCGTCAACATAACCTGTATTAATATCAATCTTCATTAGATCCACCGCAATGTGCCGGCTAATGTCATAAAATACTTCCTCAATAGAGTCTGTCAAAAGAGAGGTAAGTCTGGAAAATGCCGCCTTACTGGGCCTCTCCTCATTGGACAGATACATATAGCGGATATCTGTTTTACAGAGCTTCTCAATCGTTGAAAGAGAACGCTGGTTATCCATAAAGGCGAACAGCAGTACTTTCAGAAGCATTCCCCTGTCATGGCTGTTCGTGTTATTGGAGCTTATCGGTTTAACATATTTACTTAAATTTACCTCCTTGACAGCTTCAATAAACGAATACACCGGATCATCTTCATCAATACATACACCAACATTAAGTGGCAGGCTTAACTGAACTGCGTTATAATATGTTCGTTCGTTAGGGCTTGGATTAGTTGTGTTTTTCATACTCTAATGATACTAAAAAGACGGGTCGCTTTCATTAGCGTTCCCGCCTTTTTTATTGACTGTCTACAATTTTAACTGAAACAGCCCCTATTTGGGAATTTTTACGGTAATCTGCGTTCCGCTGCCTGGTTCACTCTTTAAATCAATGTTTCCCTTTAAAGCCTGAACAGAGTGCTTAACAATCGACAATCCCAGTCCGGTACCACCTGTCTGTTTCGAATGGCTCTTATCCACACGATAGAACCTTTCGAAAATGCGGTCCTGATGCTCCTTAGGAATACCGATTCCGGTATCCGTTACAACGATGACAGCCTGCGAAGGCTGGTTTTCTAAACGCACCGTCACAGAGCCGGCCTCTTTATTGTAACGAATCGCATTATCACATAAATTATAGATGATCTCATACAGGATACCGTGATTGGATTGCAGCTTAATCTCATCCCCCTCCAGATGCAAAGAGATATTCTTTCTGGCCGCATTAATTGACAAAGAATCAAGAACATCCTCACAGAGTACATGCAGTTCGATCGGTTCCTTTTCAATCTCTTTCTGCTCCTCAACGCGGGATAAGCTGATAATATCACTAATCAAGCTTTCCAAACGCTGTGCTTCCTTTTTAATCATATTCTGGAAACGCGGACGGTCTTCTTCCTTGACAAGATTATTGGCCATTAAATCCGCACATCCGATAATGGATTGCAGCGGCGTCTTTAATTCATGTGTCACATTGGCAGTAAATTCTTGACGCATCACATTTAACTGCTGTTTCTCGGTGACATCGATCAATACGACAACAGCACCGGTAAGCACATCGTCTCGATATACTGGATTC
Organism: Faecalicoccus sp.; assembly: GCA_017941505.1. The sequence continues at coordinate 21,124 of JAGAWH010000166.1, read as the reverse complement.
GCAAAAAGCTGTATATTTGTCGCATCGACATCTAAAATTATTTCCGATGCGTTTCCCTTTAAAGCCTTATCAAGCACATTTTGATAAATAGGACTTTGAATCGATGATATATCACTTTCATCCAATAAATCCAGAGCACTGTGGTTATAAAATATAACTTCCTTATGATTGTTTACGAAAATCAAACCCTCCCGCATATTATTGGTAATGATTTCAAATTCATGCTGCTGTCTTTGAAGGTCTTCAATCTGGCGGTGAATCTGTTCGTTCTGGTTTTCAATTTTAGTCGCCAGCGGAGCTAACTCCTCATAAGGTAAACCTTTCTTAGGATTATCTAAATCAATTTCATTAATCGGTTTGACCAAACGCTTGGACAATACATATGCCGTATACCCCGTGCATACCAGCGCAATCAAAATCACAAGGATAATGCGTTTGCCGTATCGCAGCATCAACATCGAACCGCTGATATAGTTATCCGAAACACGCAGCACACTGCCATCATGCAGACGCATGGCATAGTAAAGCGTTCTTTGAGAAATCGTATTGGAATAGCGAATACTGGTACCATCCTGCGATTCTAAAGCTTCCGACACCTCCGGGCGGTCCAGATGATTTTCCATCGATTCACTGTCACTCTGGTTATCATAAAGCACCTGACCATCCGGCGCAATCCAGGTAATCCGCAGACTGTCGTGATCTAACTGCTTCAGATAATCTACCCCATCCCGCTCTACACCAATCGCAAGATATTCTGCATCATTTACTAATTCCTGCAGATAAATCTCTTCAAAATACGTATAAAAAGCGCCCATAACTAAACCGATGGTGCTGAAAAGCACCATCGCTATGAGCGCTAACATGTAAAGAAATGTTCGTTTGAGCATATCGTCACGTCCTTATGCAGTAACCAATCCCCCGTATTGTAGTGATAAGACGGCCGGCTTCCTTCATTTTCCGACGAAGTGTTGTGATGTGAACATCAACGGTACGTGTTCCTCCGTAATAATCCGTTCCCCAGATATGATTCATCAAATCCTCTCTGGTAAACACATGGCCCGGATTGGAGATAAATAAATTCAACATTTCGAATTCCTTTACCGTCAAAAGAATCGGTTCTCCATCAATTTTTACAGTCCGCTTATCATAATCAAGAAGAATGTTGTCAAAGGTTTTGATGGAAGACGTGCTCTCTTCTCTTTGTGAGCAGCGTCGAAGAACTGCTTTAATACGAGAAACCATCTCCATCATTCCAAAAGGCTTCACCAAATAATCATCCGCCCCCAGGTCTAAACCGACAATTTTATCGATTTCTTCTCCTTTAGCTGTAGCCATTATAACAGGAATTGATTTCCATCTAGGCGTGTTTTTGAGTTTTTTTAATATATCGATTCCATCCATATCCGACAACATGATATCCAGCACAATCAAATCCGGGATTTCAGTCTCCAATTGTTGAAACATACTGAAGCCATCTTCAAATCCCATCGCCTCAAAACCGGTCGATTGTAAAGTATAAACTTCTATATCACGAATCGAATCATCATCATCCACACACCAGATCATATTATGCCTCCACCATAGCTGCGATATGGTTTGCGATACGTGAGAGCGAGTTCAATGATTCTGTAAATGCCAAACCGGTATCAAAATCACAGATTCCTTCTTTTAAACGGTCCATATGATGAGCCTGGGCTTCATAACTCAACTTGGCGATCGCATGTTCAGAATCATGCACCTGTTCGCGGGTAACAGTTGGCTTTCCGCTTTCAAAGGAATTGACAACCTCATCAAATAAGAATAAATCCTCTTTATAAATAATCTCAAATTCCTTCTTTGCCGGATCGGAATACTCTAAATTATCCTCAATGCATCTTTCATTGACCGACATGATCTTATCCGCGTGATCACCGATCTGCTCCAATTCATTGATCATCAAGAACATGTTGCTTAAGAAATCGCTGACTTCCTGAGGCATTTCCATCGTATTTACATTTTTAGTCAGATAATCTGTTATTTCTCCGGTCAGATAATCGATAACCTCTTCGTTTTCATATACTTTCTTCGCATTGGAAATATCGTGATTCAACAAAGACTGACAGGCCGTTTCAATATTTTCACGAACCAGTTTACAAACACGAAGTACTTCCTTTTTCACCTGCACAGCTAATACGTGGGTATCACCAACCATGTTTTTATCAATATATTCAAAGCGGAATACATTTTCATGAGCCTGCTTCGGAAGAACCTTATAAGTCAACTTAACGATTAAGTTTGTAAGCGGCAATAAGATCAAGCCCGTAACAATCTTAAACAGAATATGATAAACCGAAACCTGGAAAGCCGGGCTGGCAACATTATCTGTAATTATTTGACACAGCGGTGTAATCATTGTCAAAGGAACAAAGATCAAGGCACCCACAACGTTGAAAATCAAGTAGATGAGGGCCGCCCGCTTTGCGTTATTTTTGGCATTTAAAGCCGAAATCAAAGTCGGAGTCGATGAACCAACGTTGATACCGCAGACAATATAACCGGCAAATACCAGCGGCATTAATCCCTGCATAGCCAAAGCCTGTAAGATACCGACTGCAGCTGATGATGACTGGATGATGGCACAAAGTACAACACCAATCAAGAAGCCAACAAACGGGTTAGTCGCATTCAAGATAAAGTTCTGGAACATTACAGAATCCTTTAACGGAGCCATAGCACCGCTCATTGTATGCAGACCCTGGAAAAGTAATCCAAAGCCTAAGATAACCTGACCGATATATTTCGTTCTTTTCTTTTTGGCATACAACATCATGCAGGCACCTGCCGCAATACATACAGGAGCTAAGGCAGAAACATCCAGGGCAATCAAAATACTGGTAATCGTAGTACCGATATTAGCACCGAAGATAACACCGGTTGCCTGGGCTAAATCCATGATTCCCGCATTGATGAAACCCATAACCATGACGGTAGTAGCCGATGATGACTGGATACATACTGTAACTAACATACCTACCAGAAAGCCAAGTACCGGATTGCGTGTTAATTTCTCCAGCACATCCTTCATTTTTGCACCGGCAGCAAGACTTAATCCGTCTCCCATATAATGCATTCCAAACAGGAAGGCACCTAAACCACCGAGCAGTTCGATCACATTCATGATACTCATAATCTTTACCTCACTAAAAATGAACAATAATCTACCTTAAACGATAATAGAGTGATGTCAAATCAATTATAGAATAATGTTAAATAATTGTTAAATTTGGGGATATCGAACAACTTGTTGTATGATAGTACCGAGAAGGTGAACATTTATGTTTTTATTTAAGAAAGAACCCGTTTTATACGGAATAGAAGATATTTTTCCAGTACAGGACAGTGAGGATATTGCGATTGTCGGTGTAGTAAAAGGTACCATTACCGTCAATCAGACTTTAACGGTTACCTCCTGGGATGATGCGATCGATGATTTTACAGTCAAGGTAAAAAGATTAGAGATTCAAAACCATCAATATATCCCCAACGCAACCGATACAAGAGCCACTTTGATTATCGAAGATGGGGCTAAATTTCCTTTTGCCAAGGCAATGGTACTCCATAACCATAGATATGATCTCAAAGCGATGCATCAAACATATCTTGATACGATAATGCGCGTCTTTATCCTTCATCAAAAGCTGGTGCTTACCCCAACTGATGAGAAAAACGCATCCATTGCCGATATTGCGGAAATCTGCCGCAGCTTCCATTGGTTAACCACACACAACAAGCAGAAGGCTACCGAAGAAGACCATCAAAAAATAAAGGTTCTCTTACAGCTTTTAGCTAAAAAAGTTATGGCTGCCGATCGAATCTGCTGTCTTTACAATAAAAAGACAGGACAGCCGCATATGTTTTCCAAAGTCATTCACAATAAAGATAATACCTATAGCTGCACCAATCCATGTATCTTACTTGGAACCGAGAAATACAAGGATATACTCACGGAAAACACAAAAGGCGACCGATACGAATATCGAACGATTCAAAAAGAAGACATCCAAAATGAACTTGGGAAAGCTTTCTGGCGAAACGGAGCCATAAGCGCCGGTGTCTTTACTCCCGATGTGCAGATGAATGCCAATTGGCTGGTACCGAAACCGGATACATCTCAATTGGATCCAAAAGATATCCCCGTTACCAATCCGGATTTAGTTCGCTGGATGTTGTTGATTGCACAGATGTCAAAGCCATCCACTCCAAATCAGGAAACGATATTCAAGGTATATTACCGTCTGCTTTTCAGTGAACTTATGAAAGCCAAGCTGTTAATTCCGATGAAAACTGACCAGCCGCTTGAAAAAGGCGAACAGGTACTCAAAAAAGACACTACTTTGAATTTTGCGGTGATGGATGGAAAAGGCGATAGAAAAGCGGTATTGATGTTTACCGATTGGAACCGTCTTCGTGAATCCTTCGATGATTCATGGAATGCCGTTGTCCAGCCGGTATCCGGTATGATCTCTGCTATGGATTGTGCTATCAATTCCACTAAGCATCCTGAAGAAGGTATCTATATTACAGAAGAAGCTTTCAAAGAGATGGAAGAATCCATAAACGGCAAACATTTCGATGCATAGATTTGTTATTTACAAAACAAACCATTAAAAAAGGAGTTACAGATATTGATCAATCAAAATCTGCAGCTCCTTTTTTACTAATTATGCATATATCCTAAATTTTTGTCATTATAAAGATTAGGGCTGTTGGAAATCTAATGATTCAAAATCAATCTTTGTAACAACTCAATATCTTATACGTTATATTTATCAGGAACCCATCCGCCTTTAATGCCTTCTACGGCAGTAGCGGCATCAATTTTCTTGTTGTCATTATCTAAGTCAATTAAGGCATAGCGGTTGTTACCCATGCCAAGCTCTTTCATGTAAGAAAGCTGACGGTGACCATGGCGGGTTTCTACACGTTCCTTGAAATCCTTATTGGATTCTTCCGGTAATGCATACACTAAATCCATAGAAGCGGTATCAATCGCACAGATATCAGTAGACGCTAAGATACCGATATCCGGAGTTACGACCGGTTGGGCACTTACACCTTCGCAATCGCAGGATACAGACATATTTCTAAGTACGTTGATATAAACAACCTGATCACCGAAATAGTCAATGGTAGCCTTTGTAGATTCCGAAATCTTTTCCATTAATTCTTCCTGATCAACATCCCATGAATTTGGCTTGTTGGTGTTGGTATGAATCATTTTCTTACCTGTTGTTCCATCCGCACATCCGATTCCGATATTCTTATTAGATCCACCGAAACCACCCATGGTATGTCCTTTGAAGTGTGTTAATGTCAACATGGAATCATAGTCTGTCATACTCTTACCAACAGACATTTCTGTAAACCATTTACCGCCTTCTACCGGTAACATCTTAGTTCCATGTTCATCGGTAATATCCACCGGTGCAAAGTTCCATCCATTGATTTCCAAAGTCTTTCTATGATCTTCGGTCGTGAAACGATCACCGATATAGTATGTATTTGTTTCAATGATTGTTGCATCCGGAAGTCTGTCCTGAATGAGCTCTTTTACCCATGGACGAGGGATGATATTCGGTCCTTTTGGTTCACCGGTATGCAGTTTGATCGCAATTTTTCCCTTTAATGCCGGAGCTACTGTATCAAATGCTTTTTTTAGTCCTTCATCAGACAAGTCTCTTGTAAAGTAGACAACAGATTCTTTGCCGGTTCTTTGGTCATAAGGCACATATTTTTCTCCGCCTTTTCCGGCAACTTTTTTAATTGTTAACATAGGATTCTCCTTTCGAATTTTTTTATGTTATCGAGTACTACATAATTCATCTGTAATTCTGGCGGCTATACCAACCAATTCATGACAGCTGTATCTCCCACCCAGTAATTCATGACATTTCAAAGAACCAAACTTCTTTAGAAATTGTGAATCAAATTCTTCAATTCTTCCTGTTCCTGTTTCTTTGAGCACTTTTTCCGCGGCAAGTACAGCCCCACACTTACCGCCCTCTGCCCGTGGGCTTGGAGCACGGCTCGTATTTTTGTTGATATCGCGAAATGCTTCATAAACTGAGGTAGCACAGCTTCTTCCTGTATTGTGTATTTCTCTTGCGATTTTTTCGTGATTCATTATGACTTCCTCCTACATTGTTTCTTCTTTCAAAATCAGCGTATTCTTTTCCGGTTTTACTAACAGAATGATTTCTATAATAACTGCGACAACCATAATGAACGCTCCGGTTAAAGCTATCATTTTCACGCCATAGTTATTGATCAAAATGCCACTGTAAGATAATGCGATAATAGCTGCAAAGTTATTGTAGGCAGCATCCGCAATATTGTGTGCAATATTACGTACAGAAGCATCTACATATTTTTCAACAATTTCTCTTTGTGTTGGTAACATTACCGAGAAAGACACATTCCAGAAGATACTGCCGGCCATAATCATAACCGGAGTTGTTGCGCTGTATACCAATACCATATCCCCCAACAACATGCTTGACATGATCAGAAGACGAACCTTAACAGGAATGCGGGTAAATTTACCGGATACAAAGATTAATACAGCCTGTAATGTAACGCCGATAAAGCTGTCCAGCCCTAACATCGATACATCTCCTCCTGTATTTTGAATGAATACCGTTTTCATATTATTTACAGGTGCAGCGGCCAATCCTCCAAGAAAGAGAAGCACAATTAAGATGACATATAAAGGACTTTTCAAAAGAAGGGATGCATCACCGCTTTCTGCCTTAGAATCTGATTCTTCAAAAGGAAGTTCCTTTAACACAAATGCCATTGCCAGGGTACAGATACCGGTCGCCAGCTGCATGAGTTGAATCATACCGTATCCATATTGGCGAATCACAATACCTGCCACCAAAGCACATAAGGAATAGCCAAGCGATCCAATGGCTCTGGCCTTTCCATATAACGATGCATCTTTTTGAAAGCTTCTTAACATCCAGGCATCTAAATTGGAACCTAAAGATGAAAATAAGAAACCAAGACAGATATATAAGCCAACAGCAGCTAACATATTGATCTCAGTTAGGAATGTGATAAAAGATGCCAATCCAATCACAAGTGCAAAGTTCATTAAGAATACCTTTCGATTGGTCTTTTTTCTATCACATACTCTTCCCCAGAAAATCGCGCCTCCAAAGCAGGTAAACATATATACTGCAAGTGCCGTACTTAAAGAGGAGGCCTCCAGTCCACACTTTAGAAAATAAGATGTAATAAATCCTGTAAAACAGGCATTCCATGCATAGAACAATCCATCCATCAATCCATATTTTAAATAGTTTTCTTTTTTCATTTGTTCATCCCTCTTTTCGTCCTTATTATAGGATTTTGGATTTTCTATGAATAACATATATTTATGATTCATATCATATTTTTATGTTTTAATCTTTTCTTATTTCCGCTATGATAAAGATGAAATCGGAGGTTCCAATGAAAAAATCAATGGATCAGATCTTGCAGGAAACATTTTTTCAAAATCGCGAGAATGAATTTTCACATTCCACCTATGATGAAGAAATGCTGCAATATACATATTTGAAAAACGGGGATAATCGTGCTGTGCCAGAAGGCAGAAAAATGTTTGAAAATGCAGCAGAAGGGATTCTTTCTAAAGATGTTTTACGGAACTGGAAATATATGTTTGTGGCATCTACAACACTGTGTTGCAGATTTGCGATGGATGGTGGATTAGATTCAGAAACTTCCTACAATATCAGTGATTTATATATACAGCGGGCAGATACTGCCATGACAAAGGAAGAAATATTCCAAATTCATGATGAAATGGTAAAAGACTATCTAAAAAAGATTAAAGCACTCCATAATAAAAATGTTTATTCAAGACCGGTGCTTCGCGCTATTGACTATATTGACGGACATCTTCAAAGAAAGATTGTACTTGATGATATTGCCGAAAACGCAGATGTTACGCCAACCTATTTATCCGCTTTGTTTGCCAAAGAAATGGGCATCACAATCTCCCACTATATCCGCAAGCGGAGAATCGAGGCAGCCTCTGCAATTTTAAAATACTATGACTACTCAATTACAGAAATTGCGGAGTATTTCAATTTCTCCTCTGTTTCGCACTTTATTAAAGTATTTCGAGAGCAGACAGGTACAACGCCTTCTCAATATCGCGCCGATGAATTTCGAAAATGGAAAAATGAGTCCGTTAACAATCTCAACAAAACAAAGTAATGGATTCAACATGAAACATTGGGGTTATTGTCGAATGAACCAGAGAATGATAAAATATACATGTAAAAAGGATCACCGATGACGGCTGTCCTCAAATTTTGCGATCAATGACCGTTATTCTTTTGGACGATTAAGGCGGTCATTTTTCGTTTGATTGGAATCGACTTTTATCTGCATGCCTAGGCGAACAGATAGAATCACAAGTGTGATGATTGACACTAATAGTGCAATCAAGTTGATTATGGAATCAATACTCATAAAGCACACCTCCTTCCCATTTCGGCAAGAGAGGATGTTGCTTCCTCTCTAAAAATTCAGAGAGGACAACCGCCACCGTTATGGTGATCCTGAGCGGAATCCCTTCCGCATAATTATCGTTTCAGACGCATCTAACCATACCATCACAAATCAACAATTTCTTAAAATTTTCAATTTTTCTTTATGATTCATGTTCCATGTTCTTCCAATAATCATTGATATCTTCAATGATGTCCCGCTCTCCCTGCCGGCCTTCCGGTAAGAAAGTAAACACCGGCCAACAATGAAACATTCCTTCCTTAATCTTGATTTCATAATCCTTTAAACCGGAACGGATAAATGATTTTTCATAATCAGGGGCAATACCCGCAAAGACTTCATCTCCGCCAAAATACATGATAATCTTAGGAAATCCGGTGTAATCATCCTCATCCGCTTTTCCCAGTATATATTGCGGTAAATCTCCGTTTGGGTTATAGAATTTCTCCACGGATTCAAACATGTCCCAATGAAGTAATGGGTCACGGGGGTCAATCTGTCTCATACGCTCTTTTGCCTCATCACTGACAATTAATCCGGAGCAGGATACAGGAATCATCATTGACGGCATCGAAAGATTCGGATATTTTTGCGTGATATGACGCCCTGTTTGAAACAATACATCCGCACCTCCGGAAAATCCTAACCATACAATATTATCCGCTTTAAATCTTTCTAACATCCTTTGGTGAACATGCACAATAAATTCAGACTCATCCATCAAATTATGATCCGGCAACAACGGAAACAATGGAATCCACAGTTCGGCATCTGTTTGGAGGATATAATTTTTCATCGAACTCTTATATGGAAGCTGCCATCTTCTTGACCCGCCTCCCGGAAAGTATACAATCGCTCTTTTTGAACTGATTCCCGGTTTCTTTCCCACAAAAATATGATATCCATCCAACACTTCATCATGAAATTCTAATCCCTTAATTTTAGGCAATCGGAATTTGAACTTCTTTTGAACATCGTAAGAATCCTGCTTAAATTTTTCATAGCTTTCTTCATGATGTAAGGAGCTTCCCTTAATAAACTTACGAGCTAAAGGTTTTAGCACTTTATACAATAAACTCATAGAACTTCCTATTTATACTTATTAAAAATCGTATCCCATGAAGGCATCATTCCATACAAAGAGTCAAAGTAGGGCATCGGATAATCCGGATTCATTTCTCTGATTTTCATAAACGCATCATGCAAATCTTTCATCTCACCGGGCGCATGTTTACAATGTTCCGTAGTACAAAGTGCTCCTATTTTTGTCTTGGACATCAGATAGAAAACAAGTTTGATTCCTTCATTCAAAATTCCCGGCTCGAGTGTCTTTTCATCACCGGCAGGTCGAACAGGATAGCCTAAGCTCATTAACAGATGATAGGCATCCTTAATAGCTTCCAACATCAGTTTACGCTCGTTGGGCGTCGACTTTCTAAGATCACAATTTGTTTTGTAGCAGAGATAGACAATCGGAAGAATCATAGCTGCATGATATTTCAACCAGCTATCCATATGGTCGCACCAGGAAATAGCTACCTTACTTCCCTTGAATGTCCGCTTGATGATTCTTTTCATCTCTTTTGAAACTTCTGTTTCCGCTTTCCCAATAGTTAACATACCCTCCCCTGTATGTACTGTATTCAGCTTTCCGTTTTCTCTTGTACCAGCAGTTGATCCAAATCCAAATAAAACCGTTTTAGGGTTTCTTGAATAGTTATGGATCTTTTCTTCCATCGCTTTTGCCGACAAGTTATTACCTGTAAGCACTACAATCGGACTATTCACCTTCGCTAAGTCCATCAGAATTTGTTCCATCTGTTTATACTGCATTACCGCAAATACAATATCATAGTGCTCCGGACCAATACCGGTAATTACGCGGGGATGATCAACGGTATCCTTTCTTTGAATATAATGATGGATCTGTAAACCGTTTTCTTTCAATACTTGAGCCCAATTCCCTCTTGCCACAACAGTCACATCATTATTTCCTTTACACAAGGCATGACACAATTGTCCGCCAATTACGCCGGCTCCATAAATTAATACTTTCATAATTGCACTCCTTTAGTTAGTTTATTCTAACTCAATTGTATCATCGAAAGATAAAAAAGAGCTATCTTTTCAGATAACTCATCCTAATTGTTCCAAAACCATAGAAGTCCATTGAATGTGTATTGATTCGAAGCCTCTTTTCCATGAGTGCCTCCTTCATATATTCTAAATGATATATTTCCATCCGTCTCATTATCCGCTAAATAGAACGTATCCCCATACTCATTGACCATGCTTTTGATTTGATGAACAAAACCCGATGCCGCAAAATCCTTTGTTCCCGTTGCACTCCATATAAAGAAATCCTTATTTGTCCAATCGGATGATCGTACTACTTCATCAATCCATCTGCCATCGCCCATATTACCGCTCATCGGCATAAAATATCGAAAATAATCCAGGCAGTATTGAAAAGTATGCCAAGTGTTAACACTTCCCATAGAAAAGCCTCCAAAGCCTCTATGATCCCGACTGTTTTTAAAGCCATCTAAAGAAGTATCATAATCCGCCCATGTATGGTATTTTCCCTCTACTGCCGGAAGCAGATCGTTCATCAATTCGTTATGAAAACGATCCGTCAATTGAATAGCCAAATTGTAGTCCCAGCTGTCTTTTTCGGTAAGATTGTTGTAGGTGGGACATACAATAATCAACGGTTTCATACGCATATCTTCTATCGCATGGTCAATCGCATTTTTTAGTTCCGAAGGCTTTTTATCGGTACCGAGAATGGTCTTTTCATTACTCCATCCCCCATGACTTAAATAGAAAATGTTGTATTTCTGTGTTTGGTCATAACCATACGGCAAATAGATCCACGCCGACTTTGTTAACTTTCGACGGTGTTGATGATAAGTAAACGCATCCCATGTATCGTATTTTAAACATACAAGTGTGCCCTGCCTATTTGCAGGCTTGCGATATGCATCTGAAATAATCTCTAATTCTAAAGGAATATTCTTCATGTATCCTCCTTGTTAAATCTTCATTTTTACATGCATACCTTATCGAAAAATCAATATTTATGATACTGCCGTTTATCTATAACAGTATGTGTGCAGCACATACTAAAAAAAGAGCTATCTTTTCAGATAACTCTATACTCTTACCTTCCATCCGGCAGCCTCACGTCTTTCACCGATAAAGTTTTTATAGATTCCCTCTTCCTTCATCAATGATTCATGATTGCCTTTCTGGACAATCTTACCGTGATCAATCACAAGAATCTGATCGGCGTGTTCCACTGTCTTCAAGCGGTGCGCAATCATAATAACAGTCTTCTCTTTTGTCAGCTGTTCAATCGCTTTGATTAATTCATTTTCATTTTCCGGATCCACATTGGCAGTTGCCTCATCTAAGAAGATAACCGGAGCATCCTTCATCATCGCCCTTGCGATGGAGATGCGCTGTTTTTCGCCGCCGGATAAAGATGAGCCACCTTCTCCGATCACGGTATCATACCCATTAGGAAGCGCTGTAATAAAATCATGACAGCAGGCCTTTTTAGCGGCTTCAATCACTTCCTCCATAGAAGCTTCCGGATTGCTGAAACGAATATTGTTGGCAATCGTATCATGGAAAAGATACACATTCTGGAAGACAAAAGAGAAATTTTTCATTAACGAATCCAAATCATAATCTTTCACATTCCGCTGATCCAGCATTACTTTACCGGCATCCACATCCCAAAAGCGTGCCAAAAGGTTGACCAGTGTAGTCTTACCGCCGCCGGACGGTCCGACGATGGCAGTCGTTGTCCTTTCCGGAATCGCAAGACTGATATCATCAATAATCTTCCGTTTATCATAAGAAAATTCGATATGCTCCGTTTCGATATCATGATGTGCAGGGACAATCTGTTCGCCTGTGATATCCATCTGAGGTGAACTTAATATTTCCTGGCCACGCTCTACACTGACATCCACAACTCTAAGTAATGCAGAGTAATTACCGGCTGTCTCTAAACTTGCGTAAACAATAAATGCAGATATTACCATCACAACCGCAGTTAAAAGATCCATTGTACCCTGACAATAAAAGAGGCAGGAAAAGCCAACCATACATACACCGGTAATCTTGGCAATCAATGTTTGAAAACTCATTCGCGGAATTAAAGTCATTTCCATATCGGTATTAATTTTCACATTATCGGATATGGCAGTGTTTAACTCTTTACTTTTCGGCCCGGTCAAATGATATGCCTTGACCTCCGTCATTCCCTGCAGATATTCCAAAACCTTTTCAACCAGTTTTTCATCTGCATCTACTTTCTTAACCGCCAATGTACCGGCTGCCTTTTGGAGCTGTCCGTTTGCCAATAAGAAGGCGGCAAATCCACATAATAGAACCAAACCGATACGAACATCGTAGAACATCAACATTGCGATAATTAAGCTAGTCGTTAGTAATCCTTCACATACTAACATCACAACTCTTGTTGCGACATTTTCTAAGTTCTCCATTACATTTGTGGTAACCGATGTGATTTGACCTAATGATTTCGCATTAAAATAACCCATCGGAAGATAACGCATATGTTCGGCAATCTCAACACGTTTTCTGGCACACGTATCATATCCTGCCTCTGTTTGTAACATAGTCGCTTTTGCCTTAATCAAACCCGCTCCGACAATACTTGTTAACATGATCCCAAAGCTCAATAAGATATCATTCCCTGTAACACTTTGTGCTATCAATGCTCTTACCATACACGCAATGGCCGGAATTTTGAGTGCCTCAAAGAAGGCCTGAACAACACCTAATATAATGGATACCTTAAATTTTCTGCGATTTTCTTCCCCACAGAAATCAAAGAATCTTCGAATGATATCAACCATTATCCTTCACCTCCATATGTGCTTTCCACATCGTTTCATACAGGCCGTGATGGCTTAAAAGCTCTTCATGTTTTCCTTCATCGACAATCTTTCCGTCCTTGATCACATAGATACGATCCGCATCGGTAATCGTGGATAAACGATGGGCAATCACAATCAAGGTCTTGCCTTCCGTAAGTTTCGATACTGAGCGCTGTATGACTGCTTCGTTTTCCGGATCGGTATATGCCGTTGCCTCATCCAGAATCACGATCGGTGCTGCCTTCAACATCGCCCTTGCGATAGAAATACGCTGTCTTTCCCCACCGGATAGATGTCCTCCGGAAGAGCCAACCAGAGTATCATAACCATTTTCTAAGCTCATGATAAATTCATGACAGCCACTTTCCCTTGCGGCTCTTTCCACATCTTCATCATCTGCGTTCAAATTACCCAGGCGAATATTTTCTCTTACAGTCATATTGAATAGATAATTATCCTGGGATACATAGGCAATCATATCGGCATATTGCTCCTGTGGGATATTTCTTATATCCACACCGCCTAAAGAAATACTTCCATCACTTACATCCCATAACGATGCGATTAATCGGGCGATCGTTGATTTACCGCTGCCGCTCGGTCCTACTAAGGCAACATAGCTTCCTGTAGGAATCTGCATATCGATTCCATGCAGGACTTCTTTATCCTTATACGCAAAGTGAACATCCTTTAAGTTTAAATCAAGTCCGCTTATTTCTGCCGAATTTTCAGGTCGAACCATTTCTGCGGCATCCAATATGGCACGTACCTCACCGAAGATCGTTCCCATTTTTCGAAGATCATCGGAGTAACTCATCATGGTGATAATCGGTGTGATCACTCCCACGGAAAGAATGATGATGGTGATAAAATCCTGAGCGCTTAAACTTCCTGCCTTAACTAACAGTCCTCCAATCGGTAAAACCGATACCATGGTAGAAGGCATAATAACCATTGCGAAAGTAAAAGGGAAAATGCTGGCAGCCATCCAGTCGATATAAGATTTTGATGCTTCATAAGCATCATGTACAAAACGGTCATAACTGCTTTTGGTCTTGCCGAATACCTTGATGACCTGAATGCCGTTGATATATTCAACAGCGGTATCATTTAAGGCTTTAGTGGCATCGACGGTATGCTGGTAAAATTTAGCGCTTCCTGCCATCATCAAAATGTAGCAGCTAAGTCCGATTGGAATGGTCACCATACTGGCAAGACCCATACGCCAGTCAATGGTAAAGATATAAATCAAAATCACAATCGGTACTAAAAGATTGGCTGTAAATTCCGGAACAATATGTGCTAATGTCGTTTCAATCGAATCAATTCTTTCAATCAATGTAGTCTTTAAACTGCCGGAGCCCTGAGCAAGTACAGCACCTAAAGGCATCTTTGTGAGCTTCTCCGTACAATTCTTGCGGATTTCACCCAATACCGCAAAGGTTGCCTTATGACTGGTTGCGGTAGATAAGGCATGCATCAGTACACGTCCTAACCAAAATAGTGCCATCCATAAACATTGATTTAAGTAATAGCCAAATTCTCTTTGCCCGCTCATCAATCCTTTCACCACTCCAATGACCGCAAAGTAAGGCGCTACAGAAAAGAAGACACCGATAACAGCCAGTATGACACTTACAATATACTGTCCTCCATGGTCGCTGGTTTGGGATAATACCCACGCCATACCGGACTTTTCTTTTTGTTTTGTTTCCATATAAACCTCCATTTCTGTTTGCGAACATTTAAAAGAAATGTTCACTTTCCCAAAAACAACAGCAGCCTATCTCAAATGAGATAGGCATCAGATTCCAAATAATTCTTTCCAGCCCGGAAGGAAAAAATCTTCCACAATATCCAGGCAGCGATACGCTTCGTCTTTTGACCAGTCATGCATGAGCGGTTCAAACATGGCTGTCATATATGCACTAAGAAGCAGATGTAATTCATTTTCCGTAATGGGTTTTTGAGCATAACCGTTTTCGCGTAACAAAGGTAAATATTCCAGCATTTTCCTTTGCGACTTTTCAATGAGTTCATGGAGATAGTTTTCGTATTTGGAGCCCTGCGCTTTACAGAAAAGAAGTCGATATTCATCCATATTCGGATAGATCAATCCCCGCATCATATCAATTTGGGAATCTTTCCAAATATCAATTCTCCCCTTTTCCATTGAAGACGTATTTCTCTTGATATGTTCTGCTGTCCATCGATTGATTTTATCCACGGAAGGCTGCACCAGGATGGAAAAAAGATCTTCTTTATCCTGGCAGTGTCGATAGAGTCCGGCTGCACTCATATCACAACGCTTCCCAATACGGCGCATCGAAGCTTTTTGATATCCATATTCCATAAACTCATCGCGGGCTGCTCCAAGAACCCGGTCGTGGCTCAAGTTGATATCCTTTGGCATTTCATCTCCCTTAGTTAGTTATAACTAACTATATGTTAACAGAGTTTGCTATCCTCATGCAAGCATTTTTTACTTTACACAAAAAATGAAGCACTCTTATATGTGTTATAATATTTGTACCTAAATATATGAAGCTTTTAAAAAGGAGGAAATTAATTATGAATAATCTGGGATTTGGAATGATGAGACTGCCGGTCATCTCAGGACCTACTGATTTTGATTTTGAAACACTTAACAAAATGGTGGATACCTTCTTAGATGCGGGATTTACTTACTTTGATACCAGTTATGTTTATCATAACGGAAAAAGTGAAGAAGCAACCCGTAAAGCGTTGGTTGAACGTCATCCAAGAGACAGTTTCACTGTAGCGACAAAATTTCCAACCTTTATGGAACTGCCGGAAGAAAAAATTGAACCGACTTTCCAAAGCCAGTTGGATAACTTAGGTGTTGACTATATTGACTATTACCTGCTTCATAATATTCAAACAGTTAATTATGACGGATACGACGGAAAAGGCGGCGTTGCGAAGACAACGCATCTCTTTGACCATGCCAAAAAATGGAAGAAAGACGGAAAGATCCGCCATTTAGGAATCTCATTCCATTCTTCCGCTAAATTATTGGACCGTATCTTAAGTGAGCATCCGGAAATCGAATTTGTACAGATTGCCCTCAATCCGATTGACTGGGACAGTGAATTGGTACAGGCTAAATTGTGTTATGATGTCATTCGCAAACACGGCCGCAAGGTTGTAATCATGGAAGCCGTTAAAGGCGGTGGATTGGCGAAACTGTCGGAAGATGCCGAAGCTGTTTTAAAAGCAGTTCATCCGGATTGGAGCATTGCCTCATGGTCTGTTCGATTCTGCTTAGAAAAAGAAGATGTCATTACCGTACTTTCGGGAATGAGCACCTTAGAGCAGGTTATGGATAATGCTAAAACAGCTCATGAAGCTAAGCCGCTTACCGACAAGGAAAGAGACGCCCTGGCCAAAGCAATGGAAATCTATCGTGAAAGCGCTCCAATCAAACAGAGTGAAATCGATACTTATAAAGGTCTTTTGTATCATGGAGTTCCGGTTACAGCGATTTTGCAGGCTTACAGCATCTGTCAGATTCAACCGGATCCGGGTTTCTCCGATGACAACAACTACTTGAAAAATGCCTTTGCGGAAGCGGAACACGTTGATTTCCACAACGGTCTTTCAAAACAGACTGTCATTACATCCGATGGCAAAGATATCACGGAAATGGTAGAAAAAGCTGTTGCCTGGTTAACGGAACATACATTCTAAAACAAAAAAGATCCTTTCGCAGGATCTTTTTCTTATTCACCGAATTCTTTGGCAACAGTCTCAAGTAATGAGCGAATCGGTAGATGCTGAGGACATACTCTTTCGCACTTACCGCATTTAATGCAGTCGGAAGCTTTACCATGACCTGCAATTGCTCTTTCATAATAATGATTTACATTCCAGTCATCTCTAAGCTTTTTTCCATTATAGCTGGAGAATAAATCCGGAATCAAAATATTTCTTGGGCAGGTGCTTTCTTCAATGCAGTAACGGCAGGAAGTACAAGGAATGGCATTCATGCTGTTGTATACAGCGCAAACCTTTTTAATGGCTTCCATTTCCTCATCATTTAATGGTTCAAAGTTTTCCATAAAGGAAATATTATCCATCATCTGATTCATATCACTCATACCGGAAAGTACAACAGCCATGTTTTTAAATCCGGCCGCAAAGCGAATCGCATAGCTGGCATTGGAGCCACCGTTTAATGCATCCAAAGCTTCCTGAGCCTTAGCAGGTAAGTTCACCAGGCTTCCGCCTTTTACCGGCTCCATCACAAGTACCGGCTTATCAAATTTTTCGCAAACCTCATATACCTTCTTTGATTCAATCGCAGCACTCTCATAATCAAGATAGTTAAATTGAATCTGTACGATTTCAATTTCCGGATATTCCGTCAAGATTCTTTCTAATACATCTGCCTTATCGTGGAAAGAAATTCCAACGTGTTTTACCAAACCTTCTTTTTTGAGCTCAAAGGCTGTCTCATACGCTTTACATTTTTTGAATTTCTCAAAAATGGTGCTGTTTTGCGCATGCATTAAATAGAAGTCAAAATAGTCTACGCCGCAGATTTCTAACTGGCTTTTCAATAATGGACGGATATCCTCCTGTTTATTGAAATAAGATCCTGTAAGTTTATCTGTTAAAATATAGCTTTCTCTTGGATGGCGGGATGTTAAGCATTCCTTAACAGCTTCTTCGCTCTTTCCACCGATATAGCCATGTGCCGTATCAAAATAATTAAATCCATGTTCCAAAAAAACATCGACCATTTGTTTAGTCTGTTCAATATCAACTTCTGAACCATTCATCGGAAGCCGCATCATTCCAAAACCGAAGTTCTTTTTAATTTCTGTAAATCTTTCCATCCTTCTGTCTCCTTTTATCCTTAATTATATTAAACACTACATGTATCTAATAAACAAATACTAATATGATATAGGAATATATGCGATTTTGTTATGAAATACATCCATCGGCAGCATAGATTATTTATCCGATAAGAGTTGGTATAATTATCAACAATAATGAACCTATTTTACCAAATATAAAACCTATTGTGTTCATTTTTATTTAATATTAAATTTTTTTACAGTATAATATGCTCAAGGAGGTATAATATGGCACAAGCTACTTTTAGTGTCCGGATGGATGAACAATTAAAGAAACAATTTGATCAACTATGTCAGGAATTTGGAATGAACGCAACAACCGCAATCAATGTTTTTGCGCGGGCTGTGGTAAGACAGCGGAAAATTCCTTTTGAAATATCAGCCCCAGATCCGGAAATCACAAGAGAGGGTGCAATGCAGGCTTTTATGTCCTTGAGAGAACAAGCCAAAAAGAATAGTGTATCCGGAATGAGCTTAGACCAGATTAATGCTGAGATTAACGATGCTAGAAATGGAATAAACGAATGATCTGTTACGCTGTATTTGACACCAATGTCATTGTTTCAGCTTTATTATCCAAAAAAGAAGATTCTGCAGCAGTATTAGTTATCCAAAAAATGTTAGCAGGTGATATCATCCCCGTTTATAGTAATTCAATATCGAACGAATACCGTGAAGTTCTTCATCGTAAAAAATTTCATTTTGACCCGGGAACAGTTGATTACTTTATAAGTGCTGTAGAAAAAATAGGTATATTAGTGGACCCCACACCTTTAGATATCACACTCCCGGACATGAAGGATCTTCCTTTTTATGAGGTAGTTATGGATACAAGAGAAAAAGATGCATATCTTGTCACAGGCAATATGAAACATTTTCCTTCGAAGCCTTTTATCGTAACACCTAGGGAACTGTTGAAAATTCTGGAAAACCATTGTTCGGAAAATAATATAATTGGCAACGGGCATAAAAATTCTCCCAAATAGTTAAAAACATCCGGGAGATTTTTTATTGTAACCAAATCATTTAGTTGATCCTCCCCTAATCTCTACCCATTATTAATCAGTGAGATTATATAAAGGTAAACAAGGATATTTCTGCTGCTTAGAATTCCGACAACCCAAAATAATCAGTTTGTCTTAGTTTTCATAAATCTTTATTTAATATTTCTTGAATTCTTTCTAGACAATTGAAAATGAAACAAGTATTATTTTGAACAATGGAGGTTGAGATTATGAAGCTTATTTATAACGTTTCTGACCGTCCGCAATTCGGTCAAATGATCGTTTATGCGTTCCAGCAAGTTCTTGCCATTATGGCAGCTACAATTGCCGTACCTATGATTGTCGGTAATGGTATGAGTACAGCAGCAGCCCTTTTTGGTGCCGGTGTTGGTACTTTAATTTACATTTTATTTACGAAGCATAAGAGTCCGGTTTTTCTAGGCTCTTCTTTTGCGTTTATTGGTTCGATGTCTGCTGCCTTTGCCGGAGCTGTTTCTCTTGCTGCAGGTTATGCAGGTATCATTATCGGTGCTGCTTTTGCCGGACTTGTCTATGTGGTATTTGCACTGATCATCAAGATGGTGGGTACGCATTGGGTAGAAAAACTGATGCCTCCGGTAGTAACCGGTCCAACTGTTGCGATTATCGGACTTTCCCTTGCCACCAATGCGGTAAGTGATTTACAAACCAGCAATGTCACCGGTGATCCTACACAATGGGCTGTATTATGCGGTTTGATTGCCCTTTTCACAACAATGATCGCAAGTACATACGGAAAGAAACACGTTCGTTTGATTCCTTTTATTGTCGGTATCTTAGTCGGTTATGCAGCTGCATCTATCATTACTATGATTGGATATTCTACAGGCAATGTAAATATGCAGATTGTGAATTACTCTTCCATCACAAATCTATTCACAAACGGAATCAGCTTAAAAACATTTGTTTCCGTACCGGATTTTACATTCTTATCTGCCTATGATGGTTTTGCCCAGATTGATAAAAGCTATATCTATACGATTGCGGCTGCTTATGTTCCGGTTGCCTTTGTCGTATTTGCCGAACATATTGCCGACCATAAAAATATTTCTTCCATCATTGGAAAAGATTTATTAGAAGATCCGGGACTGGATAATACACTTCTTGGTGATGGAATCGGATCGGCTGTCGGTGCCTTCTTCGGCGGATGTCCAAATACAACCTATGGAGAATCTGCTGCGTGCGTCGCATTGACTAGAAACGCATCGGTTGCCACAATTGTGACTGCAGCCATTGAATGTATCATTATTTCATTCTCAACGCCGTTTATTGCCTTTATTTCATCCATTCCTTCCTGCGTAATGGGTGGTGTATGTATGGCACTGTATGGATTTATTGCCGTATCCGGCTTAAAGATGATCCAGAAGCTTGACCTTGATGTCAACCGAAATCTATATGTAGTATCTACGATCTTAGTATCCGGTATCGGTGGTCTTTCCTTAACATTCGGAGATGTTACCATTACCTCTATCGCATGCTCATTGATTCTTGGCATCATCGTAAACACGATGTTAAAAAATGATCCGGTATTTAACCGCGAGGAAGAAGCATAAATAGCACAAGGCTGTGAAATTCACAGCCAATGGCGTCAACCTAAAAAAAGGTTGGCGTTTTTTATTGGGAGCGGATTATGTGAGCCCAAATACGGATTGGAAAAGCTCAAGGGCAAAAATGTAGTTAAGTATAATACTTATTAATCTATGCAATAATAGGTATT
>JAGAWH010000165.1 GCA_017941505.1 Faecalicoccus sp. | reverse complement strand
TCAATTAAATTTTCTTTAAACTGTCCCCATGAAATTTCTTCTACTAACATTTTCTATCCTCCTTGTATGTCCCCTTATATTGAATGTAACACATATTATCACATTTGTTCCATAAAAAAATGCAGGCATACTAACCTGCACTTAGTTGATTCTTTTTTTGATATGCCAGATTCATCATCAAATACGATATCGCAATCATGACAATCATAAATAGGATAATTCCTGTATACGTTCCGGAAATATCATACATCGTACCGACAACAGTCGTAAAAATCGCATTGGATACGGTTGTGGCAAGGGCAACTTTTGGATATACGGTGCTGTATAAACCGGTTCCAAACATCTCTCTTGTCAACATGGCGGAGCCAACGGTTCCCATGGAATAACACAAACCATATCCGCCTGCGGCTGCCACCAGAATAAATTCGGAACGTCCAAAGGCAAGCGCTGCTGCTGACAACATGATGATTGCAGCATAGATACTGACAGATAATTTAGCTCCGATACGGTCAATCAATGTACCCATTAATACCTTACCGCCGGTATTGGTAACCATGCAGGCACTGACCATCAAAGCTCCAAAGGCAGCTAAACCATAAGAATCCGCAATACCCGGGAAGTGCGATGGCAGAGCTGCAGCTCCGGCAGCACAAGCCGAGTACAACATCACCATGATGACAAGAACTACAGATACCTTGCCGACATTTTCACCTGTATTTCCGTTTACAGTATCCTTTTGACCGCCAAACGGTTCTAACCCTTTCATCTCCGGTTTCAATGTGATCGGAAATAAAATGGCAGGAAGGTTAAATAATAAATTGATTCCAGCTAACACAATATAACCTGTTCTCCATCCCGCAGAGCCGATGATGGAGGCAAGTATCGGTGATAATACCGCACCGGCCAGTCCGGAAAACCCCATTGCCAGACTGGTTACTAAGGCATTGTTCTTGTTAAACCAATAATTGAGCGTAATCGTTACCGCAACGGTACCGATCATACCCGAGGCAAAACCGCGAAGGGCATTTAGAATCCACATAAACCAAACGGCAGGACTTAATGACAATAAGAAGGTGGAAGCTACCTGGAGAATAGTTCCGGCAACAGCTGTCTTCTTAAAGCAGAATTTCATCATGACCTTTGCAGCTAACATGCCGGCAAAGGCATGAACTAAATTATAAACCGTCAAGCCTGCAGCCACCGAGCCTCTTCCTACGTTGAATTCTTCCGCAATCGAATTGAAGAATAGCCCGGATACATTCACACCGAGTCCTAAACAGGATCCGATTAACCCGCATCCTGCGATCACAACAAGCCAATAAATCGTATTTGATTCTTTTTTCATACATCTCACCCGTCTTTTCGACCAAATGGTAACACATATTCAAGAATCCTTAACTTTTTTCCAAAATCAGGAAATTACTCCTGGTTTTTTGCCAGAGAAAGTGCTGCCAGATAGCTGAGAATGCTTAAGACGAGCGCTATTGCGAACTCAACACACGCAAGCAGGTTGTGATTCATCATTTGCCCCAGAATAACTGTTCCGAAAATAAAAATCATTCCCAATAACATATTCGGCATTAAATATACGAAGACTGCCGTTCCCTGTTTAATCACTTCTACCTCATTTTCCCAATCAAGCCGCATAAACTTAATACCGATTACACAGCCCCATGCGGTTGATAAAGCACAGAGAACCACACCCAACAATACATATAATACCGACTCAACAAACGGTATTCCGGCACTGAAGCAGAAACACAATGTCGTAAATACACTGCACGGTACCGTTAAATACATATTAAATAACATTTTTCCTTTATAGAGATCGGTTTTCCTAATAGGAAGACTTTGTACGATCCAATACTGCTTACCTTCAAGGGAAGGTGAACAAACTGTTGTAGGCATCATTCCAATCAAGAAGTAAACAAGGATCGGAATGGCAGGATAAAACATTTCCTTAGGAAGCGAACTGTCTTGAAACATGGATCCAACTAGATTATCAAATCCCAAAACAAGTACGACAAGCCCCAGTATAAGGCATAATATCGGCCCGGATGCTACGTTAGTCATATATGTAGTAGAACCTGTCATACGCTTATATTCCTTAAAGGCGATCGTATGAATTACGCTCATTTTCCTCTGTTGTGTCATCTTGTAATGACCGGACGACGCACTGGATTTAAGAGCGGAATTAATAGTTCGATATGATCTGCCTACAATCATAAATATCATCTCAAACAGAACAAGTGTTATCCCCACTAAAAGTAAGATGCTGGAAATCTCTAATTTGTTGATGGCATCGCCAAACCAGGCTGCCGGTAAATACCAGCTTTGGGCTGTGCCTAAAGCACCGGATACCGTCTCCAACAATTGCTCAAGAGGTACACTTTCCATAAATAACTGGACAAAAAAACGAAATCCAAAAGACAATACGATGATGATAATCGACAACATCGACTGGATCAAATTCTTTTTCACAAATCCGGACCCGATCTTGGCAATCAAATACCCAAGAAAAGATGCCGCCAACATCGGAATGACCGGCATCAAAGCCGATAACAGAATCCATAATAGATATACAATAAAGGGCGGATGCACATTCAAGGCGTATCCCAAAAGAAAACCCGCAGATATGCACATAAACCATGGAGCCATCTTGAGATACATGAATATAAAGCGGCTTTTGGCAATATCCGTTTCCCCAATCGGCAAAGCCATCAACATATCATATTCTTTAAAGTTAAAAAGGTATCCATTCGACCGGAAAACAGTCATAATAAATCCCAGCGCCGAAAGTGAAATTGCGCAGCCCACAGGAATCACATGACTTAAATTCAACACGTTGAGCCCGATGCATTGGGACACACATAACGCAATGGTAATTATAGCTAAAATCACATAGCTTATCAGATTCCCCTTTACCCTTCCCCTTTTCTTCTTATCCGTAGAATACTTAAGGATATTGATCTGGCTGGTTGACAACAACAATGCCTTAATAAGAACAATATTTGTATTATGCATTGACAACCTCCAGGAACACTTCTTCTAATGAACGGCCGCCCGTTAACTCTTCGATCGTTCCCGAGGCAATGATCTTACCATGGCGGATGATGGCGATCTTGTTGCACAGCTTTTCTGCCACATCCAATACATGGGTAGAGAAAAAGATAGCGGTACCCTTTTCACACATTTGACGCATAACCTGCTTGAGCTTATAGGAAGCCGATGGGTCTAATCCCACAAACGGTTCATCCATAACGATTAATTTCGGTTTATGAATGAGTGCAGAAATGATCGCCAGTTTCTGCTTCATGCCATGGGAATAAGAACTGATCAAATCCCCTAATGCCTCTGTTAACTCCAACATGTCTCCGTATTGTTTGATGCTCTTTTCTCTTTCATCCGAACTGATCTCAAAGATATCCGCAATAAAATTCAAGTACTGGATGCCTGTCATATTTTCATAAAGATCCGGATCATCGGGAATATAAGCCGTATTCTTCTTACATTCGATTGGTTCTGTTTTTACAGAATGTCCATCGATATAGATCTCTCCTTCCAAAAAATCCAAAACACCTACGACAGCACGAATCGTAGTCGACTTACCGGCACCGTTATGCCCGATAAAACCATAGATATCACCGCTTTCCACTGTTAGCGTTACGTGATCGGCAGCTACCTTATCCTCACTGTATTTTTTTGTATAATCTTTAATTTCTAATATTGCCTTGTTTTCCATAATTGTATCCTTTCAATTCGAAAATAAAGTATCCACAAAGGGGAAGGTCAACCTTTTTTTACATTTTTCTATATTAAAACCATTATCTATTATTGATAAGTTCAACTGCCAATTGATGTACCTCTTTAGCCCTTTCCATGCTCCAGTTAGTAGCCGTGCTTCTTGTGATATCTCCCTTTTTAAACTGTGCAAAGGATTCATTTACCTTTTTCTGTTCATCCTGCAGCGCTTTATCGATAGCTTTTAATTCTTTGTCATTAAATGCTTTGTTTAAATACATATTGTTTAAAACATCAAAGGTCCAGTACAGAGAATCCTCCCAATTTTGAGGTGGTGTTACATACATCATTGCTTCGCTTTTTTCACCGTTGATTGTTCGATAAAAGCGGGCCGGATAGCTGAACTTATCCTCCGATTGTTCGTTGGTAACTTTTGGAAGCTCAGTTTCCGTCTGATATCCGGAATATACATCTTCTGTCAATATCGGATAGTACGGAATAAATATGCCGGCAGCCGGATTGCCCATGGCAACCCATTCCACGGTACCGGTCTCACCTCCGGCTGAATCAATCTGGAAAATATGTGTTTCCTCTGTCGAATCGCTTCCGATATCCGGGCTGCGATAGAAATCCTGTATATCTTCAATCTTTAATTTTTTATCAAGTCGGATTCCGGTATGAATGGAAACAATCTTTCCGTCTTTGTCTACATTTGATAATAGAATATCGGTATTTGAATCCTGCCCGAGATTTCTAAGCGCTTGATCCATTTGTTCATTATTTAATTCCTTTGCGTAAGTTTGATTGAAATTGATAATGTTGGCTTTCTTGTCTCCCACAAAAGTGCCGGCCTTTTCTGCCAGCTCAATTAATTTTGGAGATGTGATCACATGATCTGTATCATCTAAATCAATTTCACCTACAACGGACATATTCGACTGTACAAACACCAAATCAGAAGGCAGGTTCATGGCAACAAATTGATATCCACCCATATTTTCAACATACCAGGCTTCATGATTGTCGGCAATTACGATACCAAGCGATTCAGCTGCCCCATTCATATCATATATTTTAATCAACAGATCCAAGGCTTCTTTGGCGTTAGCTGACTCACTGAGTAATATGGTGGCAATATCTGCCTTACTGATACCATTTGACGCAAATGGATCCACCTCCGGTGCGGCCGGTTCATTTTCAATAGTCATCGCTGCACTTACGGTAACACCCTGATCATTGGTTCCGGCTATCTCATAAGGAGTATGGTCATGACTCTGTCCGCAATTCGGACAGATATGATTTACACCTTCTCCATTATCATCTAAAAAAGCAGTGTAGCCATAACTATCATGAGAAAATGTATAGGTAAACCCGTAACACCCCTTATACATAGTCCCGGATTGATGTTTTCCGGCAGGCGATACATGATAAAGCTTGTTCTTACTGTTACGGCCGTCTTCGCTTCTTCCTACGATTGTATCTCCCTCATCGCTGAAATCTTTTCCGACATAGATCCCGGTATCGGCATAAGCCTGTATCGGTGTCATTAGAAAGCAGCTTGATACAAATATTGCGGAAAGTATTTTAAATAATCGATTCATTGTCATATTTCTTCTCCAAACTTTTTCGTTTTCAAAATATTCTTTCTTTATACATTATCATCATAAATATTTAGATTCATTATACACTGATGCAGGAATTGTTGAAATTTGTATTATTCATCCAATTCACATACAATGGAATCATGAAAATCGCATGTATCCAAATGCCGGTAACACCGGATAAAAGGCAAAACCTTAAAACCGCAAAAGAAATGATAGAATCATTACACAATGTTGATCTTGTAGTTCTTCCGGAAATGTTTATCTGCCCATATGAGACAAACTGTTTCCCTCAATATGCTGAGTCTCAGGATGGATATGCAGTAAAGTATTTATCCCAAATCGCCAAAGATCATTCCATTTATCTTGTTGCCGGATCGATTCCGGAAATGGAAGATGGAAAGATCTATAATACCTCTTTTGTGTTTGATCGAAACGGAACCCAAATCGCAAAACACCGCAAGGTTCATCTTTTTGACATCGATATTAAAAACGGCCAATATTTTAAAGAGTCCGATACCCTCAGTGCCGGCAATCAGGCAACTGTCTTTGATACGGAATTTGGAAAGATGGGGCTTTGTATCTGTTATGATATCCGCTTTCCGGAATTTATCCGTTCTATGTCAGATCAGGGCATTCAAATGTTGATTGTTCCGGCTGCCTTTAATATGACAACCGGTCCTAAACATTGGGAACTGTTATTCCGGTCCCGCGCGATGGATTATCAAATCTATACGATAGGGTGTGCACCCGCAAGAAATGCGGATGCCTCTTATCAATCATGGGGACACTCCATCATCTGTGATCCATGGGGAAACATTTTAGTGCAGGCAGAAGAAAAGCCGGCCATTATAGAAGCCGACCTCGATTTAGATGTAATCGATTCGCTGCATGAACAGCTTCCTGTTTTAAGACAAAGAAGACGCGACTTGTATTAGCCGCGTCTTATCTTGTGCTTAAACTTAATAAAAATGCGATATAACAGCCAAAATCACCGATACGTTTACGGAAATACTTTCCATCCTTTTCGTATCCGATTTCATCCCGCCAAACTGCATTATGACCGATGGAGCGTAAATATTCACAGAGTGCATCCAGAGAATCAATGACCGCATTATGTTTCTCGGTACGAAGATCATTGATGGCCTTTCTTTCCCCTTTTGGAAGAATAGCCCATTTGGTACGAATCTCAATATATTCTACGCCTGCTTTTTTTACTGCTTCGTAAAGCTCTAAAGCTTTTTCATCTTCACCGATTTCTTCAATCATCTTTTGATGGATATTCGCAGCTTCCGCCATCGTAAATGATTGCTCCTGGTCTTTGTACGATTGAATAGAATAAATCATATAATTTTCCTCTTTTCCTTACATTCATTATACGTCCTTTACAAAAGTTTAAGAACAACAATTCAATAAATGTGTTATAGTAAATGGGATGAAAAAAATATTACGAATTTTAACAATTTGGATTCTTTTATTAGGATGTTTCACAATCAATGTGAACGCACAGGATGATTCTCTTGTCTCTAACCGCTTTAATTTAAAATATTATGGAGACGGAGGCTATATCCTTTTACCAAATAAAGCCGAATTAAAAAATCTCAATAAACAGGACCACTATTATGTTTATGATTTTGTGATTGAAGATGATATGTTCAAAAATATGGATGTTGCACTGACTGTTTATGAACCGTTAGCTTCTGAAGTCGACTATTATGGACAAAGCCCTTCCATATCACAATTTGATGAAATCAAAAAAGATCATGAATTTGTATTAAAACCGCAGGGTTCCGATTATCAATATATATGGGCTTACGGAGATATAAAAGAATCTGAAGCAGATTATACGATTGATATTATCAATAATGCCAAAAACGGATATTATACACTCACCTTAGAATTTAAATCTGACTCCCTTTCCTCGCAGGATATTCAGAATGCAGAAAATCTTGTAGAAGCTATTGTAGATAATTCTTCCTATGCAAACTAAAAGACGGCGTCGGCCGTCTTTTCTATTGTTTACCTGTCAATTTCTTTAAATCATACGCATCCGCTAATTTCTGACCGCCAAGCGCATTGGGATGAAGGCGGTCTCCCTGGTGCAGACCTTCTCCATAATAATATCCATCTTCTCTTTCTTCTCTTACGACTTTCTCTGCATCAAATACATAATCAAAGATATCTGCCGTGCGGATCCATTCATTAAACAACAGCCGCTGTTCTTCCATAGGGCGGGTGTATTTACCCATCGTACGAGCTACTCCCAGACGAGGCGAAATGGTCTGCATGGTGACACGGATTCCCCTTTTATGAAGCTCATTTGTGATTGCGGTGATTTCACGCTGATATGCCTCTAAATTGATCCTATCCTTTGTCTTATCGGTATAATAGGATACATCGTTGACCCCTAAGCCCAGAATTACGGCATAAAGATTAGGAATGTCCAATACATCTCTTTCAAATCGCTTAGTTCCCATATCTCCAAATACCGGTCCAAAGATTCCCTCAACTTCATAAAGCTGGCAATTTCCCGAAATGCCGGAGTTCAAAAGTACATATTCATCTCCATAGGCAGCCTCCAAACGTTTTGCCAAAGGCTTTGTCCATTGACTTAAGGCGGTGATGGAATCACCGAAGGCAACAATGGATTTAGTGTCTTTCTGTGAGAAAATGTCTATCCTTTCAATGGTCGGAATGGCATTATATGCCCCTAATATCTTTGCCAAAAGCGGCTTTTTCATTTCATATTGAGAAATATTTACCTGATTTCCCGATAAGAGGGTCGCTTCTTCTTCAATCATGTTGCAGTCGACAATCGCATTTTTGTAGAATAAACGGATTTCTATATCCGTATTATTTCTAATCGGAATATCCAGTTCATCCGAGTAAGTAGATCCACCTGTTGGAATATTAAATGATTGTTTGCCGTTTATCGTAACCGGATAAAGATGATTATTTGCCTTTACCTTCATAGCGCCGATCTCATATGGTACTGCTCCTAAACGGTTGCTGAAACAAAAGCGAAGCTTTGTACCGGATACCGGAGTATGAATTTTAAAAATAACCGTCTTATTGCGACCAAAAGCTTTACCATCCAAAAATGAATGCGTAATAGCCTGATGCCAAATTGGATTCCACATAATTTACTCCCTTACTTTTGTGACATAATACGAATTAATTCTTCTTCCATCTTCGGCATCCACCATTCAATGTATCCTGCCTTGGTTGGATGGATTGAGTCAAACATATAGAAATCATAAGATTTTTGATCAATATCATTAAATTCCTTATCCGTGTAGAGATCGATAATTTCGATATCCCACTTATCACGCAATTCATATAGACGCTTTACCATAGCTTCATATGCTTCACTTTCATAATAAGATCCTGTATAAAAGACTACCGGACAGTTCCAGGTATCTTTCGAATATTTAATAATATACTCCATCGCTCCTGTCACTGTTTTGGTATCAAAAGAAGATAGATCTTTCTCTTTACTGATATCCCCTAAAGGAAGATTCATCGTCGCATCATTGGTGGACAGCTGACAGAAAACACAATCTAATTTCATATTTGTGTCTATCTGTTTTAGGCGTTTAATATAGCTGTCCCCATTCCCAAATGCCAATAATGCCAGGATTGAAGTCTTATCTACTAATGTTGTACCGCTTTTAGCTTCCTTAACTGCCTTGACTCCATCTAATGTTTCAAACAATTCGACAAAGGATTGGCCTTCGGCTGCTGCACCATAGGTGACGCTGCTTCCAAGAAAGAGTATTTTCTTTCCCGATAAGGAAGATTGTTCATGAGGTGTGAGAGCTTCCACATTATATTGAACATCATTGCCGGGTGCTAAAGAACGTTTATGTTCTTCTGATGCCACATAGATTTTTAATGCGCCTTCCAGCAGCAGACAAACGCCGATTGTGATTAAAACTATTTTCTTTGCCTTTTTCATACAGATCCTCCCAGCTCTTTTCTGCTCTCATTATAAAAATCAAAGCAGAGAATCTATATAAATTATTTGTGTATTTTATAATTATCTTGCTTAAGAAATATGAAAAATCACATTGGTTTTACCCACGTTAACTTCCCAAGTTAGTACGACTCATTAAAATGATATTAAGTTTAAATGGCAGAAAACTGCTTAAATAAAGCAGATTCTGCCATTTTTATGTGACATCGGGCATGGAGTATGATATACTATATATAGTCGTATATACGACTTAGTACGGAGGCCC
>JAGAWH010000164.1 GCA_017941505.1 Faecalicoccus sp. | reverse complement strand
CCCCGGCAAATCAGAAAAGCAATATCTTCAATACTGTGATTATCAATGGCAGATATATCTTTTCCGTTAAACAAATCTATTAATGACACCTGTCCGCTTGAATCTCTGGATTCAAATAGTGACATGGGTCTCATTCGCATTCGGACGATCCGCCCCGTACCAGTGTGCATACTATCATCCAAATCAGCAGGAACAGAAGAACCAGTGAGTATAAACTGACCGAATTCACCTCTGCGGTCGACCTCATAACGTACTGCATTCCAGATATTTGTTGCAATCTGCCATTCATCAATCAAATGCGGAACCTCTCCCTCAAGAAGATTCGAGGGCTTAATTCTAGCCATTTGCTGGTACTGTTCCGTCATATCAGGACGATCCATTTCTATGACACTTTTTGCAATATGTTTCGCAGAGGTTGTTTTTCCGCACCATTTAGCCCCTTCAATCAGCACTGCTCCCTTGGACTCTAAATGATCCATCAGCACTTTATCTGAAACTCTTTGATAGTATTCTTTCACTACATATCTCCTTTTGCGGTCGAAACGATTATGTGCATAAGTTGTGGCCGAGTATTCATCTTGATTTTGGCCGAGTGTTTGGCTTCATTTCAACCGAGTATCTGGCTATATTTTAACCGAGTATTTGGCTCTAGTCAATAATATGAAAGGACGCTTGCTTACTGCGAAATGCAGAAAATAAACGTCCATAATCAACGTGTTATTCTATTGTCTATAAGTCCTCAAGTTTTGTGCCTACAGTGACGAGTTCTATTGCTATAGCCACCCGGACATACTTTTCGAGGCGTTTTCCGCACTTCGACCAGTCGGTCTCACCGAAGGTGAAATGCTCGTAAAAGTGCTTAAAATAAAGGATTTCTACGAGTTCAACTTTTGTAGCAACACTATAGTCTCGATGTGGCTTGTCTGTGAAAACATATCTAAAGGCTGTACCTTGCGAATACGATAATTCTGAATATCTTTAATATCCTTTGCCAAAGTACTTGGATTGCAGGAAACATAAATAATTGTATTTATATTTGAATTACGGATAACTTCCCGCATATTTTGATCCAATCCGGAACGAGGTGGATCTACAATCAAGGTATTGATCTTTTTCTTTTCCAGAATTCCTTTTAACTTTTCAGCTGCATCACCGCATTCAAAATGAGCGTTTTTAATATGATTGTTGCGAGCGTTCATAGATGCATTTTCTACAGCTTCATCTACATATTCAATACCAATTACTTCTTTGGCAAGTCCACTTACCATCAGTGAGATTCCACCGATACCGCAATATGCTTCTACAATTCTTCCTGTTTTATAAACATTTTCCTTTACAAGACTATATAAATTGGCAGCCTGTTCGGTATTTAATTGGAAAAAGGATTTTGGATCTAACGATAACTTTAATCCGTTAATCTCTACCGTAATGGTTTTATCTTTTCCAAGATGGATCATTTCTTCACCAAAGACATCGATGGAATCTCCCATTTTCTTACTTTGCCAAAGGGAAGTAATTGCTTCTACATTTAATAATTCATTAATGATATCTTCACTTATTTCATCATCACTGGTTACTAAAATGACCTGCACTTTTTGATGAAATTCTTTCATCACCAGAAAACGATATCCTTTTCGTGTTTCCGGATCAAAAGCTTCACAATGATATTTATTAAGTATTTCTAATACGCTTTGACGAGTCCATTCCAGATACTTGGAATGCACGATACACTTTTCAATAGGAACAAACTTACGGGAATTAGCGCTGTACATCCCCGTAACCAATTGTCCGTATTCCATTCCAAAAGGGAGCTTGCAGGAATTACGGTATCCTAATGGATTAGGGTTCTTTACAATCGGTTCAATCTTTCCCCTGTATCCTGCATATTTCAGTAATGATTCTCTAAGAATCTGCTCCTTCATCTTACATTGACCTTTATATTGCACATGCATCAAAGAACATCCTCCGCAATCCATTCCTTTTTTACAGGACATATTTTTACGAAGATTCGATTTCTCTAAGATTCGTTCAACCTCTCCGATGTTGTAACGCTCTTCTTCCTTCACAATGCTGTAATCGACAATTTCTCCCGGAATCGCATAAGGAATAAATACCGGTTTTCTTTTGGAGTAGGTAATTCCTTCTCCATTAATTCCCCATTTTTTTATTTCTGCTTTCATAACTTTCTCCAAACCGTAATCACAAATTCAAATGTGATTTCTGCTGTCTTTAACTGACTGACTCTTTCAACTGCTTCTTTAGAGCTCTTATATCGATATGGCGTCATATCTAATAACGCCATACAATCTTCTACCAGATGTTTCTGAGTAATAATTTCCTGATGAACTTTTTCAAATCCCGAATAATCATTATCCGGAATTTCATTTTTATATGGATGTTCATACATCACTTCTTTTAATTCATATACATGCATGGGACCCGGTCCTACCGTAATCCATATTCCATTCTCTTTTAAAACACGATGAATCTCTTGATCGGCCGAAGGAACAAATATGGAAGTAACACAATCAGCCCACCCCGATACAATCGGCATATCAAAGATGCTGGAGACAAGATAAAGCGAATTTTTATCCTTCTTTGCGGCATATATGATGGCATCCTTCGATAGATCCATGCCCACGCATTGATCGACCGCTTCTGAAAAGGCTTTTGTATAATGACCCTGCCCGCATCCGGCATCAATTAGATTTTTAC
The DNA here is from genome assembly GCA_017941505.1 of Faecalicoccus sp. The sequence continues at coordinate 9,735 of JAGAWH010000164.1, read as the reverse complement.
AGTTATATTCTTTCATAATCTGAGATATGCGGTTTCTTAGAAAATCATAGTAACCATGTTCAAGAAAGGCAGATCTTGCCTTGACCATCATGGCATTATCACCCTGGTTTTTCTTTTGAGAAGTTGATAAATTGATATATCCCTGTTTTGCGACATCAAAAGAATGATGATGGATACATTGAACTGTTTTTCCGTTTCGAATTAATTCTTTATTACATATTGGACATTTAAGCATGTATAAAGTATACCATACAAAAACAGAGTTCATTCCTACCGGATTTCAAATTGGATGGTCATTGAGCACTTTTCAAGAGATTTGTTGAGCACTTTTCAAGAATTTAATAAAAAAGCCCACATTTGTGAGCTTAGAAAATATCTTCTTCTTTTTTAACCGGGGAGATATGAATCGTTTCTGCCTCTTCGATACATTCATCCACTAATTTCTGCCAATCAAAGCGATGTTCATATCTTTCACAGCGATCAATCTTTGGCTTCGTAGAAGGATTTTTCGGTGTGAAGATTGTACAGCAGTCTTCATAAGGAAGAATAGAAGTATCATAGGTACCAATCTTCTTGGATAAATCAATAATTTCAACCTTATCCATACATACTAAAGGCCTTAGAATTGGCATATTGGTAACATCATTGATGGTATTCATACTTTCCAGTGTTTGCGAGGCAACCTGTCCGATTGACTCTCCTGTTGCGATTGCCATCGCATGACGTTTTTTCGCCAAACCTTCGGCAATACGCATCATCATTCTTCGCATCAATGTGATCGCATAGCTTTCATCCGAATTTTGATAGATTGCCAGCTGCAGTGTTGTAAATGGAACTACATGGACAATGATTTCACCCTGGTATCCGCTGACTAAACGGGCTAACTCCAACACCTTTTCTCTGGCATTGGCTGAAGTATATGGAGGAGATGCATAATGGATACATTCAATATGCACACCGCGCTTCATCATTAAGTAGCTGGCAACCGGGCTGTCAATTCCACCTGACAGAAGCACCATAGCCTTACCGCCGACACCGACCGGATAACCTCCGGCACCCGGGCGTTTATCGGTCATGATATAAGCACCATCACGATGGATTTCCACTACGATCTTTACATCCGGTTCTCTTACATTTACTTTCCATTCACTGTTTTTTAATACAGCAGTGGCAACCATACGATTGATTTGATCGGAGATATACGGGAATGTCTTATCACTTCTTCTTGCGGCCACCTTAAATGTCTTAAATTCATCCAAAGGAAGCGTCTGCAGACAGGCTTTAATAATTTCATCCATATCCGGTTCTGTTTTTACAGCCAAAGAAAAGGAAGAAATCCCAAATACCTTAGATACGACTTCACTAACTGCCTCCGCATCTTCTTCATTCAAATAGATATACATGCGATCATGCTGCTTATCATACTCTAATGTTGGAAAGGCCTTTAAAGCCATACGAATATTGTCATACAACTGTTTAATAAATTTATTACGGTTCTTACCCTTTAAGGACAATTCACCATAGCGGATCAAAATGTGATCATAACGATAATCCATAACTATTGATAATCTCCTTACATACTTTAATGAAAGTCTTTGCCTCATCCATTATATTGGTTCCATCAAAGGACAAGCGAATCATGTGCGTTGCTCTTTTTTCACCTAATCCCATGGCCATGAGTACAGCGCTGGCATTGGTTGAATGAGAAGAGCAGGTACTTTTTGCGGAAACACAAATGCCTCTGGCATCTAATGCGTTTAGTAATACTTCACTGGTAATTTGATCAAAGCCGATATTCAAAATATACGGTAAAGCTTCATCCGGTGAGTTCACATGCGCTCCCGGAATCTCCTTTAATTGAGTGCGAATATACTCATTGAGCTTCTTTACATGTCGATAAGCGGAAGCCTGTTCCTCAAGAGCTAAACGAATCGTTTTGGCAAGCACAATATTGGCTGGGGCATTCTCTGTGCCGCCTCTCAAACCCTGTTCCTGCTGGCCACCCTGTACAATCGGAACAACACGAATATTTTTCTTTTTCATTAAAAGGGCACTGCCCTTTAATCCATGTATCTTATGAGCAGAAATAGTTACCATATCTAATATCGAGAACGGAACATCAATCTTTGAAAAGCTTTGGACGGCATCCACATGGTAGGCACAGGTTGGATGCGCATGTACCACCTTTTCAATCTCTTCAATCGGATTGATAGCTCCTACCTCATTATTTACATGCATCGTCGATACTAAAATCGTATCCTTGCGCATATGCTTCTTAACACATTCCGGTGTCACAATTCCCTTTTCATTGATCGGTAATCTTTCCACCTCAAAGCCAAAGGATTCCAACCATGAAGCAGAATGATCAGCCGAAGGATGTTCCACGGATGAAATCAGAATATGTTTCCCGCGATTCTGGTTGGCAAGTGCATATCCTACAATGGCCAAGGTGTTAGACTCACTGGCACAACCGGTAAAGATAATTTCAAGCGGATCTACCCCTAACATGGAGGCAATATGTCTTCTTGAGGCTTCCAAAAGGTCTCCGGCTTTTCGTCCGACTGCATGTAAGCTGTCCGGATTTCCAAAGGTTGTCTCTAACAATTGCCCATAAACACTACGGACCTCTGGTCGAACAGAGGTCGTAGATGAGTTATCAAAATAAATCACGTTACTGTACTGTATTCATTACAGCCGGATCTTTTTTCGCAACGAGTTTCTCGTATACACCCGGATGCATGTTTTCAATTGCCTGAATCGCAATCTTTAATGCGTTGGTGTATTCACCATTCTGGAAACAGAGTTCTGCACGAGTTAAATCTGTATCCATTGTCGGATGTGTAGAGCGGAAACGGTTACCGAATACAATCGCATTTTCAACCATAACAGCTACGCCGATCAGGTTGTTTGCGTTGTTGTAAAGTTTATAAACAAAATCAATCGCATCCTGTAAGTCTGCATTCAATTCCTGTACATCAAGTGGAGAATGATCCAAAACCTGACGTACACGGGCGATTAAGTTTTCACCCTGCTTAATATCATCATCAAACTGTCCGGAAATATTCGGAAGTTGATGCGTTGCAGCATTTAAACGAACTTCATTTAAGATTAACTGCAGTTTCACAAGCTGTTTACGTGCACGTGATTCATCACTTGTAGCACCTACCAGCATATGCTTCATATCCTTAATAGAAGCACGGAATTCCGTAGCTTCGGAAGAGAAATCACGGTAATATTGGATAACATCCTTGCTAGGACGATCTTCCTCTTTCACTGCCTTTTCAATAACATCTCTTTCCTTTTTCAGGATTTCAAGCTGTTGGTCAGCCAGTGCAAAGCGGCGGGTCCAATCTTCCAAACCGAAGCGGTCACGGATATTTGCATATAATGACTTGATTTCTCTTAAGTCATCTTCAATTTCATCCACGATTCCAAGACTTTCATCCAGGTTATTGTGAATTTCTGTGTAAGCCTGTTTTTCCTGAACCAGTTCATCCTGTAAAGCTAATACCTTATCACCAATGGCATTGAGTGCTGCCTCAGCTTCTGCTGCATGACCTTCATTAAGAAGTGTCATTGCTGTATCTAAGTCATCCTTAACATTGGCAAGTTCGGTTCCTGTATTCAGATAGCTTAAGTCGATTCCTTCTTCTTTTAAAGCTTCCAGGTTATTGGAAACTTCTTCCAATGCCTGCGGAAGGATAACTTTACCCTTTTCATACATTCCCGGATAAGCTGCAATCTGTGCACTTAATACATCAACCAGTGCAGAAATTCTTTCCTGCTCTTCTTTTGCCTTATTAAATTCAGATGCGAACATCCATTCTTCAAAGTTAGAGAATTCATCCTCTACGGCAGCGATACGGTTATCAAAAACTTCAGCTGCATCATAGAAGGATGCACGGTTTGCCTGATAAACAGCCTTCACATTGCGGAAGCGTTCCTTCAATGCGTTGGAAACTTCACGTACTTCAGTTTCCTTGGATAAGATATGATCCAAAGACTGCGTAACAATGCGGATTCTTTCTTTGGTCTCATCTAACATGGTCTCGATTTCATCCATCTTATGGAGAGCTTTACGAACTTTTCTGGAATCCAGTAATTCATCTGCTTCATTGAATAAATCTTCGCATGTCGCAACATTTTCAATGCAGGTATTGTATTTCGGTGTCAAATTGTTGACACGTTCCATAATTTCATCATTGACTCTGGCAAAAGCCGTTGCCTTATTGAATTTATATTGCAGCTGATTATTACGAATCTCATTTACTTCAACTTCCAAATCCGTTAAACGCTTTTCTGCTTTTCTTCTTCTGAGTGTTCTGGTAACGATCCAGAGCAGAAGTAACAGAAGTAATGCGATACAGATATAAATCAAAATATCTGTCGGAATATTGTCCGTTATGAATTTATAAATGGATTGAAAGAACTTAGCTACACTTTCCATACGTACTACCCCCTATGCATAGTTAGTATCATTATAGCAAAACTTTTTTTCATATGCACTACTCGGATAAAGTTTTCTCATTAATTTCTTGATTTAAACTGCCTGCTTTGATATGATTACAAGGCATAAATAGATAGCAGCATACAAAGCTTCATGTCAAGCGTTATGAGCATTATGCGAAATGAGTAACTTAATAGCTGATAAGTTGAAAGTTTCTATCATAACACCGCGCGAAGTGATTTGTACTGTTATTGTTTTATGAGATAAAACAATAGGAGGAACTTTTATGTCAAGAGACACAGGAAGTACTTGGAAGAAGTCCCGTCGTTTAGGTTATTCCATCCTTGAAACAGGTGAAGAACTTACTCGTCGTAACTATGCTCCGGGTCAACATGGAAACGGTCGTCGTGCCAAATTAACAAACTATGGTATTCAGCTGCAGGAAAAACAGCGTATCCGCCACACTTATCAGTTAAGCGAAAAACAGTTCTACAACACTTTTGTTAAAGCCAGCAAGCGTCCAGGCGCAGCCGGTGAAAACTTATTAGTTATGTTGGAAAGCCGTTTAGACAACATCGTTTATCGTATGGGATTTGCCCGTACACGTCGTGCGGCTCGTCAGCTGGTTAACCACGGACATATCTTAGTTGATGGAAAGAAAGTTGACATCCCTAGCTTCCAGGTTAAACCTGGCCAGGTTGTTGAAGTTCGTGAACGCGCTAAGAACATGGCAGCCATCAACGAAGCACTCGAAGCTGCAGTTTCTACTTTAGCTTTCGTAGAAGTTGATAAAGAAGCGAAAAAAGGAACATATGTACGTGTTCCGGAACGTAATGAATTATTTACAGCTCAGCCAATCAACGAGCTGTTAGTAGTTGAGTTCTATAACCGTTAATCCACAAAAAGACACCACTAGTTGGTGTCTTTTTTGATGAATTCAATATGCTCTGCCACAAAGGTATAATTATAAAACGTTCTTTCATCTCTTTCCAAAATTCTGGAAGAAATCCTTCCCTTTACCACAATCCAGTTTCCCACTTTGGAAACCGAGCAGATTGTCTGTGCCAAACCGCGCCATACTTCAATTTGAATCAGATCGGATTCATAGATTCCTTCGCTGTTGGCAAACGGTCTTTCACATCGTAATAATACGGTACAAGTTTTAATTCCATTTGGCGTTTCCTTTAGTACCGGTAATTCTTCAATCGTTCCTGCCATACAAAATACATTCATTTTTTACCTCCGGTATGGGTGTCTTCCCATCTATCATCACCTGCCTTTATCCGTATTTTATGAATTTACCTCATAATAAACAAAAGGACGAAAACTATCTGTTTCGTCCTTTTCTCGTTTATTTACATTGACTATCTTATCTATTTGAATCCATTTCTGTTAAAACAGAGGATTTAGGTACAATTTGTGTAATTGTCCGGTTTGTAAGATCGAGGTTTCTGACATCTTCCCATGCGCTTTCTGCCGTTAATTTGCCAAGATCCTCTAAAGATTTAAAGTAATCATACTTTTCAAAGTAGCTGTGCATCAAATCAATCGCAAATGGCTCAAACCGGTCCAGCGTGCGGATAGCTGAGGCAAACTGTTTGGCCTTTAAGGCTTCAAAGACCTCGTTATCCATCGGTTCATTTTTTAATTTCTGTATGGTTTCATCGGCAATTTTTATGAATTCTTCCTGTTTTGTCGTTTGTGCATATACAAGAATATAAGCATGATCTACAGAAATATCACACTCCGCTCCCAACACTCCGTTAAAGATTCGCTGATCCAGCCATTTTTGATAGTCCGGATTTTTAACACCGAAAAGCGCATCCAGATACATCTGCAGCGATGTATCCTTCTTTAATGCCGACATCGCATCTTTTTCCGGCTTCAGCTTATACGCAATTGCGATATAAGGAATGGTAATATCCATCTTTTCCGTAAATTCTTTGCGTACCACACTATCCGGCTCTTTGTCGATGATGCGCCGGATTCCGTTATCCCCACGGGATGGAACAGCCTTTTGGTTTTCTTCCAGCCATTCCATGATGGGATTTATTTCTTTACCGGTAATACCGATCAACAGTAAACGGGATGGATCGTAATTCTGCTTATAGAAAGCCGATAGATCATCCACACTGATATCGGAGATATCCTCCGGTGTTCCTAATACATCCACTTTCATCGGATGATTATGATACATAGAAATCCATGTCTCCTTTAACAAACGCTGCTCGGGAGCCTGGTCATACATATCATATTCACTCAGAATAATGCCTCTTTCCTTTTCCACCGAATCTTTGGTGATATCCAGATTTTCTACGAAGTTTAACAGCAGCTTCAACGGTTCATAAATATCGGCTGTGGTTTGAAAATAATAGGAAGTATCAAAGTAAGTGGTAAAGGCATTGCTGGAACACTGCATACGGGCAAAAAGCTCCGATACATCCTGACCGTCATAGCGAAACATCTGATGTTCCATATAGTGGGCTAACCCGCTTCTTCGAACAACTCTTTCACCATTTACAGACTGGATGATATCAGCTCCCCCTACCGGTGCCGACAACATAAAGAAAGATTTCGCATAATCCGGCTTATGGATCAAGATTACTGTTAACCCGTTATCGAGTGTCTTCTTTGTCATTTCAAGATTATACTTCATCATCTTCCTCCTGAACGATTGCGCACGATACCTTTTTCCAATATGAGGCTGCAGTACATACCTGCTCCTTTGTGACGGAATGTATTGCTTCCAATCTTTCTTCCGGTGTTGTTTGTCTTTCTAACATCGTATCTAAAAATTCCTGTTCGATCATAGATGCCGGATAATCCTGCTGGGTAGCTAAGGAATCAATCAAATCTTTTTTGGCAATATCGAGAAGATCATCATCCCAATCACCGCTTACTAAGAGATCTAACTGTTTGTCCGTTAGTTCGATGACCTTTTCCACATTTTCTCGCTGGGTTCCTACAGTTACCATCAAAGCTCCATCAAAGCGAAGCAATCCGGAAGATATGTTGTAACAATAACTGTATTTTTCTCGAACGGTTTGAAACAAAAGGCTCATCGCATTCTGTCCGAAAATAGAGTTTGCCATTAACAGCGGATAATATAAATCCGATTTAAAATCGATGCCGGTGGCATAGATCATAGAAATCGATGTCTGCGAAATATCCTTGGTTAAAATCTTTTCTTTACAGTCTATAGCCGGAATCAATTCATAATTGCTCTGAATCTTTCCCTTGGTATCGATTTTTTCCAGATACGCTTTAATCTCCGGAACAATCTTGCCACACATATAGACATATTTAGGTGCCTTGCACACCATTTCATATAAATCTTTGATCTTGTCGAGTGTGATATCTGCAATATCCTCTTTATATCCATTCATGGAAATGGATAAGTTATGGTTTGGCGCAGCCAGAGACAGCGCATTGTTAATCGCAAGATAATCCGGATCATCCATCATCCGATCTATACGATTCTCTAACAGAAACTTTGCCTCATCTAACATATCTTCTTCCAGTACAATCTGATGTAAAAGCTGATCCATGATATCCAGAATTCGATCTTTATAATCTTTTTCGTCAATCCAGTCCGGGCGGATAAATTGAAACTTCGTATTAAACACCAGACATTTTCCATAACCGGCAAGGCCGGATGAAGCCCGCATATCATAAGCACGGCTTAAGGCATTGCTCAAAGCATCTTTGGTCGGATACTTTTTCGTTCTGGACTTCATCATGATCAGCAGCAAATTCATTGCCGTTATCGTTTCTTTCTTAAGCGGCAATATTGTTCGAATCGAAACAAATGTATCTGTAAATTTCTCTGTTTCAATAATATACATAATTCATACCTCACAATCTTGAGTGGAGTAAAAATCCCCTTGAAAGGGGAAATCAGAAAATATAATCATTTATATTTTTAATCAGGTCGAAAAGAATAATTCCGGCCTGAATCAATTTCATTATGATCCCAAAAATACCGATATATCGAAGGATACCGATCACTCCGGCCAGAGTTCCTGCCTGAAATCCCATAAGCAGAAAGATCATAAGACCGATAAGGAATATGCCCTCCGTCATTAACAGCAGTTTCTTATGAATCTTCATCTGTTCCTGGCTAAACACCAATCCGGTTACCATCAGAAAGAATAGATCCATAAACGTGATGGATTGAATGATACCCTTAAAGGTTAATTGGGAGTTGGAAACAACCGAATAGATAATACGAATCAAAAGCGTTTTATCATAGCGGTCCATCACCTGTAAAAATTCAAATAACGATTCGTAGCCGGATATGGAAGTCAGTTTAGTAAAGAACAAGATTTCCCAAACATCTGTCCAAAACCAATATGCTGCGGATAAACCAATCAGCCATAAGACCCGCTTCCTTCTTGTATCAAAAAGCGAATCAATCCAGTTGAAGATTTTCAAGCCAATCCTCTCCCTTAAGCTGTTCGCTTTTTGAAAGTCCCGGATAATCCAGCTGCCTTAACACTTCATACACCATTATGGCGGCACAATTGGATAAATTCAACGAACGTGCATCAGCTACCATCGGTAAGCGCATGCAGGTTGACATATGGTCCCGCAATATATGCTTATCAATGCCCGTACTCTCTTTTCCCAGCACCAGATAAATGTCACCTTTTTCCTTGGTAAAATCAAATTCTGTCGGTGCCTTTTTGGCATATCTTGTCAACATATAATAGTTTTCAGCCGGATTTTCCTTCACGAACTCATCCCAGTTTTTATGAATGCGGATATCTGTCTTTAAGGCATAATCCATACCTGCTCTTCGCAAATGTTTTTCATCCATGGAAAATCCTAACGGCTCAATCAAATGCAGGACGGAGCCTGTTGCCATACAGGTGCGGATGATATTGCCGGTATTGCCCGGAATTTCCGGTTCATACAATACAACGTGAATCATAGATTGGCTCCCTGGTCGTCAAGAAACTTACGAAGGGCTTCCCCGCGGTGGCTGACGCTGTTTTTCATTTCATCGCTGACATTGGCAAGTGTTGTCTGAAACGGCGGATAATAGAAGATCGGATCATATCCAAAACCATTGGTTCCTAACTGCTCCGGATAGATTTCTCCTTCAATCGTTCCTCGATAGGAATATCCATTGCCGTCTTTGTCCACATAGGCAATTACACACACATAGCGGGCTGTTTTAACGGTATCCTTTACCGCATCGATAATGGCCTGATTTTTAATATCATAGCTGGTATCTTCCCCCATCCAGCGTGCTGAGTAAACACCCGGCATCTTATTCATGCCAT
>JAGAWH010000163.1 GCA_017941505.1 Faecalicoccus sp. | reverse complement strand
CTACACCTGCTATACGTGCCATATGTTCCTCCTGTTAGTTTCCCTGTCTCTGTTTGTGCTTAGGGTTTTCACAAATTACCATTACACGACCCTTGCGTCGAATTACTCGGCACTTGTCGCACATTGGCTTTACGGATGGTCTTACTTTCATTTTGTCTTACCTCCTATTTTTTTCTAAATGTTATTCGCCCACGTGTTAAATCATATGGTGAAATTTCTACAGTTACTCGATCCCCTGGTAAAATGCGAATGTGGTGCATACGGATTTTACCAGAAACGTGAGCCAAGATTTCGAGTCCATTTTCTAATTTCACTTTAAATGCAGCATTTGGTAAAGTGTCAACAACAACACCGGCCATTTCAATCATGTCCTGTTTTGCCATGGATTTTCGTTTCCCTCCTATTCGTTCTGAAATGATGCGGGCATAAAGTGCCGTTTACTATTGTAACAAAAATAAAAATAAAATCCAACATTATTATTAAAAAGAAAACAGTGCCCTAAGCACTGTCTTAATCTAATCCGTTTCATCCATTCTTGATAAGAGCAGATATAAGCCATGAGGAACGGTATGTATTGGATGATCTGTCACAAAAAACGGACAGGACAAGGCATCCCTGAAAGCCTCAGCCAAACCATCTAACATCATCGTACCTCCGCAGCAGACGATTCCCCTGCGTTTAATGTCCTCCTGCTGCTGGCGGTCCAGTTCCGTTAAAAAGCGATAGATCCAATTAGCCCACATTCCGCACAATGGCTGTAAAACGGCAGCAACCATATTCTGATCAACTGTCACCGTTTTAGGCTTACGGGTATGTATATCTATGCCCTTCACCTCCCATGAAGCCGGTTTTTCTTTTTCTCTTCCAGTTCCGATATGTCTTTTTAAACGCTTTGCCTCATGTTCACTGATGTTCATTCCAAAAGATTTCCGCATCCATTTTTGAAGCTGCAGATCGACTTGATGTCCGGAAATCCCATAAGAACTCTGCGCTTTGATGCGTCCGGATGAAAATACAGCTATATCGCAATTGGAAGAACCGATATTCATTACGCAGCGTGGTGCCGGTAAATTGATATCAATCTTAGCGCCGATCGCACTGATCCAAATTTCCGGTTCAAAATATACTCTCCAGGCACCTAATTCTACCAGATGCTGTTTCAGCATCTCTCTTTGCGGATATGCAAGATTGGTCGGATAGCTTACTACAAGAATAGTTTTTTGAAACATACGGAAAACGCGGTAATCATAACACAGCTGTTCCAATAACGCGTCCAATGCTTCAAAATCAATTTCACCATTGGCAAAAGGAGAAATGACCCGGATTGTCTCATCTGTGTTATCTTTCATCTTTGCGGCCGGTTTTCCGATCGCAAGCACATTGTCATTTCGATCTAATGCGATCATACATGGTTCATCAAATAAGATTTCATCTTCATCATTTACTAACTTAATATGATCTGTGCCTAAATCTATTCCAATACGAATCATTGAACTCACCTCAAATCTTGT
>JAGAWH010000162.1 GCA_017941505.1 Faecalicoccus sp. | reverse complement strand
TCCTCATCAAAATTTACCGGCACATCGACAACCGTACTGACATCCTTGGCGCTTTGTTGCTCATAAATGTTTTTATAAAGTTCCAGATCGATCCATAGAATGGAAGAAAAAATACATAGTAAGAGAATACTCAAAAGAATCTTGCGAATATTCGATCTTGTATCCCGATAGGTTTTGATTCGTTTCACTTTTTTCATAATATGATATGTATTATACCGTATTTTTCCTTGAAATACAGCCTATAAATCTTTTTAAGAACACTTATAGTGTTAAAATTATAAAATTTCGTTAAAAAAGTCCAATTCAGTCTATGAATCTGTTATAATCTTAAAGAAAAAAAGGGAGGAACATCTATGGGTGGTTACTTTGCAGCAGCTTCTAAACGTGATTGTGTCTTCGATTTATTTTTTGGAACTGATTATCATTCCCATCTAGGAACACGAAGAGCCGGTATTGCGGTGTACGGTAATGAAGGATTTAACCGTTCGATCCACAATATTGAAAGTGCTCCATTTCGGACAAAATTTGAAAATGAAATCCATGACATGATGGGATACCTCGGTATTGGTTGTATTTCAGACTATGACCCACAGCCTTTGATCGTACGTTCTCATCATGGGACCTATGCGATTACAACTGTCGGTCGCATCAACAATACAAACGAACTTACCGAAGAAATAATTCATAACAACAACATGCATTTCCTTGAAATGAGCGGTGGTAAAAACATTAACTCCACCGAGCTGGTCGCCGCTTTGATCAATCAACAAGATAATCTCGTCGAAGGAATCAAGTATGCGCAAAGTCGCATCGATGGTTCCATGTCCATTCTACTTTTAACCCCAAAAGGAATCTTCTTAGCCCGTGACAAATTGGGCAGAACACCAATCGTAGTTGGTGAGAAACTGGATGGGTATTGCGCTTCTTTTGAATCATTTGCCTATTTAAATCTCGGTTATCATGACTATAAAGAATTAGGTCCTGGTGAAATCTGTATTATGACACCCAATGGTGTCAAGACATTAGCCAAACCTGGTAAGAAAATGCGGATCTGTACCTTCCTTTGGTGCTACTATGGATATCCTTCAACCAGTTATGAAGGTGTATCGGTAGAAAAAATGCGTTATAACTGCGGCCATTTAATGGCAAAAAGAGATCAGCCGGATCCAAATGAAATTGATATGGTAGCCGGTGTTCCGGATTCCGGAACAGCCCATGCTATCGGATATGCCAATGAATCCGGTATACCATTCTCACGGCCATTTATCAAATATACACCAACCTGGCCACGATCTTTTATGCCAACCTATCAGTCTGCACGGGATCTGATTGCCAAAATGAAGATCATTCCTGTCCATGACCTGATCGACGGACAGAAGATCTTACTGATCGATGATTCCATTGTACGCGGTACACAGCTGCGGGAAACCACACAGTTTCTGTATCGCAGCGGTGCCAAGGATGTTCATGTCCGTGCCGCCTGCCCTCCGATCATGTTCGGTTGTAAATATATCAACTTCTCCCGCTCTACCAGTGAAATGGAACTGATAGCGCGAAGAGTCATTACACAGGAAGAAGGGCTGGATGTTGAAAGAGATGTTCTCTATGACTATGCCAACCCGGACAGTGACCGATATCATACAATGATCGAAGGCATCCGCAAGCAGCAAGGATTTTCTTCGCTAGGGTATAATCGCCTGGATGATCTGCTGGACGCTGTCGGTATCGATAAAGAAAATCTCTGTACCTATTGCTGGAACGGAAAAGAATAAAGAAGCTGAAACTCAGCTTCTTTTTTAAGTGTTCACTTGTTCATAGACGTAGGTAGAAAGATGGATAATAAACTCTCTGGCAGCACCCGGATTGGCCGCCTTTTCTGTCATGACACAGAGAAT
>JAGAWH010000014.1 GCA_017941505.1 Faecalicoccus sp. | reverse complement strand
CTTTGGTGATTTATATCAGCGATACGGATATGGAACATGTCAAAGCTGCGGCAGATGAGATGTTAAAAGAATTTGATCAACATACGATTCTGATTCAAACCAATGAGACCGTAACCGAATTTTACTCAGGCGAATAGATTAGATGACAAAGGTCACTTTACGGTGGCCTTTTCTTTCGTTATTGTGAAAACAGAGGAAATGTTATGATAAGTCACTACCAAAAATATCCTGAAACCATCATAAAGACTGACAAGAAAGAAGCCTTTCAGGGAATTGAATTCATAGAGTTTTTTAAATCATTAAGTCATGAAAAAAATCATGTTTTAGTTGTGGAATGTTATCCGGGTGTGGATGATGAAATAGTATCGCTGATTCAAGATCAATATAAGCCGGATATGTTCATCAACAGCGAAGATATCTTTTGGGATGGAGATACGTTAACCAAGATGATGGCATCCCACTTGACCGATGACCGTGTAAGAGGTGTCATGTATTATGGGCGGATGGAAGATTTTATCAATCAGGATGCACTGGATCAAATTCAAAAAAGTATTTCGGACAAAGGGAAAATACTCATCTATGGCGTTGGTGCCGGTCTTATACATAAGGCTGATACATTCGTTTATTGCGATTTAGCCCGCTGGGAAATCCAATTAAGATATCGTGCCGGTATGCCGAATTTTAAGCAGAAAAACTATGATGAAGACGTTCTAAGGAAAATCAAACGGGGCTTCTTTGTGGAGTGGCGAATCGCCGATAAAAGGAAGATGGAAATCTTTGAACAGATTGACTGGTTTTTGGATTCCAATCAAAAAGGGCATCCTAAATTGGTATCGGGAGAAGCTCTTCGTAATGGCTTGAAACAGATTGTAAAACAACCGTTTCGCTTAGTTCCTTATTTTGATCCCGGTGTATGGGGTGGACAATGGATGAAGGAAGTCTGTGATCTTCCAAAGGATCGGACAAATTATGCCTGGAGCTTTGATGGTGTTCCTGAAGAAAACAGCCTGTATCTTCGCTTCGATGATATTCGTATCGAGATTCCGGCAATGGATTTAGTTTTATACTGTCCAATTGAATTATTAGGCATGAAAAATTACTGTCGGTTTGGCGCAGAATTTCCAATCCGCTTTGATTTTCTGGATACCATGTCAGGGCAGAATTTATCTTTGCAGGTACATCCGATGACAGAATATATCCGTTCTCACTACGGTATGACCTATACCCAGGATGAGAGCTATTATATTTTAGATGCCAAAGAAAATGCCGGTGTATATCTGGGTTTAAAAGAAGATATCGATGCTAAGAAAATGGAAGAAGATCTGTATGAAGCCCAAAAGGGAAATATCTCTTTTCCGGCCGAAAAATATGTGAATTTCTTTCCCTGTAAAAAACACGATCACTTTTTGATTCCGGCAGGAACTGTTCATTGTTCCGGGAAAGATGCCATGGTCCTGGAAATCAGTGCAACACCTTATATATTCACCTTTAAGCTTTGGGATTGGGATAGAGTAGGATTGGATGGAAGACCAAGACCAATCCATATCGAAGATGGATTAAAGAACATCCAATGGAATCGAACGACAGAATGGGTAAAAGAGAATCTGGTCAATGCGGTTACAGTTTTAAATCAAACGGAAAACACAAAGGAAGAAAGAACAGGTCTGCATGAATTAGAATTTATTGAAACAAGGCGCTTTATCAGTAAGGAGATTACTTATCATGATGCATCCGATGGCTTTCATATGTGTAATTTAGTGGATGGACAAGCTGCTGTAATTGAAAGTGTGAATCATCAATTTGAGCCTTATGTAGTACATTATGCGGAAACCTTTATCATACCGAGCCTGGCCGGAAAATATACGATACGTCCCTTAGAAGATCAATCAGAAATTGTTTTTATAAAAGCGTATGTTAGAAATCGTTGATACTCCGATATTTCGGAGTTTTTTTGTATATAGAATTAAAAACCGTAAATCATTATAATAGTTAATATAAATATTTAGTTCATAATTGAAGGGAGTTTTGGATTATGAATCGTCGTATTCAACAATGGATTTCCATGTTTTTTGATAATCTGCCTTACAGCGATGAGGCTGCGGATGCCCGCATAAAAATCACAAAAAAGCTGGAAGAAACAGCAGCCGATGCCACACCGGATGAGCTCGCCCAAAACTATGGAACCTATGAAAAGCTGGCAGAATTGGGTGGGTATACCGCAGAAGATGCCAAACAATGGCAAAGTAAAGAAAACTTACGGGATATAAAGGATTTTGAAAAAGAATTATCCGGTCAGCGCCGTCGGATTTATTTGATTTCCGGGTTGTATGCCTTTCTCCTGTTAGAAATTATATGGACGATTTTTAACGCCATTGCCAAATCCAATGAGTTTTTCTATACCTTAGGATTGTGTATCATAGTTTTGATTGTGATTTTGATTCTGATGTATTGGGTAAGAAAAGTTGAAAATCAACATAAACATGACCGATTCTCATATGAAGATTTCACGTATATCCGATCAAAGGCGGACCAATATACAAAATATCTGTTAAATTCTATCGCATTCTTTTTTGGCGTGTTAGCCTGCTTTATCGGTTTTCAATTAAGTTTCTATTTCTTTGGGAATTCTAAATTGGCAGAACTTTTTGAAAATATTGTGACCAATTTGATCTATATTCAGGTTCCGCTATTTTTTGTGATCAGCGATACGATGATGGTCCGTATATTTCAAAACCGAATCGGTTTTCCCAATCATAAGCGCTTACTTCATCATGCCAACGGAATTACTTCTTTTTCAATCGTATATTGGACTGTTGTATCTGCAATAGCGATTTATATGAGGAAATATATCGTTTATCCTGCAAACACATTTTTGATTGCTGGGATCATCTTTGCGGTTATCATTTTGATTTACGATTTTACTTTGCGCCGTCGGGTAACCTATCAAAATATCGCCTTCAACAAATCACATGTTGTCCTTGTCTTGGTACTGGCTCTTGCGATAGGCGGCTTTGCGTTTATGAGCAGAGATACCTATCATACGCAGCCATATATCAATGCAGTTCCGGTTGTTGAATATACCGAAGACCAAATCGCATATGATGATAAGACCGGCACCTATACCATTACCTCTATGGATGAAGATTTTAAGATTTTACACTTAACCGATATCCATTTAGGGGGCAGCTTTTTCTCTTATTTAGAAGACCATCAGGCTTTAGAAGCATGTTTCAAATTGATTGAAAACAGCCATCCTGATTTAGTGATCGTGACCGGGGATTTATGTTTTCCGTTAGGTGTAATGTCTCTGTCTTTTAATAATTCTGCACCGATTTATCAATTTGCGTCCTTTATGCGCAATGTCGGAATTCCATGGGCTTTTACCTATGGAAACCACGATACGGAAAGTATGGCCTCATTAAATAAGGAAGAACTCAACAGTGTATTTATGTCTTTATCCTATAAGACTTCAGGAAACTTATTGTATCCATATGTACAGCCGGATGTAACAGGACGGAATAATCAGCTGATTGAGCTAAAAAACAGCGACGGAAGCTTAAATACAGGTTTGTTCTTAATTGACTCCAACGCCTACACCGGAGAAGGTATCAATGTCTATGACTATATTCATGATGATCAGGTAAACTGGTATGCCGACCAAGTAGCGCGCATGAATGAAGAGGCCGGTCATACCGTACCTTCGATGTTGTTTTTTCATATACCTTTGCAGCAATATCGGACAGCCTATGAGTTGTATGAAAAAGGCAGTGATGAAGTAACGTATTACTTTGGTGAAAATAACGAAACCGCAATCGATAAGATCTGCTGTTCGGATTATCCAAGCAAGCTGTTTGATACGGCAAAAGAGATCGGCGGCGAGGCGATGTTCTGCGGTCATGACCATTACAACAACATGTCCTTGGAATATCAGGGAGTACGCTTGACCTATGGTATGAGTATTGACTATCTTGTCATGCCGGGTATCGGAAAACAGACAGCACAAAGAGGAGGGGAACTGATTACGATACATCAGGATGGATCCTGGGATTTGTGGCAGATTCCTTTGTACAGCTTAAAATAATCAGAGGGAAATCATCATGGATCTAAGAGTATTGGAATATTTTCTCACAGTTGCCGACGAGGAAAATATTTCTCATGCGGCCGAAATCTTACACGTTACCCAGCCAACAATCTCACGGCAGATGAAAGAATTGGAATATGAACTGGGTAAACAATTATTCATCCGAACCAATAAAAAAATTATCCTAACCGAAGAGGGAATGGTATTTAGACAAACCGCGAAGGATATTCTTCACCTGTATACAAAAGCTAAGACCAATCAACGGGAAGATAATGAGTTGGAAGGGGAGTTAACCATTGCCGCCGGGGAAATTGAATCATTTGATATGATCGCCGGGAAAATTCGCGATTTCCACAATCAACATCCCAAAGTCTTGTTTCACATTTATTCCGGGAACGCAGAACAGATTTGTGATGCGATTGACAAAGGTGTTGTGGATATCGGCTTTTTTGTACAGTCAGCCGATACGACAAAATACGAGGTATTACATTTTGATATATCCCAATCATGGGGGATTCTTGTAAATAAGAACCACCGGCTGGCTGATAAAGCCTATGTGAGCGCGAAAGACCTGCAAAATGAAAAGCTGCTGGTTCCGGATAACAGCCGGTTAAGAAATGATATCCGTGAGTGGATCGGCCCTTCCCAGCACGTTGCGGGCACATATACATTATTTCACAATGTGATGATCTTAACTGAAATCAGCGATTGGGTTACCATCTGCCTTGAGACAATAAAATATGTCGGAACCAATGTTGTATTTATTCCTTTTTATCCGAAAAAGACAGCTTCATCATCCATGATATGGAGAACAAGTCCGGTATATAATCCGGTAATGCAGGAATTTTTGTCATGGTTTGGTATACAAAATACGCATGACAGATGATTTGTTATAGGTATTTCACTAATGCTTTGGGATTCTGTATACTCTAATTGGATAAAGGAGAATATAGAATATGCAGAACTTTATATATCATATGCCGGTAAAAGTATATTTTGAACAAGGCGGCGTGAAAAAATATCTTCCCGAGGAAATGAAGAAGTATGGGGATAATGTCATGATTGTTTACGGAGGCGGCTCTGTAAAACGCAATGGTGTTTTAGATGAGTTGAAAGCCACTTTGGAACAATGCGGAAAAAACGTATTTGAGTTTGGTGGTGTAGCTTCCAGCCCATCTTATCAGAAAATTCAGGAAGGTATCGCATTCTATAAAAAAGAGAATATTGATTTAATGATTGCGCTTGGCGGTGGTTCTGTAGTTGACAGCACGAAGATTATGGCAGCCGGTGCCAAAATTGATGGTGATATCTGGGAAGAAGAGATGGTCAAAGGGCATATTCCGGAAACAATGGGAAAATATGCCGTAGTACTTACCATTTCCGGTGCCGGAGCTGAAATGGATCATTTAGGTGCCTGCACAAATGAATTAACTCATGAAAAGAAGACATTTACGGGACCGTATGCTGACTTTGTGATTGAAGATCCATCTTATCTCATGTCGATTCCTTTAAGAGTCTTCACTCCGGGAGTATATGATTCGCTCAGTCACTGCATGGAGTCATATTTTGGTAAAGGAACGAATGTATGGGATGAAATCAATGAAAGCTTGATGAAGAATATAATCCGAAACGGTAAGGCTTTGATGGAAGATCCTGACAGCATGGAAATTCGTTCGAATCTGATGTGGGATTCCTCATTAATTCAATCTTTTAGCTTCTATATGGGAAAATCGGGTGATTTCCAGGCACACAGAATCGAAAACGCATTAGGAGCTTATACGCATGCGACACATGGTTTACAGCTTGCGATATTACAGCCGGTATATTATGACCATATCGTAGAAGATGGACCGGAAGTATTTGCCCGCTTTGCGACTAATGTGATGGAAGTAAATCCGGAAGGAAAAACACAGATTGAAATCGCCAAAGAGGGTATTGAAAAACTCCGCGAATTTATTCAATGTTTGAAATTACCTGCAACGTTCTCTGAAGCAAATGTAGAAATAACAGAAGATGTTGCCGAAGCAGTCGCCAAGACATGTCAGGTTTCTACAACCAATGTACGTCCATTAACAAGAAAAGAGATTTACGAAATCATTTTATCCTGTCGCTAGGAAAGCTGTATATTTAACATATTTGTCCAGGGAGGTGTCAATATGATCAAGTATCACAATGTTATGGTAGCTATGAAAGATGGTGTTAAGCTGGCAACAGATATCTATTTACCAAAGGAAAATGCCGTATTACCGGTGTTGATTAAACGTACTCCATATGATAAAGACAGAGATATGGATCAAGCGGAAATCCAGGCTTATGTGAATGCTGACTACGTTGTAGTATCTCAGGATGTTCGCGGACGATATGCATCGCAAGGTGTTTTTGAGCCATATGTTCATGAAGCTGAAGATGGACTTACTTTATATGAATGGATACTGGAACAGCCATGGTGTAATGGACATCTTGGAACCTTTGGGGGATCTTATCACGGCGGTACGCAATGGCTTCCGGCCATGAGTACACCAAAAGGACTTGAAGCTATGGTTCCGATTATTACCTTCGATGATATGTTTGATGGTTCTGCCTACCAGGGTGGGGCCAAGGTCTTACATGACCTCCGCTGGACATGCGCCTCTATCATTCCTGATATTATGCGTCGGGCAAAAGAGGCAGGAGAAGTTGTCGATGTTGAAGCTCCTGAAGTATATAACTGTTTAAATAAGATTCCTCTGGCTGATGAGCCTGCAGTATCGAAATACGCAAAGTATTATCTGGATTGGATGAATCATTCTGTATTTGATGATTATTGGAAACAGTTTTCGCCAAAGCTTCATTATCCGGATATTGTGGCTCCGGCTCTAAATATCAGTGGCTGGTATGATATTTTTGTACCGAGTACATTACGAAACTATCGTGGTATGAGAGATCACGGTGGCTCTAAAGATGTTCAAAAATATACTAGAGTCATCATGGGACCGTGGACACATATGGACTTTTCGGGAAAATTGAATGAATTCGATTTTGGTGAGAATGCCAGCGATGAAGCCATCGATTTGATACAGCTTAAGATTGACTGGTATGATCACTGGTTAAAGGGAAAACCGATGAAATTTGATCCGGAAAAACCGGTTAAGATTTTCCTAATGGGTGCCGACAAATGGTTGGATGAAAGTGATTGGCCGTTACCGGATACCACATATGTTCCGTATTATTTCCACAGTAACGGAGATGCCAAAACAGTAAACGGCAGTTTATCAACAATCAAACCAAAAGAAGAAAAGAGCGATACATACGTATTTGATCCGTTAGATCCGGTTGAAACCATCGGTGGCCAGGTCATTCTTCCGGGGGATGGTGCAATGGGTCCAAGAGATCAAAGACCGGCAGAACAAAGAGAGGATGTTCTGGTATTTGAAACGGATCCATTAGAAGAAGATGTATGTGTCATTGGATGGTTAAAGGCAAATCTGTTTGTATCTTCCGATTGTTTAGATACTGACTTTACGGTTAAGATTACAGACGTGGATGAGTCCGGTGTATCCCGTTTATTATCCGATGGAATCCTTCGTATGCGCTACAGGGATTCTATGGAAAAAACAGAGCTTATGGAACCGGGAAAAATTTATGAAATAACGGTGGATGTGGCAGCTACGGCCAATACCTTCTTAAAAGGACATCGTATCCGCGTATCTATTTCCAGCTGTAATTTCCCACGATTCAACCGTAACTCCAATACCGGAGGAAGTATCTTCTTTGAAACAAAAGAAGAATATAAAAAGGCAGAAAATACTTTATATCACGATGAGAAACATCCATCTCATATTGTATTGCCGATCGTAAAAAGATAAATAAAAGGCTTACCGACAGGTAAGCTTTTATGTTTAATTTTTGAGGTCTGTCGGAAGCTGATCGAGAATCTTTTTTATTTTTTCATCCTGTGTTAAGTCATAGGCGATTCCAAGCAGATATTTGCAGGCTTCTGCATTGTTGTTTTTATAAGCATCCATGCCAATCGAATAAGAAAGTCCCAGTACATCTTGATCCGGACCTAACGGGAATCCGTATTTTTCACAATACTTTTTCATTTGGTTGAACGATGGTTGTTTTATCATACCGGCTGTCTGTTCATGAATATAATACAGTTCTGACATTGCCTGTTTCGAATCCGGTTCAAATTGAAGGCTGAGCTGGTAACATCCTATAGCTTGAGACCAGGCCTCTTTTTCAATAAACAAGTATCCCAGATTTCTGTAACATCTGGCTAAATCAGCAGGACGGAAGGCAATTTTAAATGCCTCTTTTGTGAGCTCAAAGGTTTTATCAAAATCTTTGAAGACCTTATAGGTTTCGATATATTCCATAGTAATCTTGAAACTGGTGGGATTCCATTTCAGACCTTTTTTGAGAGCTTCTCTTGCTTGTTCATACTGTTTCATTTCAAAGAGCAGACTTCCGTACAACATATAGATTTCGGTATAGGGAACCGGTACCCTTCGAATAGTCTTCTTTGGCTGAAAATGGTATGTGTATAGAACTTCTTCAAAATATTCTTCAAAATCATGATATTCACTAACCTCGTCATCTTCAAAAAGATTTCCTTTCTCGATTTTAGCAATCAGTGTTTCCATGATTTCAAGCGCTTTATCATAATCCTTTTTGTAGATATTGAATCGCACTTCATCCAGGGTAGCTTTGGTACCTTCATCATTTTTGTTGAGTAAAGATGTGAGCTTTTCTTTTGTTTCAGGATCGATTTTATCAAACAAAAGTCGTCCGCAGGCTCTTAAGATTTCCTTTTTCAAGGGATGATCTTTATATTTTTCCATTTGAATTTTGAGATATTCAATATCAGCGGCATTATCTCCGGTAAGTCCTAAAGTAATCTCTTTCATGATGGAATCAAAATCTTTATAATCGGACATAATACACCTCCTATACTTTTCGAATAATTTTCTTATAACGGTTTACAGGCAAAGCCAGTTCAGATTCTTTTTTTGTGATTATCTTTACCACTTCTACTTCTGTTTCACCGTCATAACTTTCTACAACCACAAAATCTCCTTCTTTGATGGAAGTATCCTCATAGATGTAATCATAGATTCTTCCCGATGGAGTGAAGCGGATTGAGGCAAGATGAACTTCTTTTCCGTATGCTTCTGTGTCTTTTTTTGCGTAAATACGATACAAATCGGACTTAACCCATGCGACAACTTTTTCATCTTTATAAAATTCAAATCGATTATCAACCCAATTGTCTTCACAATAATCAAAACGAATGGATTCTGTTTCCTCTATAAAACAGATTTGGGCAGAACCATCCAAATAATAAGTAACCTCTTTTGTCCTTTCGCAAAGGGAGAGCTCCGGCACTACAAGTAATATGTTTTCAACATCGGGAACAGAAAACGTAGGTATTCTGGTGGCATTTAGTTTTATATGACCTTCATCATCGATTGTTTTGGAAAGTTCACAAAGGTTGTTATCACTCGATAAGACCATAAAGAAGCGGGGATATTCATAGTCGACATATTCTTTTAGAAAACCTTCAGGAAGCCTTTCCTTTGTGCTTTCTAATGATTTTTGAGCGCTTATGGCCATAGAAGCACTTCCGTAATAATCATGGCTCTCCGCTCTTATTTTTGCGGCATATGCACCTTCCAGATAGTAATGATAAGCCATTGGGTAGTCTTCTTTTTCGGCAGCTAAATTACCCATTCGAACCGCTATATCCGCAAAATTGGCATCAAATCCTCTTTTGAATTGGTTGATACTGTCATGGTAAACCTTACTGTATAGAGCCTTTGCGGTGCGAAGGCTCTGCTTACAGCCATAACCATGGCGATACATATCCGCCAATTTATATGTCCCTTCATAGAATCCGTTTGCGGCGGATATTTCAAAACATTTAAAAGCCTTGTCATATTCCGGTATTCCTTTATTACAGCGTCCGTAATAATAAATATAACCCAGGGTATTGGCATAGTTTGGATCATCCGTTAAATCATAAAGACGCTCCATACAATCGCGTGATACATACCAGTCACAATTGTAAAGGCGGTTACCGCCGTAACAGGCATATCCTTTGATTCGAAGTGCTCTTTCATTGTCTTTTTCACATAATATATCAATAAATCGTCTGGCCAGAATAAGCTGATCTTCTGTTGCGTTATTGACTGTATCGTCTTCATCAAAAGAATAGATATAATTGATCATTTCCCAATCCGGAAATTTGCGTTCCATTACCGGCCTATGGCGATTCATATAATACCGGTTTAATTCATCAATTAGTTCATCCATTTCCGAAATTTCTTTAAAAGGTACATCATTCTCGTATTCTTCCCAGGCAGTTTCCAATTGTATCAATATCTCATTGACATAATCAAAATCGTATATATTTAAACCTCGGTACGGATTGTCCAACCCATCATCTTCTACTATAAAGACATCCGATAATTGGTTGACGGGGTAAAGCCAATAATTTCCGATTTCACCGATTGTGGGGTTCTTTTCCTTCATATTGGAGAGAGCGCATAATAAATCATCCAATTGTATACCATAGCTTTCCGGGCATACAATTGTAATATCTCCGTATTTAGCATCGTGAAGATACTTTTCAAAAGTTAATTCATATCTGGCGATTTTACGCATCATTTCAAGGGTTAATACAATTTCTTTATTATCCATAATATTTTACCGTTTAATTCAATAAATTTTCTGATTCATCAATATTCTCATCTTGGAGTGTTTCCATACATTCAGGAGAATACAGGATATCATCACATGCATCCGTAATGGAAGGGTATCGATTCTCATTCCATGTTTTAATAGACATAACAAGCTTATAAAACGTTGTAGAATGTTCATAATTCGAAGAAATTGTAAGGTAGCGTAAAAGTATCTTATCAGGGTTTTCTAAGCCTGAGATGCCTTTTACAGGCCGTTCATCCAGCATTCCTTCGATTAATAAAGAAATGCCTTCAAATTCTTTTTGGCCGGGGTGATCGAACAATATTTCTTCTGCTTTGGACTTCATCCAGCAGGTAAGGGAAGAATAACTGTTTATTACATCATTCTGTGTGCCTTCTGTTAATAACCAATGACGGATTTCATCACTTAGCGGTTCCAGACGCTCTACGGCATGGATTCTGCCCCAGCCTTCCACTTTTTGGGCAAGGGCAAATATTTCATCATTCCCATGTTCCCATTTGAGCATATTCCATATCACAAAGATGGTAAATTCATCATAAGCTCCCAATCTTCGAACAACCTCTTTTGTCATATCACCATAGTGAAACAATTCTAAAATTGATAAACCAATCTTAACGCATTCAATATGGACAGAATGAAGAACCAGAGAAAGGGCACATTGAAACAAATTGTCTGCATCTAAATGCTCAATGTGTCGGTCAATATGCTGCTGAAGAAAATCTATGATTTGTATCGCATGATGTTTCTTTGTGAACGCAAAGAAAAGAGCATCTGCTTGTTCGTAATTATTCTTTGCAGCAGCTCGAATGGCTTTTGCCATTTCTTTTGTATCTTGTGCATTCAATCCCGGATTTGCCATATGATACATGAATATGCCATCCAGAGCACCGGGTGCATAAGGGATTCCGTTTTGAATATTTTCAATAGAAAAATCAGAATTCAATACTCCATCCTGCATATGATCTAAAATATCTTGATAAATTGATTTTGACATAAGTACCTCGTATTGTTCTGATTTAAGCATAACATAACTCATCAAAAGGGTAATAAAAAAACGCATGATTTCTCATGCGTTATCTGCAATGGCGCCTGAAACAAGACTCGAACTTGTGACCTGCCGGTTAACAGCCGGATGCTCTACCGACTGAGCTATTCAGGCATTGCTCCATTATATTATCATTGGACTCGGTTTAATGCAATAGGAAATTTAACTTTTTTTAAATTTTTTTTCAATAAATGAAATGCTACAATGATAAAGGGTTGAATATATGATTAAAGCGATTGTAACCGATATGGATGGTACTTTACTGGATCCAAATAATAATATACCTGAGACTACAATTCAAAAATTATTGGAATTGGAAGAAAAAGGAATAAGAATCATTCTTGCCAGCGGTCGTAATTATAACCGCTTGATGAAATATGTGGATTTACTCAAGATGCGAAAGTATAACGGATATCTCATTGAAGTGGATGGCGTTGCGATCTACGATACGGGAATAGATAAGCGGGAAGTGCTCCAAAGAATGGATATGGATAACGTTCAAAGAATCTTCTCCCGCTTAATGGAACTCGATGTAGAGGTGCAGGCCTGCTTTGATGATGGCATGTTCGCATGGTTTTCCGATTCGATCCGTGATTTAAAGAAGCAGCTGCGAATTCAAAGAAATCTTCCGGATGATTTTCCATGGACCTCAGGGCCCTGGGATTGGTTAACCGATATGCGTGATGGATATCCTAAACAATACTTTATTAAAGATCCATCGGAAATATTCCCTCCGATCAATAAAATACAAATTATGCATGATGCGGATGTAATTGCGAAAATTTATGATATATTAATAAGCGAATATGAAAATCAATATGAATTTTTCCGTACCTGCCCGCGCCAGATTGAAATTTTGACCAAGGGTGTATCAAAAGGCAGTGCCCTTAAACACATTATGTCGTTAAATGGCTGGAAAGCCGATGAAATTGCCGCCTTTGGTGATGGAGAAAATGATGTCAGTCTATTTGAACATGCTTCATACAGCTTTGCGATGGGGCAGGCAGAAGATTTCATCAAGGATAAGGCAAATTATGTTACTTTATCCAATGCGGAAGAAGGATTATTGGAAGGAATACATAGAATGGAGGAAAAAGGATGTATTTAGTCTTTTTGGCGTTAGCGCCGGTTGTTTATTTATTGTATGAAATCTATAAAGCAGACCGATTAAAAGAACCGTCAGGATTATTGATCAAATTATTTATCGGTGGTTTATTATCGGTTATTCCTGCCGTGTTTCTGGAATTGATGGTGGATGAGCCAATCAAATCGATGTTCAATTATAATCCATCGGTTATGTACTATATCGTGGAAGCATTTATCGGTGTGGCATTGATTGAAGAAGGATGTAAGTATATCTTCTTACGTTTATTCAGCTGGAACAATCCAAATTTTGATGATACCTTTGATGGCATCATTTATGCCGTATTCGTATCTTTAGGCTTTGCGGCATTGGAAAACATTCTTTATGTTATGCAGGGCGGTATCACGGTTGCGGTATCACGTGCATTATTATCCATTCCGGGTCATATGTGTTTCTCCATCGTGATGGGCTTCTACTATTCCCGTGCAAAGCGATGTGCCGTACGTCAGGATGGCTCAGGCGTGACATCTTATACATTAAAGGGACTTTTCGGAGCTACCTTCTGCCACGGATTCTATGATGCGTGTGCAATGATCGGAAGTAATTTTGCGATGATCTTATTCTTTGCGTTTGTGATCGCAATGTTCTATTTCTGCCGTCGTATCGTATTATACGAATCCGTAAACGACCAGCATATTTATTAAGATACTCATAAGTAAAGGAGCAGATTGATATCTGCTCCTACTTTTTATATTCCGTTGGCTTAATTCCCAATTGGAATCCATGCTCATCAAAAATCCGGCAAATTTCCGTATTCATCATGGTAGTAACCGTAAATCGATCCTGCTCTCTGGTTGTAGCTGACAGCAAATACCAGAGAGGTACTTGTATTCATTCTGGTTTTATTTACCACATTGGATAAGTTACGGTTACCGATACAAAGAATATCTCCCGGTATTGTTCTTAAACGGGTGGTCCTGACACCGATTTCCATAACCGTTCCCATATCGGAACCAACTTCAATCATATCTCCTACCTGGAACTGTTTTTCAAAGACGATAAACAATCCCGCAAGAATATCGGTCAATAAATCCTGTGAGCCCCAGCTGATGACAAGACCGAGTATTCCTGCCGAGGCAAGAAGAGATCCTGAATCCATACCGAATAAATACAGGCAATAGAAAATCAAACCGATCATGGACAGATAAACGATAAAGCTGTGCACCAGACGCAGAATGGTTTCCGTTTTCGGATTCACGATCTGCAGTAATTTATTAAACACAAAACGAATGACGTTCATGACAAACGCATAAATCATACATGTGATTGCAGCTGCTGTAGCCGCAAATAAGTTTACACCCCGCTGCCACTGGCCGCTGACAATAAAGCCGAAAAGGGAAGAGCTCTTTTGAAGCGGGCTGCGGAAGTATATGATCACTAAAATGATAACTACAAAGACATTCAAAAGAATTTGCGCAACATTCAATATTTTTTCTTCTGCCGTTTTATCTTCCCAGTTATAGAAACGATCCCATAAACTCAGCGCTTTAGGAAACCTGCCGGTATCGTTTTCATCCATATCCGGAGCCGGTAATGGAGTTATCTCAAACCGACTTATTAAATACAATAGTGCAATGATACATAAAGCGCTGAACAGAGTCGTATCGAGTACAATATTGAGGCGTCCTTCAAATAGAATCGATGCCGGTTCCATCAGGTAAATAATATAATTGTTGATGCCCTTCGTAATGGAGTAATAACGGACACCATCCAGTGTCATCGTATTAAATTGTTTATCCTGTAAGGTTGCTTCATCGATTCCTAACCGGTCAAGCGGTACTCCCATATAGTTATCAAAGGAGGCAAATGCGACGATTTTGGTTTGGGAATCTACGGCAATGGTTTCAA
Source organism: Faecalicoccus sp. (assembly GCA_017941505.1). The sequence goes on along the minus strand of JAGAWH010000014.1, from coordinate 4,835 downwards.
TGTCTCCCGGTTTTGATACAGCTGACACAATTTCGGTTAACTCCAGTTCGGATAAAGCTGTACGATAATGCGTCCGGTCAAAGCCGATCATTAATGTGTTGGAACCTGTCTTTTCCAGGTTTGGAACGGAGACTTTGGCTGTCAACATCATCTGTCCCGATGCATCCAGAAGCTTGTCTACCGAAGTAATAGGATTGATGGGATAATGCACTTTCATTTGATCTACAAAATTATCGTAGTCTTCTTTCGTAATCGGGGTTGTGTTAATTTCATTCATTTGAGCGTCAAATGTTTTAATAAAGCTTAAAGAATAAATCTGGGCAAGATTGTCGATATGTTCCGCTTCCTGAAGCTCAGGATAGCTTGTGATCAAACTGACAATATTCTTTGAAATCATTCCATTCATGGAATTTTGGCTTTGAATTTCCATTGGGAAAGAATTTAGATTCGTTTTTACCCATGTTTCTAAAATGACAGATTCGGTCTGCTTGACCATATTAAACATAGAGAAAGAAAACAGAGATTGAATATGATAAGTACTGAGCACAATCGCAAGGACCGCGATAACACCAAATACCCATGGATTTCTGTTTTTGATCTCGGAGTTCTTTTCCAACTCCTTTTTCAGGAGATCTTCCTGTCTTGAAAAATAAGTATAAGTAATTAATAAGGCAATGATAAGACCGATAGTGGAACAAACCAATATGGATACAAAATGATTATCCCTTGTAAAGTCGCCCACATTGCAGGCACCGACATATATGTATCCTAAGTCTTCATCTTTTGTGGCAAATGTGAAATATCTTTCATTGTTGATGTTCAGCCAGCTGCCGTCTTCTAACGTAATTTGCGAAAGTTTAATTCCTAACTTAGAAATATTCTGTCCTTCCATTTTAGAATCGGCGGGATAATCTAATATGGTTCCGTTTTCATCGAGAATAAAGTACAGATCATCTTCCTCGAATAATTGTGGGAATACATCATCTGCAATCTCAAAAGTATCATAAACCGGCTGTGAATTGTTGTATTCCGTAATATCGATCGCATATACGTTACCATCCAAAGCCGTAGAAGTTACGTATGAACGGGAGTCATTTAAAACGGGATTTACAGATATATCTCCGAAGGTGGATGCACTTCTGATCTGCGCGGTAATCTCAAAATCCGGGATATGCTGGTGTGCATATGCCAGGCTGTCTACCTCTGCCTGCATGATATTTTGCAGGATCTGCGTATCATTTACATCAATTTCATTAAAGTGACTTGTCTGATTTTTTACGAATTCCAGTTCTTGAAGGACTTCCTCTTTCTTCTGGGACTCGGCGGTTGAATCCTCTACCCGGAAAATAAAAAAAATTCCTATAAGTATTAGAATAGCTTCAATCATTAAAAGTGTTCTCAATCATATTGTTTTCTTTTTTTTTCATTTTACTCACTCTTTTTTACCACTTAATTATGTCATTAAAAAAAGATAATCAATGTATAAAAGTGGGGACAATAATATTTGTATTATAAATCAGATGGCAAAAAAAAGTTCCCTCATTACAAGGGAACTTGATTTTATAACCAAGAGAATAAGTTGAACAGTGATTTTTTATTCACATATGGATTAACAACTTTTCCGCCAATCGGATATTCACAACCACCGAGAGCTTCAGACCATGTACCACCGCTGTTTACACATTGTTCTTCAGCAGATGGTTCTTCTGATGGCTCTTCCGATGTTTCTTCAGGTTCCGGTTCCGGCTCCGGTTCCGGCTCAGACTCAACAGTCGGAATCGATCCGGTGCTGGTTGTATAAGTGTCACCCTGAGAAACGAATTCCGCTTTGATGTATCCTCCGCCGTAGTCTGCAACATCTTCCGTACGGGCAATGTCATGATAATCACCGTATTGCTGGCAATAATCCAGCATGTAGTGAGAGATATAGAAGGCAGTGGCCTGGAACAATACGGCATCGGAGAAGTAATAACCTAATGATGCATATTGCGTTGTATATCCGGTCCAGGTCGCGATCGTAAACTGGCTTGTATAACCGATTGACCATTCGTCTTTATATACGCCGGTAGGAATACCATACTGAAGTCCGTCAGTACCCCAGTCTGATGTACCGGATTTACCATATACCGGATATCCGGACTGCAGGATTTCATTAAAGTTACCGTAGTTTCCGGTTACTACACCTTGAAGCAGTGTAGACATCATGAAGGCAGCACCCGGAGATACTAATGTATAAACGGTTGAATTACCTTCTGTTTCCACCTGGTCGGCACGACGGATAACACGGCGTACACGATGTGGATTCACACGGTTACCCTGGTTGGCAAAGATTGTATAGGCACTTGCCTGCTGAATCGGTGTAGCGAACATATCGGCACCACCAATCGCATACTGTTCAACGAAGTTTTCGCAAACGTCATCGTCAAATCCTAACTTACGGCAATAGTCGATCCAATAATCATAACCGGTCGTATTTACCAGATCTACCATGGCAGCAGCAGCCGTTGTATTGGTAGAAACACCCAATGCGGTCTGCAGACTCATTGAACCTCGATATCCACCGTATGCGTTGTTAAGATTTTGTCCGGTATGGAAATAGTCCTTGGCAACGTCATTTACCTGATGGTTTGTCGACCATCCCAGAATATCGAAGCAGGATACGTAGGCAAGTAACGGTTTCATGGAAGAACCCGGCTGTTTACGAGTCATAGAGTTGTCATATTTAACAACGTCTGTATGATAAGTACGTCCCGGACCTACCGCAATAATTTCACCGCTGGCATTATCAATAACGCTAAATCCGGTATCTAAGGCATCATCCGGCCATGGAACGATATTTCCGGCACAGATCTGATCAGCCTGGTTCTGTACATCCTGGTTCAATGCTGAATAAATATCCATCGGTACAACACTTGGGTCCTGACCGGTCAAGGAAGATACTTCCTCAATGGTCTGGTCGATGTATGCCTGGTTCGGGTCGGTTGTGATCGACGCATTCGAATAGTTCATGGAATAGGCAATATCTGTATTAACTGCCAGATCATATTCTGTCTGGGTGATATAACCGTGATTCAACATCAAAACTAATGTTTCGTTACGACGCTCTGTGGCCGCCGCAAGATGGTCGTTTTCGACATCATACAAGTTGTTCATCGGATTGTATCGATCCGGTGCGTTAACAGAACCGGCAAGGAAAGCTGCTTCACTTAAGTTCAATTGCGATACATCTTTACTAAAATAATATTGTGCCGCTTTCTGGATACCACGGGTATTACCACCTGAACCAAACCAGATTCGGTTGACATAATACTCGAAAATCTGTTCTTTTGAAATACTCTGTTCAGCAATCAAGGACAGATAAATTTCCTGAATCTTTAATTCAACCTGTTCAATTTTGGATATGCTTCCTTTTTCTTCCAGAATTTTATTTTCCTGGTTTCTTGTAAAGGCGTTATCGATCATCTGCATTGTCAAGGTAGAACCACCCTGAGAGAATTCTCCCGAACGGAGGTTATTGATGGCAGATGCGATAAAACGCGGAAGGTCAAATCCATTGTGGTCGAAGAAACGGGAGTCCTCGATCGCAAGGAACGCATCGATTACATCCTGTGGAATTCGATCATAGGTGATATCTTCACGGATCTCTTCACCAAACTCATAGACCAGATTACCGGCGTTATCATAAATACGGGAGTTTGACAAGGTAGATAGACCATCTTCCGTAAAACGCATGCCTTCCGGGTCATTAATAATGTTGACTAAAACGAAAAATACGGAAATACATCCCACAAGAAACAAGGATAGAATAACGACCGCAATCTTATTCCATATATCCAGTTTTCTTCTTGATTTGTTTTGGTTTTCAGCCATAAACTTCCTCCTTAAAAGTACTTTTCATCAACGGCTTCCAGATATGCCAATCGAGGATAGAGTCCTGTACGTATCAGAATACCATGCTCTTCGAACCATTCAAAGGGAATGGATTTACGTTCAATTGAGTGAATGTGATCAATCAATTCTTTGGCGTCCACAAGAAATGTTTGGTCATATTGTGTAATTCGGATAATAAAAAATCCGATACCACCGTGAAACAATACTTTTTCTAAATGTTTAATTTGATGCGGGTGGATCATAAATAAAGGAAAACGTGTTTTTGCGTGTGTTTCCTTTGCCTCAAAGTCAATATAGCGTCCCCGGTATATGCCGTTGTAGTCCGTTGTAGATGGTGTCCTGTAATAAGCTTCGGTAATCTTAGCTTTATTGCGGGATGGATAATCTACATGAACAACCTGGATCGGTGTCGGCTTTTTATAAATCAAAGCTTTATCGATATCTCGATAATATTGATTCGATTGGTTGAGATCTTCCTCAAGGCCGGAGCCGCGCGAAGCATGATGATCCTTAGGCTGGGTTGAAACCACGCCCTTTATACCACTTGGATATTTTACCATAGTCATCGGAATAATTATATATGAAAAGAATCTAACATTCAAATTGACGGTTGATTTTTTAACTTAAAAACGGCATAATGTTATCTAAGATTGGGGGTAGTTATCATGGCAAAAGATTTTAATCTAAGTGCACAGTTAATTTACGAAAAGGAATTCCAAGTAGATATGAAGGGCTATTCTACAGCTCAGGTTGATGAATTCTTAGATCTTATCATTGAAGATTACCAGATGTATGATGAAAAAATCGAAGAGCTCGGTCAGGCAGTAACACGTTATGAAGCAAAAATTAACGAACTGCGTGAAAAGGTATCCGCTCTTCAAAATCAGAATAAATCTTTGACAGAGCACGCTAATTCAAAGGCTGTTGCCGGAAATAGTGATCAG
>JAGAWH010000161.1 GCA_017941505.1 Faecalicoccus sp. | reverse complement strand
GTAGTTCTTAAGGATTGGATTCTTTCGTATTTTATTAACACTAATGGGGGAGTAGAGGTTTTTGCGCGTGTTCTTAAGGATTGGATTCTTTCGTATTTTATTAACGTCTCTAGTGAGCCCGTGAGGTGAACGCCTGTTCTTAAAGATTGGATTCTTTCGTATTTTATTAACCATTCGATTTCCGAGCGATACATGTCGTTTGTTCTTAAAGGTTGGATTCTTTCGTATTTTATTAACGCTGTTCAAAATCAACAAATTTTGACAAAGGAGATGGATGTGAGTGAATAATTCTTTTCATTTGCCGGTCCAGTACTACCAGATAACTAACAGATAAAAAATAACGAGGCTGTTTTAGCCTCGTATTTTAGTCTAATTCTTTTTTGATAGCTTCTAATAATTCATCAAAAGTCTCAAATGCAGGAGTATCAGGATTCGCTTCAATAATAGATGGAGTACTCTTGAATAAGAAACCTGCCTTGGATGCTTTGATCATAGCTAAATCATTAAAGCTGTCGCCTGCTGCGATTGTATCATAACCAATTGACTGGAGTGCTTTAACAGTAGTTAGCTTTGTGTTTTCTGTACGTAATTTATAACCAACGATATTATCTTCATCATCAATGATAAGAGTATTACAGAAAATAGTAGGCCAGTCTAATTTTTTCATGAGCGGGCTGGCAAACTGTGTAAAGGTATCGGAAAGAATGATAACCTGTGTAAGTGTACGTAATTCATCCAAGAATTCTTTTGCTCCAGGTAATGGATCAATTGTCGCAATAGTATTTTGAACATCTTTTAGTTTTAAACCATGTTCTTTTAAGATATCCATGCGATAATGCATTAATTTATCATAATCCGGTTCATCACGGGTTGTACGGCGAAGTTCAGGGATGCCGCTGGCTTCGGAAAACGCAATCCATATTTCAGGAACTAAAACGCCTTCCATATCTAAACAGACAATATTCATATTGGTTCCTCCTAGTGTCGTTAATCATTATATCTAAAAATCGCCAAAACGAAAATAGTTTGAGATTTTTATATTTGTTTTTAAAATACAATGTTGTAGAATGAAACTAGGAAAACACTTAAACAGTGAAAGGAGATTACTATGGGAAAAGTTAAAATTGGATGCACAAAATTAAATATCATCCACAACAAGTTCGACGGACAGAATGTTAATGGAGTAAACTTTAAAGAAACTGGCAAGATGGGTATGCAGTTAATCTATACTCATGACGCACCAAATGATCAGGCAGCTATTGATGCAGCTAAAAAATTGTTGAAGAGCGATCCTGACACTAAAATGTTGATTACTACGGTTTTACCAGGATAGGCAATTGATTTTTAAATAGTCTGAAGAAGGCAGAAGATACAGCGTACAAATAAGTACGCTGTATTTCTTTTTTGAAAGGATAATTTAGGGATGTTTAATTATTATGCTTATTTACTAAGAAAAAAAGCTTTCTCTAAAAGGGAAAGCTAATAATCGCATCTTGAATATAATACCTTACCGATAATCTTTACCGGAAGAGTTTCTACCTCTTCTTGTGTAAAATAGCGGGTTTCAACCTGTGGGTTGGCTGCCTCTAATATTAAAAGATTATTCTTACGGATAATTCGTTTTACTGTTACCTCTTCATTTTCAATGAGAATTACTCCAATCTTTCCGGAAGGAAGATCTTCACAGGTTTCCACATAGATCAAATCCCCATCAAAGATATGAGCCCCGTTCATGGAATCACCGCTGACCCTTAGAAAATAATCACCGCGGTAATAATCTTCCTTGGATACCGGAATATATCCTTCGATATTCTCTGCGGCAAATAAACCATATCCTGCTTTGACAATACCTAAGATTGGCTTTTCATATCGCTTTGATTTTCCAATCAAAGATTCTACATCCACCTGTAATAAAGAAGAAAGCTTTTCAAGAATATTGGATTGCGGGGTTTTGACATCATCCTTCATCCATCTTGAAACTGTGGATTTATTAACACCGACTGCCTTGGCAATATCATCGTTGTTACAGCCAGTTCTTTTTTTATACTCCAATAATAAATCTTTTAATGTCATATCTAAATTATATATTCCTTTAATCACTTCTGCAACAAAATGGACTTTATCTTTTTAAAAGTTGCGAAAACATTGTTTTATGCAACAAATGAAATTATAATGGGAATATGATTAAGAAAGTATATCTCTGTATCGACTTAAAAACCTTCTACGCATCCGTTGAGTGTTCTGAAAGACATTTGGATCCCTTTACAACCAATCTGGTGGTAGCGGACCCATCCAGGGGAAATGGGGCCTTGTGTCTTGCGGTAACACCGGCTTTAAAAGCGCAGGGTGTGAAGAATCGATGCCGAATTTATGAAATACCAAAGAATATTAAATATATTACCGCTATCCCAAGAATGAAATTATATATGGAATATTCTGCCAATATCTATTCGATTTATCTAAAATACATCGCCAAGGAAGATATTCATGTATATTCTGTGGATGAAGCATTTTTAGATATCACATCCTATTTACGGCTGTATAATATGAGTGCCAGACAAATCGCAAGAATGATTATGGATGATGTCTTTAAGACAACGGGTATTACCGCAACGGCGGGAATCGGTACCAATATGTATCTTGCCAAAGTGGCTTTAGATATCATATCGAAACATACCAAAGACAATATGGGAATATTAACCGAAGAGCTTTATAAAGAGCTTTTATGGCAATATAAACCACTAACGGACTTCTGGCAGATTGGTAATGGTACCGCCAAAAGACTGGCCAAATACGATGTCTATGATATGTACGGAATTGCACATATGGATGAAGATATCTTATATAAGGAATTTGGGATTACCGCAAAATATCTGATTGATCATGCATGGGGATTGGAACCAATCACCATTGAAGATATTCATAATTATCGTCCTAAGAATAATTCGATATCTCACTCTCAGGTATTATTTGAAGATTATGATTATATGGATGCCTTAAATGTAGTCAAGGAAATGGTAGAACTTAAAGTACTGGATATGGTGGGCAAACACCTTGTCAGCAATCATATTTCACTTTTTATCGGATACTCAAAAAATGTGATTCCATCCACCGGCGGTTCACGTACCCTGACTACCCGTACCAATTCGTACCGTATTTTCTTACATGAATTTGTACAGTTATTTGAAAAGACCACCAACCGTCATTATCCGATTCGAACCATTGCGATATCATTTGGCGGTGTCTTGGATGAAATCTATGAAACCTATGATTTATTTACCGATATCGAAGCCTTGGAGCAAGAAAAAAAATTAGGTGAAACACTAGTTCAAATACGCGATAAATATGGTAAAAGTGCCATATTTAAAGGAATGAATCTATTAGAAAAATCAACGACGATCAAACGAAATGAATTGATTGGCGGACACAATGCCGAGTAAGAAAGGAGAATCATATGGAACGATTAAATGAAGCACAACTTGAAGCAGTCGAATCCACCGAAGGATTTGTGCGTGTGATTGCCGGAGCCGGCTCCGGTAAGACAAGAGCACTATCCTATCGGTTTGCCTATTTAGTGAATGAATTAGGTATTATGCCCGGTAACATTCTCTGTGTCACATTCACCAATAAATCTGCCAATGAGATGCGCCAGAGAATTCATAATTTAACCGGCGATAACGATACCGGTTATATCAATACCTTTCATGGCTTCTGTGTCAATATTCTCCAGGAAGACAGTCATGCCGTGCAATATCCCAAGAGCTTTATCGTGCTTGATAATTCGGATATTGACTCTCTACTAAAGATTATCTATGAAGAAAGAAATTTAACTTTACGGGATATGACTTTCTCTGCGGCAAGAGACATGATTGAAATTAAAAAGTTGTTTAAAGAACCGGATTATTATTTAGATATGATTACGATGTCCTTAGATACTTTACATAAAAAATATGAGAAGGCCATCGATGTGGATGACATCATTTTCTATGGATATCTATATCAGGAAAAGAAATGTTTCGGACTGGATTATAACGACTTAATTAAATTCTCTTTATATATCTTTGAACAGAATGAAGACATCCGTCTAAAATGGCAGAAGCGTTTGGAATATATCATGATCGATGAATTCCAGGATATCGATGACCTTCAATACCAGCTGATGGAAGTATTATGTGCTTATCATAAAAATTTATTTATCGTAGGAGACCCGGACCAGACCATCTATACATGGAGAGGGGCCGATGTGAAATATTTAATGGAATTTGACTCTCGTTTCCCGAATGTCAAAACCATTATGATGACAAAGAATTACCGTTCTACACCACAGATTCTCAATGCGGTCAATTCTTTGATTGATAAAAATACCTACCGTATTAAAAAAGATTTAATACCTACACTTCCTGATGGAGAATCTGTATTATGCCATCACGCAAGAAGTGCTGCCTTAGAGGCAGAATGGATTGCCTCTCAAATTCAGAAGTTAAAGAATGATGGATTGGACTATAAAGATATCACGATTTTATATCGGGCTCATTATGTGACAAGAAGCTTAGAAGAAGTATTCCGTAAGGAAAAGATTCCTTATACCATCTACAGCGGGGTGCAGTTCTTTGACCGCAAGGAGATTAAAGATGCCTTATGCTGGCTTAGGATGATCGTATTTAAGGATGATTTATCCTTTATGCGTATTGTCAATGAACCAAAGCGTAATTTAGGAATTAAGCGGATTACCTTTCTTCGCCAGAAGGCAGAAGAAACCGGAGATACTTTATACCAGTGTCTTCAAAAGAATATTGATAACGATATCTTTAAAGGAACCGGTGCCAGAAGCTTTATTGATCTGGTAGAGAATTTCTCTGACCATTGCCACGATGAAAGAATCAGTGAAGTTTTATCGGATATTTTAGATAAGAGCGGCTATGAAAAAATGTTAAGAACCGAAGGTTCCCAGGAGCGTTTAGATAATCTGGCAGAATTGAAACAATCGGTATTGGAGTATGAAACAAGCTGTGGGGAAGAGGCAGCCATTGAAGATTATTTAAATCATGTTGCCATGTATACCAATAACGATTTAGAAGATAAAAGAGATAAGGTCAAGATGATGACCGTTCATGCCTCAAAAGGACTTGAATTTGAATATGTCTTCTTATGTGAGATGAATGAAGGTATCTTTCCATCCCGGAAGATTCGTACCCGTAAGGCGATGGAAGAAGAAAGAAGACTGGCCTTTGTGGCCATGACAAGAGCCCAAAGGCGCTTGTACTTAAGTGAAGCGGCAGGAAGAAACTTTGATTCAACCAATAAATATCCATCCCGTTTTCTTTTAGATATTGAACCGGGATTATTAGAATATACGGAAAACCCGGATGAACAGTTAATTGAAGATACCAGAGCGTATATTCAATCGATGAATTTACACTTTGAAGATGAAATTGAAAAACATCTTTTAACAATCGGACAGAGAGTGAAACACAAAGTATTTGGCAAGGGAACCATTATTGATGTAGATGCCAAAAAGGGTGCTCATATCATTCAATTTGATGATATGGATACACCACGTATTTTATCTTTTAAGGCAAAGTTAGAACTATTGGATGAACAGACATACTTTAGTTAATTTATGTTATGATGGTAGGGAAAGGAGCCTTTTATGTTTTCAGTAAAAAATTTAACCGATAACTCGAATGTTAAAGTAGTAGATGCCTTAGGTGCATTTACTGTTATTGAATATGATAAAGATATGAGCGTTGCACCTTTCCGTGCCCAGGAAGCTTATTTTTCATCGATGATGAATATTCATAAGCGTCAGATCATCTGTGATTTATCGAAATCTCCGGTAACCATTCAGGAAGGTTCGATGCAGATGATGATTGGTAATGCGCAGGCAACAACCGGTATTAAAGGTGCCGGTGATCTGATCGGTAAGGCACTTCGCGGTAAGATGACAAAAGAATCTGCCATTAAGCCGGAATATGTAGGAAATGGAATCGTGATCTTAGAGCCGACCTATAAATATATTATTTTGATTGATGTGGATGATTGGAATCAATCCGTAGTACTCGATAATGGATCATTTTTAGCCTGTGAATCGGATTTAAAACAGAAATTAGTAACCCGTACCAATCTGTCTTCGACTGTGGCAGGTGATACTTCCTTCTTTAATCTTGGATTGATGGGAGGCGGTGTTGTTGCCTTGGAATCACCATGTCCGCCACAAGAGTTGATTGAGATCAGCTTAAAAGATGACCAGGTCAAAATTGATGGAAATATGGCTGTGGCCTGGAGCGGGTCGCTTGATTTTACAGTAGAGCGCTCCGGTAAGACGCTTGTCGGTTCCGCCGTATCGGGTGAAGGTCTTGTCAATGTATATCGCGGCACCGGTAAGATCTTAGTAGCACCGGTAAAATTCCAGCCGGGTAAACACATCTCTATGCCGGGTCCGGCAGATCAACAATAAAAAGGGGAAGAAAGAATGAAAATTGGATTAATTGTAGAAGGTGGCGGCATGAAATCCGCTTACAGTGCCGGCATCTTAGATTTGTTTATAGATTATGGAATTGAATTTGATTATTGTATCGGACAGTCTGCAGGAGCAGGAAATTTAGTATCTTTTGTAGGAAAACAGAGAGGAAGAAACCTTCGTTTCTATACGACCCATATTACCGAAAATGGATTCTTTGGGATTTCCAGCTTTCTAAAGAACAGAGAGTTGTTTGGATTACACTATATCTATGAGACCTTGTCCAACTCGACAGGTACCGATCCGATTGACTATAAGGCTTTGATAGAAAGCCCTACAGAATTGAAGATCATTGCGACGGAAGCAGAAACCGGATTACCGCATTATTTTGATAAAACGGAGATGAAACAGGATGATTACCGCATCTTAATGGCATCCTGCGCCATTCCGGCTGCCAACGATCCGATTGAAATTGACGGGATCGAATATTTTGATGGCGGTGTCAGCGATATCATTCCTATCAAAAAGGCGATGGAAGATGGCTGTGATAAGGTAGTTGTGATTTTGGCAACTTCAAGAGAAGAAGAAACGGATCTGCGTCTATATCAAAAGAAATTATATGATATCCGCTGCCGTAAATATCCGCAAATTATTACTGCCTTAGATGAAAGGGATGTTCTAATCAAGAATCAAAGACAGCTTTTAACCGAGTTAGAAAAATCAGGAAGAGCCTTTGTGTTTGAACCGGAACCGGGTTTGAATTCCACATACGAAATGGATCCAAAGGTCAATAAAAATGCATATAATCAGGGATTATTGGCATTCCATGATAACTATGATGCATTGAAATTGTTTATGAATGTACTTTAATCATGTCGGGATACTTTAGGGTATCCCGTTTTTTTTTTTATTTAAAAAAGGAATTATAAAATTAACCTCATAGGTAAATTATGATTGATGGAATTTCTTTTTCAGTGTATAATGAATTTACCTCAAAGGTAAATTGTATAAGAGGTGATATCTTGGATATTGTTTACAAAAACAAAAGAATCAAAAAGATTTGTACGGATGCATCATTTGCAGAGCGAAATTACGGCAAAGACATGGCATATAAGATACATAACGTGTCGATGAGATTAGTGCAGCGGATACTGTTGAAATGATGATACAGTGTCATATCGGGCGATGTCATAAGCTGAAGAATAATAGAAAAGAACAATATGCGGTGGATTTGATTCATCCATATAGATTGGTGTTTAAGAAAAGTGGAGATGAAATACAAATCGCGAATATTTTGGAAATAGTTGATTATCACTAATGATAGATAAAAAAAGGAGGAAGGATTACGATGAGAAGCCGAACTTATATCGCAACGCCACCCGGAGCAACGATCAGAGAACAGTTGAATGATAGAGGTATGTCTCAAAAAGAGTTTGCGGTAAGAATGAATATGTCTGAGAAGCATATCAGCAAGCTGATCAATGGAGATGTACAGCTTACACCGGATATGGCAGTTAAGTTAGAAATAGTTCTTGGAGTCCCTGCAAAGTTTTGGATGAATCTGGAAGCAATATACAGGGAGAAGATTGTTAAGGCAAAAGCAGAAAACGAAATGGATGAAGAAATTGAAATCGCAGGAAGATTTCCATATAGTGAAATGGCAAAGATTGGATGGATTTCCACGACAAAAAATAGTAAAGAAAAGGTCATGAATCTAAGAAAATTTTTTGAAGTGGTTGATCTCTCTGCCCTTGGTGATACATTGATCACAAGAATCGCATGTCGACGCCTGGCTTTGACAGAGAAAAGTGACTTGGCTTTAATGGCATGGGCACAAGAGGCCAAAATTCAGGCTCGTAAAATAGACACAGCTCCCATTGATACCAAACGACTAAATAGTGTCATACCTGATATTCGAAAGATGACTGTTCTATCACCGGATGAGTTTTCCCAAGAATTAAAAAAGTGTCTTGCCGATTGTGGCGTAGCACTTATATTTCTACCGCATTTAAAGGGATCTTTTTTACAGGGGGCTTCATTTATGGATGGAAATAAAATCGTTGTAGGAATGACCACAAGAGGGAAAGATGCAGATAAATTTTGGCTTAGTTTATTTCATGAACTAGCTCATATAGTATTAGGACATATAATGAAAACCACCGGAACTTCCAATGAAGATGAAAATGCAGCGGATAAATGGGCAGCGGATCAATTGATTGATCCAGATGATTTGAATCGATTTAAAGAACAAGGAGATTATTCTGAGCGAAGTATAATTCAATTCTCTCATGAGCAAGAGATTGCACCCGGCATTATAGTGGGAAGATTGCAGGCAGAAGGATTAATAAAGAACAGTATGTTTAATAATCTCAAAAAGAAATACGAAATAGTGGTATAAATAATTATATACAAAGGATAATATTCAAAAAGTATATGTGTTTTTACTGCGTAAAATTATAAGAGTTCCGGAAAGAAAGATTTGAATATGGATAATCAGACAGAAAGTAAAAAGAACAGTTTTTTTGACACACCAATTGGCAAAATTGTATATGTTTTGGTCATCTGTTTCGTTGTATATATTTTAAATGAGGCATGCATTTATGGAGAACATTTGATTCATCCGATCTTTAAAAATATGGCTCAGTCATTTTATGATAACGGAAACGGATATTGGGGAGATTTTATCAGCACCTTTGGAATGTATTTTATATTTATTGCGGATTGGATCATTATGATGCTGGTGATAATCATTCCCAAACACAACCGCTATATGCTCAAAAAAGTCTTACCCGGTGGAGGTAATCGCATTTCATTATTATTCGCCGGACTTGCTCTGGGGTTTTTGATGAATATGACGTGTGCCGGTGTGGCCATGCTGAATGAAGATATTAAATTATCGTTCTATGATTTTAGTGTCATACCGTTTATTCTTATGTTAGCGGCTGTCTTTATTAAATATATTTTTATTCGGTATTTTATTCAGGTTGATGGTGATGTATATGGACAGCCTGTGGTGTGCTATGGCCTGCCATACGGGATGGAATTTTACCCAGGCTATTCTGCTTGGATTACCCAACAGCGGACAGGTCTTCCCGTATTCCATCTTTCATTTAGAGGCAGCTTCGGCAAGAAACAGCTTTGCCTACAGTACCACTTTTGGAATTGAAGGATGCCTATTATCATTGATTGTACAAGTTACTGTAATCATCGCCATGATTTGGTATTTTGAAAGAAAGAAGAAAGCTTAGATCACGTTTTAGTGATCTTTTTTATTATCAAAAAAGGAATCGGGGATGCCGATTCCTACATGGATAAGAGATCCATAATTTCTTCTTTGGACATTTTGGACAGGGTGCCATCCGCTCCTTCAATAAAGCTTTCGGCCAGTGCCTGTTTTCTTTCCTGCATCTGTAGAATTCTTTCTTCAATTGAATCCTTCATAATCATGCGATATACCTGTACATTGGCATTCTGCCCGATACGGTGGGCTCTGTCAGTTGCCTGGTTTTGGGCCGATACATTCCACCATGGGTCAATATGAATGACATTTTCCGCAGCGGTTAAATTGAGTCCGGTACCTCCTGCTTTTAAGGAGATCAAGAATATCGGAATATCGTTATTGTTAAAATCCGCTACCAGCTGCCGTCTTTCTTCCTTGGAGGTCTGTCCGGTCAGTACATAGTACGGAATCTTTTCCTTTTCAAATTCTTCAATCAATAAATCAATCAAAGAGGTAAAGGAAGAGAAGATCAGTGTCTTTTTCTGATGCTCATTCATAAGCTTTACTAAATTGACACAAGCTTTAACCTTGGTGGAAGGAGTATGGATATTTTCATATACCAGTCTTCCATCGCAGCACAATTGACGTAGTCTTGTCAACATCGCTAATACGGCAATCTTATCAAAGTTGGCATTATCCATCTGTTTTCGCATCTCTTTATTGACAACCGCAAGATTGGCCATATAGAGATTTTTTTCATCTTCCGTAAAGTCTAACAGATATTTATGGTCGACCTTATCCGGAAGTTCGGTCAGAACTTCTTTTTTGGTTCTTCTTAAGATAAACGGGCTGACCATGGAACGTAAATGTTCACCGGCTTGTTCATTGTTGTCGACGGTAATTGGCTTTTCATAATGCGAACGGAAATAATGATAATTAAACAGGTAGTTAGGCATTAAGAAATCAAAGATGGACCATAGCTCAGCTAATGAATTTTCGATCGGAGTACCGCTTAAAGCCAATCTATGATTGCCTTTGAGCGTTTTTACCGTTTCGGCATTCATCGTTCTCTGATTCTTGATGTTCTGGGCTTCATCTAAAATGATATATTCAAATTGAATGCCTTCATATAAATCGGCATCTCTTCGCATATAGTCATACGATGTAATGGAAACATCGTATTGTGTGATATTGGCAATGGCTGCTTTGCGGGCATCTTTGGCACCGACAATACATTGGCACTTTAAGGTATTTGAGAACCGTTCGGTTTCATCCTGCCAGTTATAAATCAAAGAAGCCGGGCAGATCACAATGCTGTGACGGTCAGTTGATCGAATGCTGTCAAGAAGGGCAAGCACCTGAATCGTTTTTCCCAGTCCCATCTCATCGGCAAGAATTCCGTTTAATCCGTATTTGTATAAGGTCAAAAGCCACTGGACACCGTATTTTTGATAATCTCTTAAAATGGAATCATAATGAGCATCCATCGGTACCGGTTTACCGGAATAGAAATTATTGACATAATTTTCTAAAGAACGGCTTCTTTCTACCAGCAGGTTTTCGCTGTTTTGAAGCCTTTTATCCAAGGCAAGGGTGCGATAGCCTTCCAGTTCGATCTTTCCGTTTCTGATCTCAGAATTACGGATGCCGTAATCATTCATCAAAGAATCCAATTCTTCCAATTCATCTGAATTTAAGCTTAAGATCTTACCGTCTTTACAGCGGTAGAATTTCTTTTTCTTTCGATAGGCGGATAGGATATTTCCGAGTTCCTTCATATCGAAATCATCGCTGTTGACATTGACCTGCAGTAAATTGTTGTTGACACGGACTCCCACCGAGACATTGTACTTGGTCTTGCGTCCAAACTTTTTCAAAGTTTCACTTAAGAAAATATCGCAATAGTTTAATAATACTTCCATACCGCCGTTTAATACTTCAACGATATTTTCTCTGTCTAAATAGAAATAAGCTGTATGATTTTCAATAAAATCGGCCTTCTGTTCAAAGAATTCACGAATGATATCCAGGGTATAGTTATCTTCAATCTCATCGTTGTTTAAAACCGGATACTTATTTCCGTCTTGATCCTTTCCCCGAACTTCAAAAGCTACCATATTATCACTTACGATATCTCCATACACTGCCGCAGATTCAATGACAGCTTTTGGCTGGGCTTCTTGATCAAAGTTATAGACAATATTTACGTAAGGCTGTATCACATTCAAAAGATATTTTCTGAAGTTAGGAAACTGCTCTTTGGAGATAAAGGTATCGTCTCTAAGCCTATTTAAAATATCGCATACAATGGTATCCGAGCCTAAATCAACCACTCTGAATGATGGTTCTTCCTGATTGTTTTCGAAGATATAGCGGCCGGATACATAAACTACAAATTCATTATTCATGGTGGTGTAATAGTAGTCATCCTCTTGATTGACGACAATTTTAAAAGCCGTCTTCTCAACTTGTTCAAAGTGGATGTTTTCTAATTCCATATCCTTAAAGATGGAATAGAACAAGGTTAAATTACGAGGGTCAAGCGTAATGTAGCGGGCAGAGGATGAATACTCACCGTCATAACGTTTTGCCTGTTTCATAAAATCAATGATTTTCTGTGATGTTTCATCAAAAGCATCTTTCCGGTGAATAAATCCCAGCATTTTTCCATAGCTGTAATATTGACCGTGGTCGACCCGGTTTAAAAAATCAATGTAGTTTTTAACGACATAGAATTTATTTCCGTTGCCCACCTTAAAATCAACTGCCCAATCATCATAATTCCATGAAAACTGCATAGTGATAGTATATTCATTGTCCTGCAGTAAACTTTTAATATTATTGGAATACTTCTGCCGGAAATCGGATACCATCTGGTCGGTTTCTCTCATATAAGAGCGAACCTGAGCTTTTCTGGCTTCCAGGTAGTGCAGATGCTCTACCTGCTCAAAAAACGGATTGCCCCGTGTAATTTTTATCGGAATTTTGGGAATGTCGATATTGGAAAGCCATCTTGCCAAAGCACCGGTATGAGCACAATTTCTCCGGCTGGAATACCAGTAACAATCGCAATAGGTATTTTGAAGATTCTGATTAAAATCAACCACAATCTGGCAATTTGTTTCATATCTCTGCTTATTGAAAATACCTTCAATAATATAATCATTTGAAAATCTTGCCTTGGTGATCTTGATCTCATCTAAAGAGTCCATATAGCTGGAGGCAAGGTAATTTGTATGCGGGTCTAAATGTAATTGACTTGTTGTTTTATCGTTGATTATAAGCATATTCACCATCCTGTCCCTTTATCATACCACAAAAAAGTGCTTGCGTTTATGTAGATTCGGTAATAAGATGAAGTTTGACAATCAGAATGTGAAAAGTAGGTGATAAAAATGAACAAACTGATTGAAAAAGCTGGAAAGAAGGTAATGGCGGTTATTGCGGCATTCTCTATGTTTGCCATGTCGATGCCCGTTTTTGCCGAAGAGAAAGAGGAAGCAAAGGTTCAGGTTTTCGCTTATGATGAAGATCTGAATAAAATCGAAGGGGTTACGGTTGCCCTGGATGAAATGCAGATAGATGAAAACGGCCAGTTGACCGTTTTAAACGCAAGGGTTTTGTCTGCTGTGACAAAACAGGATGATAACGGGGAAATTAAAGCATCCTTTACCTTTGATGGTACACAAATCAAAGAAGATGTAATCTATCGTGCCCGCGTATTTGATGCACCGATCGATTATACTTTATCCGAAGATGTCATTTATTATGTCTGGGATGAAGATGGCATGGGTGGAAATTATACCTGGATGATGGATGAATTTACAGCGGATGGAACTACCGTATCCTGGATGGATGATAATCTGCAGATTATTGATTCCATGAATGAAGGTATCTTTGAAACCGTTCTTCAACCATCAACTTCAATGGAAAAACAAACCGTTCCGGAAGCTATGGAAGAAGAAACTGCCAGTGAACAACCATCAGCTGCTGTAGAAGATGTTGAAGCTGCATATTCAGTTGAAATCACAGCCAGCACAGAATCTAAGATTTATGATGGTACTCCATTTGAATCGAATACTTTCAGCGTAAAGTGTTTTGATGATAAGGGAAATGAAGTTACCGATTTTGAAAACAACTACATTGTGAATGCGACATGCTCCGGTACGATTACCGATGCAGGAGAAGTCGTTCATTCCATCTCAGGTTATCAGATTTTCCGCAAGGATGATCCGGAAACCGAAATCACGGATCTATTCGGAAAAATCACATCTGTTGATGGTAAATTAACCGTTGCACCGCGTGAATTGTCAATTAAGACAGAAAGTGCTGAAAAGGTATATGATGGAAAACCTTTAACTGCCGGCGGTAGTGTTACAGGTCTTGCCGATGGTGAAAGCATCACCATGAAGATGACCGGTTCTCAAACCGAAGTAGGATCTAGCTTGAATACCTATGAATTAATTTGGGAATCCAATGAACAGGATAAAACAGCTGCCAAGGCACAGAACTATACGATTTCATCCAATATCGTTGGTTCATTAAAGGTTACCCAGGCAACCAACGCTTCTAAGACAAACGGAACCAATACCGGTACACAGACCAATATCGGCTTGTATATCGGTGGTGCACTTGGTGCATTAGCTTTAGGAGCAATTATCTTCTTCTTATCTAAAAAGAAAAATTAAAACAAATTGTAATTAAACTCACTTTGATGTGGACCCCATGTCAAGGACAATAAAAAAAAAGAACCTTATAAATTGATAAAAAATCAGATATCCTCCAGTTGAACAGCTACACAGCTGTAAATCTGGAGGATATATTTATATGAAAAATTGTAAGCCTGTAAGAT
>JAGAWH010000160.1 GCA_017941505.1 Faecalicoccus sp. | reverse complement strand
TTACATCTTTGATTTTTGCAGCGTCTTTATCTGTGATTATAGAATGTATATCCGGTACAGTATCCGTTAAATTTTGGAAGAAAAAAGCACTGTGCAAGGTAAAAACCGCATTAGGATAAGTTTTGCTGATAATCGCAAGATCAGATATATAGTTTGTGTCAGAGTATATACCACGATGCAATCTTTTTAATCGTCCGGAAGACAATTCCTTTCTAATTTGATAGTCTGTTTTATATTTTTCTTTACATTCAGCATATGAATACAACATCTAATTCACCTCCATTGATTTATATAAAATCCGTAAAAAATATAATAATACGGATATTATATAAATCGCATCATTTCTATTTACACAGTCAATGGGTATTTTAAATCCTTTTTGGGACTTTTAATTTCTAATACGATAAAAATTTAGAATAAGTGGAAATATTTTATGTTAGACTATGCTGTTTTGAATTCTGAAACACATAAGAAAAGGGACGTAAATAATATAAGTCCCTTTTATTAGAAATTTAGTTTTTATGGTATGAACCCGCATATCGAACAGCTTTGAAGATTGCTTCCTTCATACTGATATCCTGGGCAATTCCTTTTCCGGCTATGTCAAAGGCAGTTCCGTGATCCACTGAAGTTCTAAGAATTGGCATGCCACAGGTAATCGAAATCGTGCGGTTGAAATCAACTGTTTTAGTGGCAATGTGACCCTGGTCATGATAGAGCGATAATACGCAATCATATCTTCCTTCTCTTGCCTGATAGAATACGCTGTCCGCTCCGATTGGGCCCTCTACGTTATATCCCATCTCTTTGAGTTCATCGACTGCAGGAATGATTTCCTTAACTTCTTCATCTCCAAAAAGACCATGTTCACCGCAATGCGGATTTAATCCGGCTACCGCAATTCGCGGATTGATGATTCCTAACTGATTTAAGGCAACCGTTCCTCTTTTTACGTATTCAATGATTCGATCTTTTGTCACAAGATCGCAGGCTTTACGAAGTGAGACATGACGACTTAGAAATAAAACACGCATATTTTCTAGTTCAAACATCGTCAAAGGATCGCTTGTATGGGTTAATGCTCCAAATATCTCGGTATGCCCGATATAAGGAACATTAGCTGCACGAAGGGATTCTTTGTTGATGCAGGTGGTCGCAACCACATCCCCTTCTTTATGCATAACCAGATCAATGGCTTTTTCAATATATTCATAGGCAGCTTTACCACACATGGCGGATATCTTTCCGTATTCAAATTTGTCTTCATCGATATTGTCTAAATCCACAATATTTAAAATACCGGTTTTATATTCACCTTCATCCGGGGAATGAATTATTTTGACAGTAGCTGTTTGATTCAACAGCTTTATTGTCTTTTGGATCTGTCCGGCATCGCCGACAATTACACATCTTGCCTTATCATTGATTTCATCATCTAAAAGTGCTTTTACCGTAATTTCCGGGCCGATACCGGCCGGATCTCCCATCGGTATCACTACAATCGGACGTTTCATATTTACCTCCAAGAAAACCGGGGAAGTTTCCCCGGTTACATACTATTAATCTAAATCAGCACCGTTGGAAGCGATGACTTTCTTCCACCAATAGAAGGAATCTTTACGGTAACGATCACCTTTACCGGTGCCATCATCCTGCAAGTCAACATAGATAAAGCCATAGCGCTTATGCATTTCACCGGTAGATGCAGATACAAGGTCGATACATCCCCAAGGCGTATATCCCATAACTTCACATCCATCGATGTTGATGGCATCTGCCATTGCTTTGATATGAGAGCGCAGATAATCGATATGAGCCGGGTCATGACATGTTCCATCTGCTTCCAATACATCCTGTGTACCTAAGCTGTTTTCTACGATATATACCGGTTTCTGGTAACGTTCCCAAAGTTCGTTGATCGCAATTCTAAGTCCTGTAGGGTCAATTGCCCAACCCCAGTCAGAAGCTTTCAAATAAGGGTTCTTAACACCGCCAAGACCCATATTGCCTTCGGCAACCTGCTTTAAGATTTCCGGATCGGTTGTCGCAACAGAGCTCATATAGTAAGAAATGGATAAGAAGTCAACCGTACCGTTTAATAACGTTTCTTTTTCTTCTTCCGTTAAGGAGAAGTTTACACCTTCACGTTCGTATTCTTTTAATTTATAAGATGGATAATAACCTCTTGCCTGAACATCTTCATAGAAATGGTAGCTGTGCATTGCCTGTTTAGCAGCGAGTACATCAGCCGGGTTGCAGGTATATGGATATGTTGCTCCATAAGCAACCATGTTTCCTACTAAGTTGTTTGGATCAATGGCGTGAAGCACCTGAACAGCCTTTGCGGAGGCAATTAATTGATGTTTAGAAATATCGGCAACGACCTGCGGATTTTTCTGCCCAACACCGGCAGACATCCATGGAGACATAGCCGCAATATTAATTTCATTGAAGGTTAACCAATAATTGATTCTGCCTTTAAAATGTTCACCAACTGTTTTAACGTAGCGAACGTAGCAGTCGATTGTTCTGGCATCTTTCCAAGACCCCCAGGTATTGGTTAAACCGATTGGTGTTTCATAATGAGATAAAGTAACAAGCGGCTTAATATTATATTTCAACAATTCATTGATCACATTATCATAGAATTTCAAACCGGCTTCATTTGGAGTTTCTTCCATTCCGGTAGGGAAGATACGAGTCCAGTTAAAGGATAAACGGAATGTAGTAAATCCCATTTCTCCAAATAATGCGATGTCTTCTTTATAGCGGTGATAGAAATCAATACCTTCGTGGCTTGGATAATCGTATCCTTCAAAACATCCAAATACTGCATCTTCCGGTGCATCTAATGTAAACATTGGATCTGCATGAACAACACCATCACCGGTTTTATAAGTAACCATACGTAATTTAGTGCGGGAACCACGTGTCACAACATCAGCAGAGCTTACGCCTTTACCGTCTTCATTCCAGCCACCTTCAAACTGGTTAGCTGCGGTAGCGCCGCCCCATAAAAATCCTTTTGGTAAATTTGCCATACATTTTTCTCCTTTTCTTTATTTACTATTATACAGGAACAAAAAGAAGAATCGCTCTTTTTTATGAGTTTTTCTAATGCATAACCTCTGTTTTAAAAATTGATTCATTTTTTAGATTTAGGATAATTAAATCAGAAAACGGAGGAACAATCATGGCAAAAGATGTTGTATTATTAACAGGAGCAGGCGAAATCGGAATCGCCATCGCAAGAAGAATCAGCTACGATAAAATTATTTTAATGGGCAGCCGTACCCCGTCTAAGACAGAAGATAAGGCAAATATGTTACGGGCTGCAGGATTTACTGTAGAAACGACTAAACTGGATTTAGGAAATAAAGAATCCATTGATGCCTTTGTGAAGAAAGGGCTGGAGTTAGGAGAAATCTCTAATTTAATCAATGCAGCCGGTGTATCCCCATCTCAATCACCGATTAAGACTATTTTACAGGTAGACTTATATGGTACTGCTTATTTATTACAGGAAGTAGGCAAAGTCATCAAGGAAGGCGGAACCGGTGTAACGATTTCTTCACAATCCGGCTACCGCATGGAGCAGTTAGGTGCTAAAAAAGATAAACAGCTGGCAATGACACCATGTGATGAATTACTTGATTTGGACTTCTTACAGGAAGAAAACATCAAAAACACATTGCATGCATATCAGCTCGCAAAACGATGCAACGGAAAGCGTGTCATGTATGAAGCTGTACAATGGGGAAAAAGAAAAGCTAGAATCAATTCCATTTCTCCGGGTATTGTCGTAACACCATTGGCAATTGATGAATTCAATGGCATTCGCGGTGATTTCTACAAAAACATGTTCGCAAAATGCCCGGCAGGACGTCCTGCATCTCCGGATGAAATTGCCGCTTTGGCAGAGCTTATCATGGGACCGGCAGGCGCCTTTATCACCGGATCGGATTTCTTAATTGACGGTGGGGCAACGGCATCTTATTTCTATGGACCGCTCAATCCGGAAAACGAAGAAGGTCTCGCAGAAGGCGATCAATAGACCGGATAGTATCAAGACAGACCTCTTACGGTCTGTCATTTTGCTTTTGAGGGCTAATCTGTTATAATACATTTTAAGTAAAGGAAAACATCATATGAACAAATCTATTTTGAAATTCGCTTTTGCGTCCGCAATGGTTTTTGCCGGATTCAGCTTTATGTCACAAGCGGTTTTTGCCGAAGAGTTGGAACCGGAAACAGTCATAGAAGAAACGATTATGGATGAAAGCGAAGAAATTGTCGAGGAAGAAATTCCGGAAGTGCCTATCGAGGTGCAGGATAACGAGCAGATGGATGTAGGTATGGCTAATCCTTCCGATACGGATTTGAATATCGAATCTCATGTCGCCAATATAGGGTGGATGCCGGAAGTACATGAAGAAGATCTGATTGGTACTACCGGACAGTCTAAAGGCTTAGAAGCTTTGATTATCAATCTTGACAGCACCTATGCAGGAGATATCCATTATCAGGCTCATGTAGCTACCATTGGCTGGCAAAATCCGGTTGAGGGCGGACAGATGTGCGGAACCGAAGGGAAGGCTTTATCGATTGAAGCTATCCGTATCTGGCTGACCGGGGAAGTCAGTGAAAAATACGATATCTATTATCAAAGTCATGTTGCTAATATAGGATGGCTTGGATGGGCGCATAACGGTCAGAATGCCGGAAGTCAGGGAAAAGGCTTACAGATGGAAGCTTTGCAGATTCAGCTGGTTAAAAAAGGCAATGCAGGACCAACGAATGGAATTACCCCGTTTTATGTGGAACAGCTTCAAGTCCAAGCTCATGTTGCCAATGTTGGATGGATGGCTCCTGTAAGTGAACAGAATATGATTGGAACCACCGGTAACGGTAATGCGATGGAGGGTATAAAAATCTCTCTGGCAACACCTGTCTATGAAGGAAAAGTACAATATCGCAGTTATGTAGAAGGCGATGGATGGCAATCTGTCAAGACCGGTAATGTTCTGTCAGGCACTGAAGGACAATCCAAACATATTGAAGCAATCCAAATATCCCTGGACGGAGAGATTAAAAATCATTTTGATATTTATTATCAAGCTCATGTCGCTAATATAGGATGGTTAGGATGGGCAAAAAACGGTGAGAGTGCCGGCTCTATTGGATATGGATATGGCATTGAAGCCATCAGGATTCAATTGATTGAAAAAGGTTTACCGACTCCTGTCTCATCCAAAGAAGCTTTTGATATGCAGAAGCTTTCATACCGTACACACGTATCCAATGTCGGCTGGACAACTCCGGTCGGTGATACAGAAACATCCGGTAATCTTCATAACAACATTGAAGCCATTTCAATTACATTTAATAAGGAACTGTATCCATCCGGACATATTGAGTATCGCTCACATATTGCACAGATTGGATGGGAAAACGGATGGACGCAGGACGGAGGTATCTCCGGTACGACCGGCCGCTCATTAGCTCTTGAAGGAATCCAGATGCGCTTATCGGGTGATATCTCGAAAGAGTATAATATTTTCTATCGCACATATACTTCCGGCTACGGCTGGCTGGATTGGGCATCAAATGGAAACTTTGCGGGCACGCAGGGCTTATCCAGATCAATCTTAGGTATTCAGATTTCACTTGTACCGATTGGTACGGAAATGCCGGTAACCGGTAGTGATGTATCTTTTGTCACCAATAAATCTGCTCAGAAAAATGGTGAAAATGTTACAGGATATGTTCATGTAGACAGCGGAAATAAAACCATTTATATTCAAGAGGCTGACTATAATCCTACATGGGGAATTGATATATCAGCGCACAATGGATATATTGATTTAAGTTCATATCTGGATCAGTTTGTGATCATTCGTGTAACCTATGGAACTAATTTGGACCAAATGGCAAAGCGGAATATGGATCTTTGTGAAAAGTTAGGCATTCCATATGGTGTATATTGTTATTCATATGCACTGGATAATGCAGGAGCTTTATCTGAAGCAGAATTCCTGCTGGAGCAGATCAAGGGAAGAAATATTCAGGTTGGTGTCTGGTTTGATATGGAGGATGCCGACAATTATAAGTTAAACAGAGGAGCTTTAACTCCGACAAACTGTTCGACTTTCTGTAAAACTTTCTGCTCAAAGATTCGTGATGCAGGCTATTTCACCGGTATTTATTCCAGTGAATCCTGGTTTAATTACTACATCAGAGGTTGCGATGAATTTGATAAATGGGTTGCACACTGGGGAATCAATGACGGAAATCTTGGATATCGAACCGATTATCTCGGACCTATCCAGCAGTTCACATCCATTCCTTTAGATCGGAATATAATGTATGTACCATTAAATTATTTCAAAGTTTAAAAAAAGCCCAGGTGACTGGGCTTTTGACTTATTTAGATATTCAGGCAGGTTGTAAATGCTGTCCAGATACAATTCATTAAGTTTGATGGATGATCGGCATCGCCTAACAGATGAACATGGTCATCCTTGATCGCATTGTACAGATCCTGATTGGATAGATAACCTACCGAAACAATGATGGAATCGGCATCAATCGGTTTTGTGATCTTATGAACACCCTGCAGACTGTGTGTAAAGGCACGGTCTTTTATATTTGGTTCGTTATATGTCGTGATTTCAACATAAGCCTTTCCATCGGCATACTGTACGACTTGGGAGTTGGTAAGAATATCAACCTTATAGTAGTCCATTAAATCGCGCAGGCAGTTATAGTTGGCAGCAGATAAGCCTTCTACATTCATAATGGTCGGCAATGCCTCGACAAGCGTAACCTTCTTATTCTTTCTTGCCAGATCATAGGCAATTTCACATCCGGTGAGGCCACCGCCGACTACCACAACGTTTTGATCGGTAATATCCTGATTCAATAAGAATTCAGCTGCATAACGTACATTCGGTAAGTCAAATCCCGGTATAGTAAGCTTTCTTTCATCAGCACCTGTTGCCACAAAGATTTCATCGTATCCGGTTTTATTATCCGGTTTGAATTCCGTGTTCAATAATACATTGACTCCGGTATCTTTCATCTGTTTTTTATACCATTCGATGAGTTTTCTATCATCATCCTTGAAATCGAAGGCAGCTGCGGCAATAAATACACCGCCAAGCTTATCATCTTTTTCATACAGATCAACAGAATGACCGCGAAGTGCACATACTCTGGCAGCTTCCATACCGGCAATACCACCGCCTACGACCGCAATCTTTTTCTTTTCTTCAGCCGGTTTGATATTGTAGTGGTTTTCCATGCCGCATCTTGGATTGAGAGCACAGCTGATATCTTTGGTGGCAAGCTTTTCATAATCGATCTGGAAGATACGGGCAAGACATCCAAAGTGACAGGAGATACAAGGACGGATATCATCGAGTCTTCCTTCCTTGAACTTATTTCCTAATTCCGGATCAGCTAATAACGGACGGCCCATACCCATCATATCAATCTTGCCTTCGGCAATGGATTTATCCGCTAATTCCGGATTATCAAAGCGTCCGCCGCAGATAACCGGAATATCGATGTATTTCTTTAAATAGGCAACATCTTCCAGGTTCAGAGCTTTAGGCATATATACCGGAGGATGCGGCCAATACCATGCATCATAGGTACCGTTGTCACAATCTA
This sequence comes from Faecalicoccus sp., assembly GCA_017941505.1. The sequence continues at coordinate 11,297 of JAGAWH010000160.1, read as the reverse complement.
ACATGTCATATCCGGCATCCTGTAACATCTTTGCGACCTTGGCACTTTCTTCATAATCACGTCCGAATTCCTTAAACTCTTCACCCGGTACGGCACCGCGGTTGAAGTCTTTCGTTTTGGAAACAACAGAATAGCGTAAGGAAACAGGGAAATCTTTTCCGCATTTTTCTTTAATTGCCTGAACGATTTCGCAAGGGAAACGCAGGCGGTTTTCTAAAGATCCGCCGTATTGGTCGGTTCTCTGGTTGAATGCGGAAATGGTGAACTGGTCAAGCAGATATCCTTCATGCACGGCATGAATTTCTACACCATCAATGCCGGCATCCTTGGCAAGCTTAGCCCCTTGGGCAAACCATTTTACATAATCGTGGATTTCTTCTACGGTCATTTCCCGCTGAACACCGCGTGGATCCCATACATTGGCAGTAGCACTTGGGGCCGGATCACCCGGTGCACCGGAACGGCCGGATAAAGCGGAGATCATGATAAATACTTTGGATCCGTATTTATGCACGCCATCGGCAAGATACTTCATGTTTTCAACATAGGTTTCAGGATTGTTCATAATGGAAGGCAGATGTCCTCCCGGAGGTAACGGAACAAGGCCTGTGATGATCAAACCGGTTCCGCCTTTGGCACGCTCGATATAGTAATCGGCACCATCTTTGGTGTAGGAACCATCCGGATTCATCATCCTGGGAGAAAATACGCCCATTGGTAATAATGCGATACGGTTAGGAATTTCAACCGGACCGATCTTTACAGGCGAAAATAAATAATTATACATAAATCCTCCTATACCTCGAACTGAGTTCGGTATTCTTTACTTTATTATAAAAGATAAAAAATTTAAGCTGTTAAGAAATTGGGAAATTAGGCCTATTATGCTTGAAATCTGTACATTTTGGACTACAATCTAGTTAGTTATATCTAACTAGAAGGATTGATTTAAGATGAATAAACTTTCAAATCCATTAAACCGGCAATGGTTTTACAGAGGATTTAGAAAATATATGGAAGAAGATATGTCTGTTGAACAGGCAGAGAAAATATGGATGGAAGCCGGAAAAGAATATCAATCGATTCTTTATCAAGATTCAAAGATTAAGAAACATAAAGGGTCTATGGTTTTACCTGCAGTGGCTTTATATAGAGTATTAAAAAGACATAACCGAGATGTTTCTTTACTCAATGAATATGGTGCTAAAATGGGTAAATCTTTTGGTAAGGCAGTCCATATTTTTACCTCGATTCCGGGCGTATCTAATTTGATTTGGAAACATGCGGCAACTCTGGCAGATACGATGAGCAGTGAAAAGAAAGGTTACAAGCGAAAACTTGTCAATGAAGGTGATACGGTTGGTGTAGATATTCTATCCTGTCCATATCATGAACTTGCCAAAGCCTTAGGAAATGAAAAGGCCGTTTTATGTATCTGTGCGATGGATAAAGAGTATTCAAAGGGATTTCATCATATTCGATATGACCGTAATTCATCTCTTGGTGAAGGGGATGATAACTGCATGTATCGCTTAAAATATGATTCGAATAAGAAATAAGAAAAGGAAAGATATTTATGAAATACCATATTGAAAATAACACGATACAGGAAACGTTAGTGATTCCTTTGTTTGGAAGAATGATCTGTTCTGAACATTTTCCGGAATTATTTGATGATCCGGAGGCGAAGCGGATTTGCGAATCTTTGGATTATGATTTCACATCAAAAAGGAAAAAGATGGAATCCATAGCCGGACTTTTCGGTGCTTTGGAAGTTGCCCAGAGACAGTATGATTTAATCTGTGAAGTAAAAGCGTATTTGAACAAACATCCCAAAGCTGCCGTAGTCAATATGGGATGCGGCTTGGATGATTCCTTTACCAAGGCAGATAACGGCAAATGTCATGGATATAATCTGGATTTTCCCGATGTGATCAAAGTTCGCAATGAATTATTGCCGGCAGGGGATCGAGAAGTAAATATCGCCTGTGATTTAAACGATTATAGCTGGATGGATCAAATCGATGGGTCTAAAGGGGCTGTTTTCTTTGCCTCGGGCGTCTTCTATTACTTTAAGACAGAGGATGTAAAAAAGCTGTTCAGTCAGATGGCAAAACGTTTTCCGAGAGGTGTATTAGTCTTTGATGTCTGTAATGAAAGAGGGGCAAAGATGATGCGCTCTACCTGGCTGAAGGAAGCAGGGATCAAAGATGTTACGGCATATTTTTCTGTAGAGGATGAAAACGATTTAAAAAGCTGGAGTACTGATTTTGTATCGGTAAGCGCGAAAAGCTATATGCGGGGATATCGGGATATATACCCTTCGGTAGGATGGATTTATAAATTGATGATCCGCTTTTGCGACAGTTTGGTTAAGATGAAAATAATTAAGATAGAATTTGGAGAATAATATGAAACCGGTAAGAATGTTTGAACCCAATCAAGATGGATTTTATGGAGCATGGTATCCGACCTTTGTTCGAACCAACAAGGCTTTGATTCTCATGTTAGGAGACTCTTCGGATGATTATATGGCAAAATCGGGTGCTAAATGGGTGAATAAAAAGGGTTTGAATGCCCTTTGTATGTCACCGAATAAAAAGGATTACGGACATCACAGTTATCCTTTAGAACGCTTTGGCAAAGCCATTGAATTTTTAAAAAGTCAGGGAATTGAAAAGATCGGCATAGCCGGTGCTTCTACGACCGGTATGTTGGCGCTGATTGCGGCCTCCTACTATCCGGAAATCACCTTGACCATTGCCTTGTCTCCATCGGACTTTGTGATGCAGGGCTTTTATCGTGATGGAAAGGATGGCGTAGAAGAAAGACCGGCTGAGAATGAATCTTCCGTTACATGGAAAGGGGAAGGCTTACCGTATCTTCCATATGCCTATAAGCATCCGGAATATTGGTATGCCATTCAAACAGATTCTAAGGCGTCGCATAATTATATCGCATCGAGAAACATGTTTGATGAATCGGAAAGACAACATCCTGTAAAGGAAGAAGAGAAAATCAAGGTAGAACGAATTCATGGAGCGGTAATATGTATCGGGGCCGAAGATGATGTATTGTGGGATACCTGTAAATATATACAGAGAATGGCAGACCGCCTCAAACACACTGAGCATAGCTGTGATTTTAAATCGATATTGTATGCACACGGAACCCATTTTGTGTTCCCGGAATCACTGCTTAAAATGATGCTGCCGATTGGCTCAACTGCCCTGATAAAATTTATGTTTAAAGCCGGAAGAGAATATCCGAAACAGTGTAAAGAAACCCGTATTGATATTGATGAGGAATTGTCTAAGGCATTGATGGAATGGTAATATACATTCCATCTTTTTTATTGTTATAATGAAACAGAGGTGGATAATATGGCAGGAAAAATTATAGTATTTATCTGCTGCATACTATGCCATTTACCATGGCTGTATATCAGCACATTTCAAAAAAACAGCGAAGAGCCTATTTCCTTCTGGAGCGGCGATCAATCTTTAAAACAGAAGGTCAAAGATGTAAAAAACTATAATTTGGAAATGGCTACATTATATCGGAAATTCAGCTGGTTGTATTTGTTATGTGCAATACTGGCTCCTTTTAATCCGATATATGCCATCGGATTACTTTGTATAGGCAGTTTAATCGGCATTTATTTTGTATATAAATCGTATAAGAAAATCTTAGAGAGGTATTCATAATAGGAAGCATATGGAAAATACTGTATATAATCGACCGTTCCATATTTTAGATGGAACCACTTTAAAAATCATAGCTATGATTTCTATGGTACTGGACCATATGGGAGATAATTTCTTCCCTGATCAGATTTGGATGCGTATTATAGGCAGAATCGCAATGCCTATTTTTGCGTTCTGCGTTGCCGAGGGTTTTATTCATACCCATGATAAATTGAAATATCTATATCGAATGGGCATTTTTGCACTAATCAGCGAAGTGCCTTTTGATCTTGTGACATCGGGAAAAATACTCGAATTCACACGCCAAAATATTATGATGACATTTTTCTGGGCTATTCTGGGATTGTTCCTTTATGAAAATAACGCAAAAAATCCAACTAAGATGTCGCAATTGCTCTCAGGAATTATCATATTCCATTTCACCATCAGTTCTTTGTTTATGGGGTTGGACTATAATATGGTGGCTGTTGGACTCATTTTTATTTATTATCTGTTAAAAGATAAAGCACCGTTTATCAATAACGCGGTGGCAGCCATTTATCATGCCTTACTTCGTAATGTGGGAATCTATTGGTTTGGTTTACTGGGCTTTATTCCTATCTTCCTTTATAACGGAAAACGGGGCATAGGATTAAAGTGGCTTTTCTATATATTCTATCCGGCCCATTTATTGTTGATATGGTTCTTGAAACAGGGAATATAAACATGGAAAAGCTCAAAGAGTATTTTTGGATGGCTTTGATCCTGATTTTGGGGGTTGTGACATATTTTGGAATACCGTATCTTTTAAGATATCTGGCAGAAAATATGCATGGAATGAAGGCTTTGATGATCATTGCCGGTATTACCTGTGTCGGTACTTTTCTGTATTATCTTTGGGGATATCGGGGCAGAGAGCTTATATATGTTGCATTGATTATTCTCTTTTTGATGGGGATGGTCTGGCTGTATTTTAACTATCGTACTTTGGATGTTTATATCAGCAGTACCTACGGTCAACTTACCGCAACGGCAGTATTTATATTGATCATTGTCGCAATATGGCTTTTTGTCCGTTATTTTTTGTAAAGCACGCTAAACTAAATGGTAATATATATTTGAAAATAAGAACGGAGATTTGTATGAAACAGTATATAGTTGACGCCTTTACCGATACACCTTTTTCAGGAAATCCGGCTGCGATCTGTGTCATGGATACCTGGCCTTCGGAAAAATCTATGATGAATCTTGCGATGGAAAACAATCTATCTGAAACCGCCTTTATCGTTAAGGAAGAAAAAGGATACCATCTAAGATGGTTTACACCGGGAAAAGAAGTCGAATTATGCGGACATGCGACCCTTGCCTCTGCCTTTGTGATGTTGAATTACTATGAGAAATCAGATGTCGTAGAGTTTCATACCATGAGCGGGCTTTTAACGGTCCATAAAAAAGGAAATCTATATGAAATGGATTTTCCTACGTATGAATTAAAGGAAATTCCGGTAACTGATATGATGGAAGATGCATTTGGAGTCCGTCCTATAAAAGCGGTGTTAGGTCTTGATTTGATCTGCATATTTGAAAATGAAGATCAGGTAAGAAATATGCATCCTGATCAGGAAAAGTTGTTGAAAATTGAAGGGCGTATTCAAAATGTGAGTGCTAAGGGAAAAGAAGTGGATTGTGTTTCCCGCAGCTTCTGCCCGAAACTTTCCATTGCCGAAGATCCGGTATGCGGTTCCGCTCATTGTCAGATTGCCGATTATTGGTCCAAAGAGCTAGGCAAAGATGAAATCGTGGCTTACCAGGCATCGAAACGTGGCGGATATCTTCACTGCAGGATGTCCGAAAACAACCGCATTCAGATCAGTGGAGAGGCGGTATTAGTTGCGATATCCGATATTATTGCCGAGTTATAAAATGTAAGTACAGAAGGGAGGCTTACATCGTGACTAAATTTCATTTTGCGGGACGATATAACGGCGATCCGGAAAGCTTGATTACCCATCCGCATGAACCGGGATGCGTTCCGTTTAAAGAAGCCGAGACGATGGATAAGTTTTCCATTTTGATCAATGGTTTAGCCTTAGTGATCGCAATCATTGTCTTTGCCATATATTTTATGGTTGGTCGTCAAAGTTTGAATGTGATTGGAGCTATCTTGTCGATTCTGGTAATGGTGCCCCATGAATTCTTACACGGGATATGTTTTGAAGGGGATGTCTACATGTATGAGAATCTGAAGAAAGGAATGTTGTTTGTGACAGGGCCCGGAACATTCTCTAAGGCCGGATTCATATTTATGTCTCTGCTTCCCAATATCGTCTTTGGTTTTATCCCTTTTATCATCTTTTTGATGGACCATTCACAGACGATGTTAGGAACACTCGGTGCTTTTTCCATCGCGGCAGGGGCCGGTGATTACTATAACGCATTCAATGCGCTGACGCAGATGCCAAAGGGCTCCAGGACATATATGCATGGCACACGCTCATACTGGTATATGCCGAAAAATGCCGCAACAGGCAAGACAAATTAAACAGGGTGATCATGAAAGGAAATCTTTATGCATAAAAAAATTATAGGAATGGCATGTGCACTTTCAATGTTGTTAAGCGGCTGTTCCGGGTTTGGCCCCAATGTAGATAATGTATCTCCAACTACATTTGTAGAGGGACTTAATTCCTTCAACTGGAACTTATTGGCCGAGCTTCATATCAAAGCCAATCAATTTTATTCTGCTTATGGAATATCTGAGGCTTTAATTATAGCTGCCAATGGGGCCGATGGACAGACTTTAGAAGAACTCATGAATCTTTATGGCATGGATGATATTCAGCAGCTCAATGAAGAAGCTCTGGCTTTAACCTACGCAGTTAGTAATGATGGATTTGTGAATGCCAATTCTATTTGGATCGATGAAGGACTCACAAAATCCGATCAATATGATGATTATGAAAATACTGTAAGAAATTATCATCATGCGACGGTAAGAACGGTTGACTTTGCCGGCAATACCAATCAGGTAAAGCAGGATATTAATCGCTGGGTGAAAAAACAGACGCAGGGCTTTATTTCCAATTACCAAAGTCATGTATCGGAGAGTACTGTTACCAATATCATCAATGCGGTATATTTCAAGGGAATGTGGGAATTTCCGTTTGATGAAAGTGATACCCACTTCCAAAATTTTCATGGATTGAACGGGAATAGAGATGTATCCATGATGCATATTTTTTCAGTGGATGTTCCGTATTATGAAACCGATTCATTAAAGGCTGTTACATTGAATTATGAAGATCACGATAAATCGGTTACCTTTATTACGACAAAAGATGAGGCCATCAATGTCGTAGATGTATGGAACGACCTTCCTAATGATAAGAAAAATGAATTCTTGAAAAATCTGGATGATTCGGATGCCAGTGAACTGGGTACCATTGCGATTCCAAGCTTAGAGATGGATATCACAATGAACGGCTTGAAAAAGGCTTTAACGGAACTTGGTGCCGGTACGATGTTTACCAGCGATGCCGATTTTTCAAAGATTGCGGATCATTTATTTGTCAGCTCTATTGAGCATCGTGCCAAAGTTAGGATGAATGAAGAAGGAACAGAGGCAGCAGCGGTCACAGAAATCGGATTCGATACTACAATGGCTCCTTTTGACGAAGATGAAAAGCTGGAATTCATTGCCGATCATCCGTATATTTTTGTGATTCGGGATACAGATACCGGTGTAATACTATTTACCGGTGTAGTTCAAGATGTAGAACAATAAGATGATAGCTTAAGGTAATTTCTCTTTGCCTTAAGTTTTTTTTGTTTAGATTTTGAATTTTTTGAACCGGGATATGTATATAATGAACTAAATGGTAATAAATAAAATGGGACAGCCATTTTGAGCCGGCTGTCTCCTGCATTAAAAAGGAAGGAATCAAAAATGAATCAAAGTATCAGTTCAAAAATAGTGGCTGAATTATTGAAATTCTGGCCAAAGAATACGGCTGAAGAATGTGAAAAAGAATTCAATAATCTACGTTTGGAGAAAGAGCAGCCATGCCCTGCACCTAAATTGTTGAAAACAAGATATGAGGATCAGTCAAACGGAAGAATTTTCTATCTAAATGAAGATACACAATCCCGCTATATCATTTTTTATATTCATGGGGGAGCCTATCGTCATCAAATTATTCTTCCGCATTGGCAGTTAATCGAAAAATTAGTAAAAGAAACCGATTCTCAAATTATAGCACCGGCATATCGTCTAATACCGTATGCGACTTATAAAGAAGCTTATGATCTAATCATCGAAGTCTATAAAAAATACTGTGCGCTTTATCCAAATCATAAAATCATACTGATGGGAGATTCGGCAGGAGGAGGCTTATCTCTTAGCCTGACAGAATACTTTAAAAGGGAAAATATTCGCATGCCCGATGAGCTGATCCTGATTTCACCATGGGTTGATGTTACGATGGAAAACGAAGATATAGAGAAATATCAGCCAAAGGATACTTTTCTAAATTCAGAATCTTTAAAAGTATGTGGGCAGTATTGGGCTAAAGATTTAGATCCGCATGATTGGAAGATCAGTCCTGTTTACGGAGATTTAAGCGGTATTCATAATGTAACCGGATTTATAGGAACAAATGATATACTCTGTCCGGATGTATTAAAATGTTTTGAGCTGTTAGATCATGACGCGTCTTGCGAATTGGTGATAAAGGAGAATATGAATCATGTATATCCATTATTACCAATCTCGGAGGCAAAGCCGGCGGTTAAAAAAATCATTCAGACAATCTTACGCTAATGTGGGCATAAAAGGTACCCTTTTTGCGTTTTACAGGGAATAAGGATACAATGTTTTTGATATGAAAAAAGAACTTACATCGTATGATTTAAAAAGAATTGCCACCATCCTAATGTTGGTGGACCATCTCAATGCCGCAGTGCTTTATGCAGGAATCTATACAAGACATCTAGACCGTTCTTACTACGATCTTTACAATACGATTTGTACACTTACAAGAATGTCCTATCTATTGTTTATCTTTTTACAGATTGAGGCATTAAAGTATACTCATAATCGAAGGTTTTACTTTCTAAGATTGATTGTGTTTGGCTTTATTTCACAGGTTCCATTCAACATGTTGTTCTCAAAAGGTGCGATTTACGGAAACTATAACTGGACATGGCGTTATTTATTCAGCTTTGGATCTTTGAATATTTTCTTTTCTCTGGCACTTAGCTTTCTATGTATATGGTGCATGGATGAGATCTTTAAGAAAACCGATTCAATTACAGGATATATTGCTGCAATGGTAATTACCGTGATCGGATGTTTTATCGGATATGTTCTGCATGTAGACTATAACTGGGGCGGTATTCTTGCGACTTGCCTTGCCTATCTTGTTCGAAGGAAATCATCCAAAGAAATGGAAACAGTTATCATTACCGCAGCACTGGGATTATGGCAGTTTATCCGCGGTGAATGTAAGATGACCTGGTTTGCCTTTATTGAATTCGGCGCGATATTAGGCTTGATTCCGATTTCCATGTATAACGGTCAGCGGGGTAAAAAGGCAAACAAATTATTCTTCTATTTCTTTTATCCGGTTCATTTATTTCTGTTGGCATTGTTATCAAAATATCTGTATGGATAACATAAAAAAGATTCGCTGTATTTTGTGGCGAATCTTTATTTAGTTACTGTATTCTTTTGCGCCCTAACATGTAGGATACAATTCCCAGAATAAGGAAACCGCTGGTAACTAAAACCATTGTAGCTACACCCAGCATGCGTGTTAAGGCGATGAATCCTAAGAATAACAGGATACTAATCAAGTACCGTTTCCGGTTATTTTTATTGTCGTTCATTTCGTTTTCTCCTTTATTCTGTGTATCTTTATGATTGAATCAATACGAAATTATATCTGTTTACTGCATGATTTTACGCGTCATGATATAGGACCCGATACTCATGCAAAGAAATCCGCCGCCTACTAAAATTACGGTAAGTATATTTAGCTTTCCGGTTATGGCAATGATTCCTAAGAATAATGGGATAGAGAGCAAATACCATTTCCAATTGTCTTTATAGAGGTCCATATTTCGCTCCTTTGTTTCCTTTGTTTATTGTAGTTTTCTGCGGCTCAGGGTGAAAGATCCAATTGCCATCACCAAAAATCCAACGGTAATTGAAATCGCAGTCCATGTATCCAGCTTTCCAGTTGCGGCAATTGCGCCTAGAAGTAATGGCATACAAATTAAGTATCCTTTCCAATAGTTTCGTTTATTGTTCATATTTATGTCTCCTTTGTTTTTACGGCTTCATTGTATACTTTTCAATATCACAAAACTGTCACATAAAATTTCTGCAATGATGATGTCATATTGCGTGTTATGAATAAATCAGAGGTGATGATATGTCAAACCAAGGAAATCGGGCATCCATCTTTCTTCCTTTTGATGGCTTATCGGGATGGGGCACTATGGTTCGAAAAAGAGAGCGGATCATCGTTCCCAAAAGGGAGCTATCAGAAGATGATCTTGAATTGCTGAATCGGAAAATACATTTTTTAGAGCCTAAAATGATAGTGGAAATTACCTTTTATGACAGAGATTGTTATGTAAAAAAAATCGGCATGATCGCAAGGATTGATTATGAAAAACGCGTACTGCAGGTGGTCAAAGAAGAGATAAAAATGGATGATATTGTGGACATTCAGTGCGATTTGTTCGATGATTCGTTTTTTTAATGCAAAGTCTTTGACTTTTCATTAAATATCCTTTAATATCCTATTTGCGTTGTCAGATAGAAGGGGATGACAAACGCAGATTTATCCTTGATTCGCTTAAGCGGATTAAGAAAGTCCATGTCGGTGTGACATGAGAAAGAAAAAGGAGAAAAAATGCGAACAGAGTGGAATGGTTTTAAAGAAGGACATTGGGTAGATGATATCAATGTTCGTGACTTCATTCAGAAAAATTATGCCCCATATGATGGTGATGAAAGCTTCTTAGCAGGACCTACAGATGCGACAAACAAGCTTTGGGCAAGATTACAGGAACTGCAGAAAGAAGAGCGGGACAAAGGCGGAGTATTGGATTGCGAAACAGAAATCGTATCCAGCTTAACAGCTTATGGCCCGGGTTACATAGATGAAAACTTGAAGGATCTTGAGCAGATTGTAGGTCTACAAACTGACAAGCCTTTAAAAAGAGCCTTTATGCCGTACGGTGGAATTAAGATGGCTCAGCAGGCCGCTGAACAATACGGTTATAAAGTAAATAAGAAATTCAATCAGATATTCAATGAATATCATAAAACACATAACCAGGCAGTATTTGATGCCTATACCGATGAAATGCGTACAGCGCGTCATACGCATATCGTAACCGGTTTACCGGATACTTACGGCAGAGGCCGCATTGTCGGTGACTATCGAAGAATTGCCTTATACGGTATCGATTTCTTGATTGCGAAAAAAAGAGAAGATGCCAAGAACTGCGGTCATGGTGATATGACCGATGATATCATCCGTCAGCGTGAAGAAATCACAATGCAGATTCGTGCTTTACAGGGATTAAAGGAAATGGCAG
>JAGAWH010000159.1 GCA_017941505.1 Faecalicoccus sp. | reverse complement strand
TAAATATGCAAACCTATCCGAATTAGCATTTTTGTGTAAAATCCATGTTAAATTCATTTTTGAAACTTAAAAAAACAAGAAGATATATCAGTATTTGGATAAATGGATTTTAATTAGTATGAAAAACTGCCAAAAAGCGGGAATTCTATGTGAAAGCGCTTTAATTTTAGAATTGATTTTAGTATAATTCAGATAGTGTAACTTACTTGAACAAGTGAACAATGGAGGATAATAACATGAGTGATAACTGCAAATCATTGGATGTTACTGCTTTAGGTGAATTATTGATCGATTTCACGGAAAGCGGAATATCCGCGCAGGGAAATCCGGTCCTGGAAGCCAATCCGGGAGGAGCTCCATGCAATGTATTATCGATGTTAAGCAAGCTTGGTAAAAAGGTTGCCTTCATCGGTAAAGTAGGAAACGATGGATTTGGTCATCAGCTTGAAAATGCCATTAAGGAACAAGGAATTGTGACTGATGGTTTATGTTTTGATGATGAAGTTCACACAACTTTGGCATTGGTATTGAAACTGGCCAATGGGGATAGAGATTTCTCATTCTATCGTAAACCGGGTGCTGATGTGAATTTAACACCGGATGAAATCAATGAAGATTTGATTAAAAATTCGAAGATTTTCCATTTCGGTTCTTTATCTTTTACTGATGAACCGGTAAAATCTGCCAGCCATAAGGCAATCAAAATTGCCGAAGAAAACGGATTGGTTCGTACTTTCGATCCAAACCTTCGTGAACCTTTATGGCCATCTTTGGATGAAGCAGCTGTTCAGATCGATTTCGGTATGCAGCATTGCGATGTATTAAAAATTTCCGATAATGAAATCGTATGGTATACCGGAAAAGAAGATTACGATGAAGGTGTAGCCGTATTGAAGGAAAAATATCCAAATATCAAATTAATCTGTTTGACAATGGGACCGGACGGAAGCCGTGCATATTATAAACTGTTTAGAGTAGAAGCTCCTGCATTGCTTCAGGAAGGCGACTTGGAGACAACCGGTGCCGGTGATACATTCTGTGCCTGCATGATCAATGCGGTATTGGAAAATGGATTAGATGGATTTGATGAAAAGAAATTAAAAGATATGTTGACATTTGCGAATGCAGCAGCATCTCTTGTTACGACAAAGAAGGGTGCTCTTCGTGTAATGCCGTCTAAGGAAGAAGTTGAAGCATTCATTCAATCAAGAATGTAGGGAGTAAAAGATGATTAGAGAAGACTGGGAAGCCGAATTTAAAAAACGCCTGCTTAAACATTATGATGAAATGAAATGGCTTTATTATGAAGTATATAACAGCGATGCACAGGCATTCGATTATTTCTGTCAGATGCTTCATGATTATTATCAACAGAGACCGGAAACATTGAAGGAATGGGATGAAGCCCGTGAATATGTACCAAACTGGTATACCGGAAATGATATGCTCGGTATGTTGATGTATACAAACTGCTTTGGTAAGAATTTGAAGGGTGTTAAAAAACATCTGGATTATGTAAAAGAATGTGGTGTTAACTATCTGCATTTGATGCCATTATTAGATACTCCGGAAGGAAGAAGCGATGGCGGTTATGCCGTATCCGATTTTAGAAAAGTACGTCCGGATCTTGGCACAATGGATGATTTATATGATCTGACAACGGAATGCCATGCCAACGGTATCAGCGTATGTCTTGATTTTGTCATGAACCATACCAGTGAAGATCACGAATGGGCAATGCGTGCCAAAGCCGGTGAAAAAGAATATCAGGATCGTTATTTCTTCTATGATAACTGGGATATCCCGAATGAATTTGAAAAGACAGTTCCGCAGGTATTCCCGCAAACAGCACCGGGTAACTTCACATATAATGAAGAAACCGGCAAAGTCGTAATGACGACATTCTATCCATACCAATGGGATCTAAACTATGCCAATCCGACAGTATTCAATGATATGACTGCGGATATGTTGAATTTATGTAACCATGGTATCGATATCGTACGTTTGGATGCGACTCCTTATATCTGGAAGGAATTAGGTACTACATGCCGTAACCAGCCTAAGGTTCATACATTAGTTCGTATCATGCATATGGCTGCTGAAGTTGTATGTCCGGGAACTTTATTATTAGGTGAAGTAGTAATGGAACCTAAGGAAGTTGTTCCTTATTTCGGTACCATCCAGAAACCGGAATGCCACATGTTGTATAACGTTACGACAATGGCAAGCACATGGCATACCGTTGCCACACGCGATGTACGCTTATTAAAACATCAATTAGAAACGGTATTCGCATTACCGAAGCAATATACTTTCTTGAACTATTTACGCTGCCACGATGATATCGGATGGGGCTTAGACTATAAGTTCTTAGAGCAGTTCGAAATTGAAGAAGTAGCTCATAAAAAGTATTTGAATGATTACTTAACCGGTAAGCTTGAAGGCAGTGAATCCAAAGGTGAACTCTATAACGATGATCCAAGACTCGGTGATGCCCGCTTAGTTGGTATGACTGCTTCCTTTACCGGACTTGAAACTGCAGTGGCTGAAAAGAATAAAGAAAAGATCGATAAGGCAATCTCTTATGACTTGATGTTACATGCGTTCCTGTTAACACAATCCGGTATCCCTGTATTGTACAGCGGTGATGAAGTAGGTCAGTTCAATGATTATGAATATCATAACGATCCGTTAAAGGTAGAAGACAGCCGTTATCTGCACCGCGGTGATTTCAACTGGAGAAAGGCTGCCAGAAGAAAAGATATCCGCACTGTTCAGGGCCGTATCTTCTGGGGTATCAAGAAGTTAACAAGTCTGCGTAAGATGTACGGCGTATTTGAAAACGATGCGGATACATGGATCGTAGAAACATATAATGACCATGTATTAGGTATCGGCCGTTACTATGAACAGGAAAAATTAATCGCGTTGTTTAACTTCTCCGATAAGGAAGAAACCGCATGGATCTCCGAAAACGAAGATTATATCAATTTAGTTACCGGTGAGCCAATGGAAGCTAAAAACGTGGTAATGCCTCCACAGAGCTTTGTATGGTTATATCATACATTCAACCCTAGCAATGTTCGTACAACAATTGCTCCGGCTGCTGTAAAGGAAGAAGAAAAGAAACCTGCCAAAGCAGCTGCTAAGAAAACAGAAACAGCTAAGACGGCAAAGAAAACCACAAAGAAAGCTACAACGAAAACAGCTGCGAAGGCTTCTGCCAAAGAAACTAAGACAGCGAAAACGACAAAGAAGACCGTTAAGAAAACCACAAAAAAGACGGTTAAAAAAGCGGAAGAATAATTCTTCCCTAACTACGGTATGAGGTCGTCAAGAACGGCTTTATATAAAACCATAATAAGTTGAGAGAGAAAGGATAGGTATTTGTTATGGCACTTGATTACAGAAAGTGTGCAGAAGAGATTTACGCCTGTTTAGGTGGTAAAGATAATATTGCCTCTGCCGCACACTGCGCAACACGTTTACGTTTGGCGATTGCTGATATCGACAAAGTAGACCTCAAAACCCTGGAGAACGTTGAGGGAGTTCAGGGCGTATTCAGTTCCAATGGTCAGTTACAATGTATCATCGGAACAGGTACGGTCAACAAAGTTTATGATGAGTTCTTAGATGTAACAGGTTTAACTGCTGCAAGTAAGGACGATGTTAAGGCGGCAGCTGCTGCTGCAATGCCGGTTTGGAAACGTGCCGTTAAGGCAATCGGTGACGTATTCGTTCCGATTCTTCCGGCTATCGTTGCTTCCGGTTTGATGATGGGTCTTGTTGAAGCATTAGCTAAGGCTATTCCGGGATTCGGTGACACTGCTTGGTTTGGATTCTTAGATATGGCAGCTAATACTGCATTCGCATATCTGCCTGTATTAGTAGCTGTTTCTGCTGCACGTGTATTTGGTGGTAACATCTTCTTAGGTGCTGTTATTGGTTTAGGTATGATCCACTCCGGATTATTAAACGGATGGAATGCCGGTAATAAAGAAGCTATCAACGCTTTCTTCGGTGTAACTGATGGTAAGATCCCTACTTGGAACTTATTCGGTAATATCAAGATCGGAGACTATGTTCTGTTATCCGTACAGAGGGTAGGTTATCAGGGTCACGTAATTCCGGTAATCATTGCAGTTAAGATCATGTCTGAAATCGAAGCAAAACTGCATAAGGTTGTTCCGGAAGTTATCGACTTATTCGTAACTCCGCTTTGCACAGTATTAAGTACATTATTAATTACTTTCACAATCATCGGTCCTATCTTCTCTACATTAGAGAACTGGGTACTTGCCGGTGCACAGGTATTGGTACAGTCATTCTTCGGTATCGGTGCTGCAATCATGGGTGCTGTATATCCTGCAACAGTTGTTATGGGTCTTCACCACATGTACAACGTTATCGAAGCTGGTTTCCTTGCAGACCCGAAAATTGGTTTGAACATTTGGATGCCTGTTGCTTCTGCTGCTAACTTCGCACAGTTTGGATCCTGCTTGGCTGTTGGTCTGAAGACTAAGAACCCTAAGACAAAGACAATCGCTATCCCATCTGCATTATCTGCATCTTTAGGTATTACAGAACCTGCAATCTTCGGTGTTAACTTCCGTTATATGACTCCGTTTGTTTGCGGTATGGTTGGTGGAGCATGTGGTGCTTTATTCGGTTCATGGACTAAGCTTGGTGCTTCTGCTTACGGTGTTACAGGTCTTCCTGGATACTTAACTATTAACAATCCTGTTCTTTATACAATCTTATTAGCTATCTCCGGTGGTGTTGCGTTCTTATTAACAACGATGCTCTGGAAAGATGACGAAGAAGAATTAGCTGCTGCTAAGAAGGCTGCTGAAAAAGCTGCTACTCCTGTAGTTGCTCCGA
Source organism: Faecalicoccus sp. (assembly GCA_017941505.1). The sequence goes on along the minus strand of JAGAWH010000159.1, from coordinate 955 downwards.
CAGCTGTAGCTATCTCTACAGAAGCCGGCGAAATCATTCAGCCGGTTCCTGGAACAATGATTACTTCAAAAGACATCCCGGATCCAGTATTCGCTGCTGAAAACATGGGACCGGATATCGGTGTTAAACCGGATGCAGGTGTTGTATTTGCACCGTTTGATGGAACAGTTATGATGTTGTTCCCAACTAACCACGCAGTTGGTTTAGTATCTGACAGTGGCATGGAAGTATTGATCCACGTTGGTGTTGATACCGTTAATATGGACGGTGACGGATTCAAGGCATTTGTTGGTCAGGGCGATAAAGTTACTGCCGGACAGAAGTTATTAGAATTCGATATGGATAAGATTGCAGCTGCAGGTTATTCTGATGTTGTAATCGTTGCCTTAACAAATGGCGCTACTTACTCTAACGTTAAGAAAGCCGTATAGTATGTCAAAAACGGGTGCTTAATAACACCCGTTTTCTTGGAGGAAACTATGAAGGAATTTACGTATACTGTTAAAGATCCAATCGGTATTCATGCCCGTCCTGCAGGACGCATCGTTGCAGCAATTTCCGATTATAAAAGCTTTATTACCATGTGGAAGGGTGAAGAGCCATACGATTTAAAGAAGCTGTTAACCGTTATGGGTTCCGGCTTAAAGTGTGGCGACAAGATTGTTGTACGCGTGGAAGGCTACGATGAAGATGAAGCCTTAGAAGCTGTTAAAAAAGCTTTGAAAGAAAATCTTTAATCTCTAAGCAGAGCGTTTGCTCTGCTTTTTGTGTATAATGGTAGGGAAAGTGAGGTATTTGAAATGTTTGAATATACAAATATCCCATTTTCGACAGTTGAAAAATTAAGAGTGCCGGAATGCCCTGTAAATAAAGGCTTTCCGGCACTTTCTGTTAAAAACAGATGTAGCGACAGTTTTTTTCTACATTAATTTTTTTATCATTTTATTCAGATCCT
>JAGAWH010000002.1 GCA_017941505.1 Faecalicoccus sp. | reverse complement strand
ATGGGTTCCTTCTTCAATCCCGATAGCCTTGGCATGACTGATAAAATGCATAAAGAAAGAAGCAGATCCATTGGCTTTTGGATCGGATAAAAAACTCACTTCTGAGGTATGAATATAAACCGGTACATCGTAACGGCTTAGTAAATCATCCAGTCCTCCAATATGATCAAAATGACCATGTGTAAGTAAAACGGCCTCCAGTTCACATCCGTTATCCTTTAAAACAGAATCCAGATCAGAAAAAATATCTCCCGGATCGATCACTAATGCATATCCTTGATCCATCAATACAAAACAGTTTGTCTGCACTGGCCCTAATGTTCTTTCGACTACTTTCATAACTCAATTGATAAAAAAGACCGATAATCGGTCTTTCTTATTTTTTCTCCTTATGATCCGTCTTCTGATTGCACTTCGGACAATATTTTTTAATGATCATCTTTTCTGGATGTTTTCTTTTATTTCGAGTACCGATATAGTTTTCATCACCACATACAGAACATTTAAAAATGATACGATCTCTCATGGTCAATCCTCCTCACGTTAACATTAGAATTGTATCAAACTTAATACCGTTGTGCAAGAGAGAATGTGCTTTTTAAAGCCCAAATACGCCTTGCTTTTTTAGTGTTTCATAATCGAATCCGAATTCTTCAATAACTTCCTTTGTATGGTATCCCAGAGGATATCCACATGTATCATAGCTTATCGGAGTCTTTGAAAACTTCACCGGGAATCCCAACTGCCGAATCGTTTGCGGATTTTGATGATCAAAAGATGGCACCTTGACGTTACAAACCATTTCCCGCGCAAGAATTTGAGGATCCTGATCCAATGCTTCTTTAACTGACAATACCGGTTCTACGCAACAGTCCAGTTCTTTAAATATTTCCATCCATTCCTTTTTCGTTTTTGATAAAAACTTCTCTTTGATCCGGGTCCGAACAGATTCAATATCTTCCGGTTCACAGCTCCCTTCAATCAGATCCGGGCAGCCTATCCCTAAGCAGAATGACTCCCAAAATTTTGGTTCCAGAGATCCTACACTGATAAATTCATTATCTTTGGTTCGGTAATATCCATACACAGAACCACCGTTTAGTCGACATTGTTCACGACCACTATCTTGTCCTGTCGTAAGATACCGTATCCCTTCCATACCTAAAAAAGGAATCAACCCGTCCAGCATTGCTACATCAATTGCCTGACCAATTCCCGTCATTGTTCTATAATGAACGGCCGCCAGAATAGATACGACAGAATTCATGGCACCTGCACAAAGATCAGCAATCTGAATATTCATCGGAGCAGGACCGCTTTCTTTGTAGCCTGCCATCGCAAGATTTCCACTACGAGCCATATAATTACAATCATGACCGGCTGCACAAGCCATAGGACCTGTTTGCCCGTATCCAGTCAAAGAACAATAAATAATCTTCGGATTGACTTTTTTCAGTTGCTCGTACCCTAGGCCCAGTCGTTCCATAACACCTGGGCGAAACTGTTCTATGATTATATCGTATTCTTTTATTAATTCTTTAATGAGATCGACCGTTTTTTTATTTTTCAGATCAAGATAAATATTTCGTTTGTTACGGCCTAACCAAGCTTCATTTGCCGATAATTGTGTCCCTTCAATAAAAGGTTCATATTCAAGAACAAGATCTTTTCTTTGTGGTGAACTTATCTTTATAACGTCAGCCCCCATATCTGCCAGCATTAAAGTGGCATACGGTCCTGGTAGCAAGGTTGTAAAATCCAATACTTTCATATTTTGTAATAATTTCATATCAATCACCTATTCAATTTTAATCAAACAAGACCAATTTTTCCATTTTTTCTCCCATTTATTCCTCTTATATTTACAATAATTATAACTTTTCTATAATAAAGTTATAAAAGAAAGAGGACAAACCAATGGGACATTAAGAAGTTCTATCTATAGTTAAATACCTCTATAGATAGATTATTGAAGTACAGGTATTCAACATAGATTGAGATGAAATAGAAAGGAGTATCCATGAATAGATTCATTTCATAATTAGCCCTTACCGGAAACAAGAATATTGGTAAGGGCTTTTATAATGAAAAAAGGAAACCCGTTTCGGATTTCCTTTATTCCTCTGTTTCTGAATACCCTTCTGCCGGATAGATGGAGAAATACTTCTCTACAACCGTCGGTACTACATCATAAGCACAAATATTTTCAGCAACATCGCCGGTGTTGATACTGGATGTCGGAGCTACACACGCAAAGGCAATTTCCGGCTTTTCATAAGGAGCATACCCTACAAAGACAGCCGTTGTCCATTTATCCTGCACCTCGGCTGTACCGGTTTTTCCGGCAACCCCTTCCGTGATATTTTTCATATCATCGCCTGCATTTCCTTTCGTTACACACGTTCGGAATCCCAATTGAACACGCTCCAGATATTCTTGGTTTTCTGAAGGTAATGTACTTTTCAACTGACCGGTACCAACATCAATGATCTGTTCACTATTGACCTCTTTGATATATTTCATTAAGGAAGGTTTATACATATTCCCATCTGCAGCAATCGTTGATACATATTGAAGCAGCATGATCGGAGAATACATATCCATTTGGCCAATTGAATAATGCATTAACATACCCGGCTCTTTGGCAATGCCCATATAGCCGGTTGTTTCGTTCGGCACATCCAGTCCAGTCACATTTCCTAAACCAAACATAGAGTAATAATAACGCATTCGTTCCAGCGTACCCGAAAGATCCTGTATATTCAGTGGCTCCCCTTCAACATAGACAGCACCACCCATTCGAATAGCTATATTGAACATGTAGACGTTACTGGAAACCGCCAAAGCATCAATATCCGTGACAGCTCCATGGTTTTCATACGACGCAAACTCTTGCCCGGCAATATTCATCACATCATCGATAATGACCTCGTTCGGCTTGACAACACCTTCACTCAAGCCCATATAAACCGTTGCCCCTTTTACACTGGATCCCGGATTGAACAGCTGCTGGTAACAACCAGAAGCAAAGTAAGTCATCTTTTTAGTGTCCAGATCGATCTGATATCCGGATAAAGCCAGAACCGAACCATCATTCGGATTCATGATACACATATACAAGCTGGAGAAATTTTCACGTTTGCTAGCTCCAGCATTGTTTTCTAGGATCGATTTCAACACTTTGTCAAGATATTGTTGTAATTCAATATCAATAGAAAGATAAATATCGTTTCCCTTTACTGCTTCTCTAACAACTTCTTTATGAGCAAGGCCTTTTGAATCGTAAGTAATTTTGGATACCTGGCTCGTTCCGGCAAGAATGTCATTGTATTCAAGCTCCAGACCGGATTTCCCGACTGTTGCATTGTATTGGTATCCTCGTTGTAGGAAATAATCTGCTTTTTCTTCCGGTAATCCTTCTGTACTGCTGGATACTGTACCAATGACATCCGATAACGATTCTCCATATGGATAT
>JAGAWH010000158.1 GCA_017941505.1 Faecalicoccus sp. | reverse complement strand
GTTTGAAAAATGGTCTTTTTGTCGTGTTCAAAAATTAGAAAAGAGCGGACTTCAAACTATCTCAATTGAAGTTCGCTCTTTCTTTGAGAGATTTCAGTAGACATTCAGTACATAGCCTTGGCTTAACTGAATGACATTGGTGATGATACATTCTTTTTTTTGCTTTATTCGTAAAACAAAAATAATTATTACGCAAACATAATTTATTAGCGTTTTTTTTTTTTTTTTTTTTTTGGCGAGTTTTTGAAATTGTTATAACAACCTATTTATTTTTGTTTAAAAGTGTGCTAAAATGTCATAACAAGATATAAATGTTATAACAAGAGGGAAAATATTATGGAACGGAAATTACCAATTTATGAAGTGATTGCCAATGAAATTCGAAATAAAATTCTCAATGGTGAAATCGCCTTTGGCGAATTGCTTCCTACAGAACTTCAAATTCAAGAAGAGTATAAGGTATCTCGTGTTACCGCAAGGGGAGCATTTAAATGTTTGGAAAATGAGGGGTTGATTTCGCGGAAAAGCGGTGTAGGAACCTTTGTGGCATGGAAACCCGGATTAGTAGAAATCCCGTTAGGGCCGGATGAAAAACAGGATGATTTTCATTATTCAGAAAAAGAAGAGTTTAGAATGTTATCCCAGACAGCTTCAGCTGCACTTGGAATTAATAAACAGACCCGCTTTTTCTCAAAGGTTGTGATCGCATCGCTCAATAAAGTCAAGATGAATTATTCTGTCAGTTATTATTTATCTGCAGATTTTGATGAAATTGAAGCCATTGATCAAAAACCGGCAGATATTGCTCTTTCGATTCGAACCGTATTACCTCCGGATGGGGTATGTGAGCAGTTAAAGATCAACAAAAAACAGCCGATGATCTTAAAACAGCTTATTTATCGCAATGATGAAGGAAGAATTATAAAGTACAGCGAAACTTATTATCGTGGTGATCGATATTATATCAATATAAAGATTTCCTAAACGGAGATCTTTTTTTTATAATAAAGACGGAGGGTTTTCGTATGATTAAAAAAGTAGTGTTATTAGGAGCCGGAGCCATTGGATCTTATATCATTCAATGTTTAAATCAATACCCTGATTTTTATGTAGCTGCATCATCCGAGCGTTATGACCGGTTAAAAAAAGAAGGAAGAATGATCAACGGCAGAAAAATTTCGTTAAAAGTGAGAAAACCGGAAGAATTAAACGATGTTGATTTATTAATTGTGAGTGTTAAATACAATGCTTTGAAAGACTGTTTAGATGATATTGCCAAAATGGTCTCAGAGAAAACTATAGTGATGTCTCTGCTGAATGGAGTAGATTCTGAAGAGATCATTGGTGAGCGGATCGGAAGGGAGCATATGATATATTCACTCATCAAAATTGCTTCCAGGCGCGCAAGTGGTGAAGTTAACTTCGAAGTTCCGGCAGGAGAGAATATGGGAATCTTCTATGAACAAAACGATCAATTGGAGCAGTTTTTTTCAAATACATCCTTGTGTACACATCCTGTTAAGGACATTCAAAAGGCAATTTGGAGCAAATTTGCTCTTAATATTTCAGAAAACCTGCCTCAGGCAGTACTGTCCTGCGGAATAGAGGCGTATCAAAAAAGTGAACATGTGGCTTATATTGCCTCAAAGCTTCGTGAAGAAGTGATTTTAACGGCGCATGCCTATGGAATTGATTTAGATTATATCGACACCAAAAGTCCGGATTTTATCTATGAGAAAAACCCGGGTGCCCGCTATTCTACGCTTCAGGATTTGGACGCCGGACGGCCTACAGAGATTGATATGTTTTCCGGTACCCTGGTTCGCATGGCGGAAAAGAAGGGGTTACAGACACCGTATAATGATATGATTTATCATCTTATTAAGGCATTGGAAGAAAAGAATGCCGGTATTTATCGATAAAAATCAATTGTTGCATGTGAATTCATGAAATGGTTATAATAGTAGCGTTGTAACAGAGAAAGGATTTTATATGACTAAAATTCAAATGAAAACGCCATTAGTTGAGATGGATGGCGATGAAATGACAAGAATTCTTTGGAAACAGATCAAGGATGAACTAATCTGTCCATTTGTAGATTTAAAAACAGAATATTATGACTTAGGCTTGGAAAATCGAGACAAGACAAGAGATCAGATAACGATTGATGCAGCCAATGCCAATAAAAAATACGGAGTTTCCGTAAAATGTGCAACCATCACACCGAATGCACAGCGTGTGGAAGAGTATAACCTTCATGAAATGTGGAAAAGCCCGAACGGCACGATCCGTGCAATTCTGGATGGCACGGTATTCCGTGCTCCAATCATGATTGAGTCCATTAAGCCGGCTGTGCGCAATTGGAAAAAGCCGATTACGATTGCCCGTCATGCGTATGGAGATGTATACCGATGCAGCGAAATGCGTGTTGAAAAGCCGGGTAAAGCCCTATTAACATTCACGGATGAAGATGGAAATACGACTTCCCAGACAATCTTTGATTTTGAAGGAAAGGGTGTACTGCAGGGTTCTTACAATAAGGATGATTCCATTATCTCCTTCGCTAGAAGCTGTTTTGAATTTGCTCTTACTACAAAACAGGATCTCTGGTTCGGTGCCAAAGATACGATTTCTAAGAAATATGATCATACTTTCAAAGATATCTTTGAAGAGATTTACGAAACAGAATATAAGGCAAAATTTGAAGAAGCAGGAATCACATATTTCTATTCTTTAATTGATGATATCGTTGCCCGTGTAATCCGTTCCAAGGGTGGAATGATCTGGGCATGTAAGAACTATGATGGCGATGTAATGAGCGATATGGTATCCACTGCCTTTGGCTCCCTTGCGATGATGACAAGTGTTCTTGTCTCTCCGGATGGAAATTATGAGTATGAAGCGGCCCATGGAACGGTTACACGTCATTACTACCGCTACTTAAAAGGAGAAAAAACATCGACCAATCCGATGGCAACAATCTTTGCCTGGTCAGGGGCTTTACGTAAACGAGGCGAAAAGGATGGTCTTGAAGATTTGATGCACTATGCAGATTGTTTGGAACAGGCATGTTTAGATACGCTGAATGCCGGATATATGACTAAGGATCTGTGTATGCTTGCAGAAGGTATTGAGACTCATGAAGTATTAACCGATGAATTTATCGCTCAGGTAAGAAGTCGTCTGGAACAGGCGCTTGCCTAGGATCGAAAGGAGAATTTGCACAAACAATATGGCTGTAGTGAAACCATTTAAAGCAGTGCGACCGCATGAGGCTTTGGCTGATCGTGTCGCTTCGCTGCCCTATGATGTATATTCCCGCACAGAAGCTGCAGATTTTGTCGTGAACCGACCGTATGCGTTTTTAAATATCGACAGACCGGAAACACAGTTTGAGCCAACCCATGATATGTATGCGGATGATGTCTATGAAAAGGCAAACGAAATGCTGCAGGAGTGGATTGAAAAGGATATCTTTGTTCGCGAAGAGAATCCATGTTTCTATATTTATGAATTAACGATGGATGGACGTTCTCAAACAGGACTTGTCGCTTTATCCAGTGTGGATGATTATTTAAATAACATCTGCCGCAAACACGAGAATACGATGAAAAAGAAGGAACAGGACCGCATTCATCACGTGGATGTATGTTCTGCCCAAACAGGACCGATCTTCTTAGCTTATCGTCATCGTGAAGATATCAATCAAATCATCAATGCCGTTAAAGCGGAAAAACCATTGTATGATTTTACCGCAGAAGATGGAATCACGCATCGTGCATGGATCGTGGAAGATACAGAAGCACTTTCTGCATTATTTGAAAAGGTTCCTTATACCTACATTGCGGATGGACATCATCGTGCTGCTTCAGCGGTTCAGGTCGCTTTAAAAAGAAGAGAAGCACATCCGGATTATGACGGAAGTGAAGAGTTCAACTATTTCTTAAGTGTGCTTTTCCCGGATAACGAGCTTAAAATTATTGACTATAACCGATTTGTGAAAGATTTGAACGGCCTTACCGAAGAAGAATTCTTAAAGAAGCTGGAAACTGTTTTTACAATCGCAAAGGCTTCCAAAAGATATCCTGCACATAAAGGTCAAATCATGATGTATCTGCCTTCCGGATGGTATCAACTGGATGTAAAAGATGAAGTCAAAACAAGAAGAAACAGCGGTCCGGTAGAATCTTTGGATGTCGCTTTGCTGCAGGATGAGGTATTGATGCCGATCTTAAATATTCAAGATCCGCGTACCGATCAAAGGATTGAGTTTATGGGAGGCATTCGCGGCCTGGATGAGTTAGAAAAACGCGTCCATGGGCAGAATCATCCGGCTGTAAGCTTTGGTATGTATCCAACAGATATACAGGAATTGTTTGCGGTAGCGGATGCCGGCTTATTAATGCCGCCAAAGTCAACCTGGTTTGAACCTAAGATTCGCAGCGGACTGTTCATTCACGAAATTGAAAGATAGACAAATAGATGGTATAGCTTAAGGCTGTACCATTTTTTTGCGTTTGACAGGTCTTTGAAAACTTGAAAAAAGGACATATTCCTGCCATATCGGTTAGCGAATACTAACTTATAGGCTTATACTATATATGAGTTGATATTTATTAAGACTTTGTTTAAAGTGCCTGATTTGGTAAATAAGGAGATATGAGTATGCATGAATATTATGCCCAAAATAAAAAGAAGTTGAAAAAGACTATGAATGATTATCTTAAACATATTGCACCGGAATTAGAAAACCAAACCGGAAAGCCATATGTAGAGACTTTAGAGGAGATATGGGAGTATTACGATAAAAATCTTTTAGAGCATTTCCCTTATATCGGCGGAGATGATGTGAGCGGAACTTCCAATCTTACCGGTGCATACTATTTTGTGGCCATGGGTGAGATACTCAAAAAATACGGGATGGAGCTTCATGAAGCAGGTCATTTAATGGTAATTTGTTATGAAAGGTATTTTGATGCAGAGTCAAAGCTTGTAACTGCCATCGCAAGAAAGGCACTTCGTAATCCGAAACTCGCTGAATTGGTTTATACAAAAAAAGATCGAAAGAATGCTGCAAATGCCGCTAAATATCCCGGAAGCTTTGAGACAAAAACGCAGATTCCGCCGGAAAAGGGATATGATTTCAGCTATCATAATTTAGTGTGTCCCCTGGCTTTGTTTGCCAGGAAGTTTGGATATGAGAGATATATGCCGTATCTGTGTAATCTGGACTATGTGATGCTTGGACATTATAACCTGCCGCTGTATCGTGAACATACCTGCTTTGAAGATGGTGATTATTGTGATTTTAAAATCAAGTTGGATGCACCTGTCATGAAGGCTTGGCCGCCTGTTTATATGCAGGGAAAAGGATATAAATAATAAAGACCCGCTTTGTTGAGCGGGTTTGTTTATTTTTGGGCATTTTGGATGGCAATTTCAATACAGTATTGGGCATACATCTTTGTGACAACAGATTGTACCACATTGGCAAGTAGCTGCTGTTCATAAAGAATATCATCGGGTAGATGGATGGCATCTACATTTCCGTCTTTAAAAATCTCATGCAGATATAATTCAAAATAATCCGCAAAACGATTATATGCCATCTCTAAACTGCTTCCTTCCATATGAGCATGAATATCGATCAATACAGAGATTTCCCTGAGCGAAAAACAGCGTTTTAATACACAAACCACAATTAAAAAGGCGATATGTGTATGATCATAATGTTTTTTTACGGGTGGCTTTAACAGTGAGTTTTTAACATAATTGTTTACCATACTGGCAGTTACCACAGCTTCTTCCGGATGAAAATATAAAGGACCCAATACATTGTTCAATATATATAACACCTGATCCATATAGATATCAAAGCTTGGTAATTCATTCCAGCGGGGAAAGCGGTAAGCCACTAATTCTTCTGCAATTCTGTCCATGAGAATAATATAACATAATTATTAACACTTTTCTATATGGTTTTTAAAACTATGTGTCTTGACTTTAAATACTAAAGATGATACCGTAATTCAAAAGGAGATGTTTTTATTATGATTAGATTAGTAACGGATTCTTCCGCTTTGTATAACAGCGAACAAGCTGCAGCTTTAGGCTTTGACATGTGTCCGCTTTCAGTGACCGTAGGTGAAAAATCATGGCTGGAATTGGACGAAATCACAACCGAACAGCTGATTTATAAAATTTTAAATGAAGGAGCTATTC
>JAGAWH010000157.1 GCA_017941505.1 Faecalicoccus sp. | reverse complement strand
TTGAAATAAAAAACTTTAAAAATATTATTCATGGCAATCTTTCATTAGAGAATTCCAGAAAGGATTATAAAGCCAGCATTGTAGGAATCTATGGGCAAAACGGTTCCGGTAAAACAGCTGTTATAGAATCTATTGATTTATTAAAATACGTTCTTTGCGGAAAGTCGATTCCAAATGAATTTGCCGACTATATCAATATGGAAGCACATCAAGCCACGCTGTCTTTTACTTTTAAGATTATGCTGGACCAGCAAACACAAGTTGTAAAATATCAATTCAGCATTAAAGGAGTACAGGAGACATCGAATCAAAATACTGCTGTGAGTGAGAATAATAAAAAGAAAGTGGTCGTATTTAATGAAGTATTAAAATGTCCTATTCTCAGCAATAAACAAACCAAAATTGGGCGGTTAATTGATACAGCCACTGCGGCAGCTGTTTTACCTGATTCAAAGCGGCGACTGCTGATTGGTGATTCAAAAGATGCATCTACAGATTTGATGGTCGCAAAGAAATTTGCGGAAGCATCTTCAACCTCTTTTATATTTTCTCAAATGTTTTTGAATCTTATTTCTGAAAACAAGATGACACGTATAAAAAATAATGGTTATTCAAAAGAATTTGACTTTTATTATGCGATTATCAACAGCCTGGTTCAATTTGGTAACCATAACTTATTTGTGATAAGAACAGATCCATCCGGTTTAATCTGTTTGGATACGCAATCCTTTGTCTTTAAGTTAGATGGTGCCCTATCCCAACAGGTGGCAATTAAACTTTCTTTGGATGATCCGGTTGAAGTTGAAGAAGGTGTTAAGGAAATCGTCGAAAAAATGATGATGAATTTGAATACAGTTCTTACTCAGATTGTTCCGGGTTTAACTGTGAACATTAAAGATTTAGGTGTGGTGATATTACCGAACGGCAAAAAGGGGAATAGAATCCAGCTTATGTCAAAAAGAAATAATATTGAGCTTCCTTTAAAATATGAATCACACGGAATTAAAAAAATAATATCTATTTTACAGTTGTTGATTGTTGTATACAATCAACCTTCAGCTACAGTCGCAATCGATGAATTAGATTCAGGTGTATTCGAATATCTTCTGGGTGAAATAGTACGTATCATATCCGAAAAAGGGAAAGGACAGCTTATATTTACTTCTCATAATTTAAGACCACTGGAAACCCTTGATAAAGGATTTGTTGCGTTCACTACCACTAATCCGAATCATCGATTTATTCGGTTGACCAATGTTAAGAGTAATAATAACCTTCGTGATTTTTATTATCGCGATATTATGCTGGGTGAACAAAGTGAAGAACTTTATGAACATACACATAATTCAGAAATAGCGTTAGCTTTTAGAGAGGCAGGTAGATTTTTTGGCACGTAGAAAAATAGTATTTGTGATTGTAGAGGGTCCATCCGATGATGAGGCTCTAGGGATGATGCTTGAGAAAACATTTGATAAAAATACAGTGTTTGTGCATATAACTCATGGAGATATCACATCAATGGAAGGGATTCATGCATCCAACATTATTAATGCCATCGCCAATATGGTGAAAGGATATGCGAAATCGAATCATTTAGGCTATAGCCGCTTTCTGGAAATAATACATATTATTGATATGGATGGTGCATTTGTTCCCGATGATTGTATTGTTTATGATGCAGGGGCAAAAAAGCCGGTATATAGTCTAATGGAAATCAGAACCGCTAATAGGATCGGGATTCAACACCGAAATGAGATGAAACGTCAATGTATTAATCGTTTATCAAATACTTCAACAGTTTGGAGAATACCTTATCAAATATACTACATGTCTTGTAATTTGGATCATGTTCTCTACGATAAGCAGAATTCTTCCGATGATGAAAAAGAAGCAGATGCATTATCATTTGCACTGCGATATAGAAATGATTTAGATGGATTCATAAGATATATGACAGAATCTGATTTTTCTGTGATCACAAACTATTTAGATTCATGGAAATATATCAAAGAAGGTGTCCATTCATTGGAAAGACATTCCAATTTGGGAATATGTCTGCAAGAAGCCATCAACATATAAAAAGACCCCCGGAAAATCCGGAGATCTTTTCAAATCTTATTCAAAAATGCTTTCGCCGTTGGTTTCAATAACTTCTTTAAACCAATCGTAGCTGTCTTTTTTAGAGCGTTCCATAGTTCCGTTTCCATCATTGTCACGGTCAACATAGATAAATCCGTAACGCTTTTTCATTTCACCGGTTCCGGCAGATACGATATCAATCGGTCCCCAATAGAGATAACCCATTACTTCACAGCCATCTTTAATCGCTTCATTGACCTGAATCAGGTGTTCTTTGATGTAGGTCTTACGGAACTCATCGTTGATTTCACCGTTTTGATCCGGTCCTTCATCCAATCCGATTCCATTTTCAACAATCATCAAAGGTAAGTGATAACGGTCAGTAAGAACATTCAATGTATAACGAAGACCCTGCGGATCTACCGGCCATTTCCAAGGTTCCGGTGCCTGATATTTTAAGTAAGGATTGTCTTTTCCGACAATTCCACCGGTATCAAAGGCATTTTTAACATCCTTGGAGAAGGTACCGGAACGATAGTAGCTGAATGAGAAGAAGTCTACGGTATATTTCTTGATCAGGGCTAATTCTTCTTCAGTCAAATCGGTTTCATATCCGACTTCACGCCAGATTCTCTTTACATAACCCGGGATAATTCCTAAACAGAACGCATCACCGAAATAGAAGTTGGAAATTCTCTGTAAATTGAATGCACCCCATACATCGGTAGGGTCACAGGTAAACGGATATGTCGCAACGCTGGAAGATGACAACATGCATCCGATTTGATAATCCGGATTGATTTCGTGACCGATCTTAACAGTCATCGCATTGGCTACAAGTAAGTTACAGTATGCCTGCCAACGGTCATGTTCTGTTACTTCAAGCGGCTTTGTGGTATCTGCAGGATGAATATCGAGAAGTCCTCCTGAGATAACCGGTCTGCGGTACATATTGTTGATTTCATTAAAAGTCAGCCAATATTTTACCTTGCCGTTATATCTTTCAAATACGGTACGGATATATCTTTCCCAGAACACCAACATCTTACGGCTTGCCCATCCACCGTATTCTGTTAATAAGTGTAACGGTGTTTCATAGTGAGATAAGGTGATAACCGGCTCCATACCTAATTTGATCATTTCATCAAATAAGTCATCATAGAATTTTAAACCGGCTTCATTTGGAGTTTCTTCATCTCCGTTTGGATAGATGCGTCCCCATGCGATGGAAGTACGGAAGGCATTAAAGCCCATACCTGCCATCAGTGCCAAATCTTCTTTATAACGATGGTAGAAGTCAATACCTTCATGGCTGAGATATACTTTGGAAGGATCTAACTTCATCTCCCATTTTCCTGTGTTTTCATTCCAGACAAGTCCCGGTTCCTTTGTACTGATACCGACACAGATATCTGTTACATTTGGCTGCTTACCATCTTCTAACCATGCGCCTTCGCACTGGTTGGCGGCTACTGCTCCACCCCATAAAAAATCTTTTGGAAAACATGCTTGATTCATTTGAGTTCCTCCTCTTTTGTTCTTTGTTGACTTCATTGTAGCGCATACAATAAAATAAAAATAGATTATCTTTATTATGTTAAACATTCCAAATAGGAATGTTTGGAGGGAATATGAAACTGGAAGAAATCGAAGCTTTCTGTCGTGTAGTTGATACCGGAAGTATCACCAAGGCATCCGATTCACTCTATATTTCTCAATCGGCGGTATCCAAGCGGATCAAGTCTTTGGAAGAAGAGTTAGGAATTCCGTTAATCGTACGTAAATCGGGTTTACGGAAAATTGAACTTACAGAACAGGGGGAAGAGTTCCTGGTGCTTGCCAGACAATGGCAGTCTTTATTAAAGGAATTTAAAGGGATATCCGATACCAGTCAGATTCATGAAATCACCATCGGTGCGATTGATATGTTGAATTGCTTCTCATTAAGCGGGTTATATAATACAATATTAAAAGAGCACAAAGACATCCGTTTGGATATTCACACCCGCCATTCCAGAGAGATCTATGCGATGATGGAAGCCCAGCAGCTGGATATCGGGCTAGTTAACTTACTGCTCCCGGCAAAAAGGCTGGAGATCACAGAACTGTTCTCTGAACCGCTGTATATTGTGAGATACCCGGAAAAAGAGTACAAAGAGAAAATCTCTGCCAGAGAATTAGATCCCGAAAAGGAAATCTATTCCCGATGGTCGGATGAATTTGAAATCTGGCATGACCAGCATTGGCCGGGGAAGCGCTATCGCATGCATGTGGGAACCAGTTCGATGATTCCATACTATGTGACCGAACCGGGACAATGGGCTATCTGTCCGGAAAGCTCTGCCAAAGGAATCACATCGATGTTTGATTTGGAGATGGTGACATTATCGGAACCCATGCCAAATAGAACCTTCTATCTTCTGGAACATACCCGTCCAAGAGAAAGCCGCGTTCATACAATTAAACGGTTTAAGCAGCTATTGTTAACACATATTAATAATTTCGATAAAATGGATAGACTTAAATAATCTTTGGACTATAATGGTAAAGGATTATTAAAAAAGGAGTTTATGAATGAAAAAATTAGCTTACATTGTAACAGCGCTGGCAGCTATGAGTCTTGTCGCATGTGCTCCGACAGCTAAGCCGGAGGAGCCTGTAGAAGAAGAACCGCAGGAAACACGCCGTGTCATTATCGATACCGATACCGGTGCAGATGATGCTTCTGCGCTTATTTTAGCTGCAAAAAATCCAAATATCGAAATTATGGGTGTTACGGTATTACTTGGAAACGTAGATTTGGAACAAGGTACCCGCAATGCCTTGATGGCATTAGAAATGGCCGGATGCGATGCCCCGGTATATAAGGGTTCAGCCGATACCCTTGATGGCACACAAAAAATGCCGTTCAGTGTCTTTGGAGATGATGGAATGGGTGATCAAGACCTCATTCATCCAGAGGGCAAAGCCCAAGATCAGGATGCCATTGATTTTATTATCGAAACAGTTCAGAACAATCCGGGAGAAATCGAAATTATCGCATTAGGTCCTGCCACCAATATCGCAAAGGCCATTCAAAAAGCACCGGATGTAATGAAAGATGTTAAGATGATCTGGTCCATGGGATCAGCCGGCTTAGGTCCGGGAAATGCTTCACTGGTTGCGGAGTTTAATGTTTACGCAGATGCTCCGGCTTATAAGGTGATGTTAGATTCCGGTCTTCCGATTACCGTAATCGGACTCGATATGTGCGGCGGCGATTCTTTATGGACAGACGCTAATTTTGAAAAGTTAGAATCTACCAATGAAATCGGCAAATTTGTCACCAAATCTTTCAAAAAGATTCGCGATTTCTATAACGAGAACGGATCGGATGGTTCCGTTATGAATTGTGATGCTCTTGCGATGATGTGTGCTTTAAATCCGGACTTTGTGAAAAATACGATCAATGCATATGGCAGCTGTATTAGCGATACGGGGGAAACATATGCCCAGATTATCTATTATCAGAAAGGCTTCACCTACGATGTCGCTTCAAACAGTGAATTTAACTATAACGTAAATTTGGTAACTTCCGTGGATGGAAGTACTTACTTTGACCGCTATTTAAAAGCCATTCAATAAAATAGTTTTTATGTGTCTCTAAGTTCAAAGCTTAGAGACTTTTTTTATTACATTCTCTACAAAAAGATTTCTGGTTTTAGAAAAGACATGCCACGACGATTCATGAAATAAAATCGTTTCAAGAGATACTATAAAAAATAGGACTTGTATGAAGGCCGGGAGTATACGATAATTCAATTATGATCGATCAAACTTTAAAACAATTTTTATATCAATATGAAAGAAACGGAACATTGGATGTTTCCAAATTTGACATGACGTATAAAGAAGCCAATGAAAAAATAAAAAGATTGACTTATCACGATAAGACTTTTGAGTTTTTTGTGATACAGGTAAACGGAGGCAGGTCGACAACCCCGGATTATTCGGAAAAGGCAGAATCGATAAAGATGATTCTTCCCGATGTTTATGAGAAACAATACGAATTATTACCGGCAGTTAATCAAAAAATCGATGAAATCGTGAAATCAATGAATCCGGAATGGTCCGATTTTGAAAAGGCGCTTTATGTGCACGATTGGATCTGCCTGAATTCAAAATACGATGTCCATGGACCCGGTGCACATCATCTTTCCGGAACCTTATTAGATGGGCGGGCTGTGTGCCAAAGCTTTACGTATACATTCAATACCATCTTACATCGAATCGGGATTCCTGTTGCCCAGGTCGATGGAAACTCACATACATTCTCAGAAGTCTGTCTGGATGGGGAATGGTATATCGTAGATATCACGCCGGAAAATGTATTTGGGTTAGGTGTTACCAATCATTCCTTCTCTTTTATCAGTAAAGACAAATACTTTAAACTCACAAACCGGAATATAGCCGAATATAAGCCAAGTTACGCCGATTCTATGGATAACTCTCTGGCAGTACATACCCGATATGAAAAGATAGGAGAACACATTGGTTTATTTCAGGAAAATGGATGGAGACAGGAAAACAGTCCTTTCCAATACTATGATGGTTATTGGTATAACGGGGATCTGAAAGGCGGAAAATATGACACGCGCATAAAGAAGTACATCACCTCCAAAGACAGTATGAAAAATGAGATATGGGTGTACCGATTCAATCCTGAGACAAAGGCTTTTGAAAGTATCGGTGTGGGACTACCTAAAGGTGATTGGAAAGAGAACTATCAGGGATTGTTTATTGTGGACGATATTGCGTTGACAAGAACCGAAAATGAATTCATTACAATCGATTTAAAAACCGGAAAGACAGCTTCACTTATGAAGGTGGAGGGAACCATCAAAGAATATTATACGGACTATACCGGTATCATTCGATATCGACTGGAAAAAGATCCTGCGGTATATACACATAAGATATAAACAGAAGAACATTAAGTGCGGCAATATCTGCACTTTTTTGTTTTGAGGCACAATAAGAAGAAAGAGAAACAAAAAAATGATATGATAGTAACAGATTTGGGAGAAAAACTATGACATTACAGGAATTGTTAGAAAAGGATAAGGAGCGGTTTATCCAAAGTATAATTCAAGCCGAAACAGCTGATCGCGCTGTAGAGGAAGTTCAAAGGGAATTTTCCCGTTTACTTTTCGCATACAACGAACAGGAAACCAGCGAAAAGCTCAAGGCTTCTGCTTATCAGATGATGGAGACCGCCAAAAGTGCAGCTACTTTAGTAGACTCGGATGGCTCGACAAAAATTTATGAGCAAAAGGAATATTCTTCTCAAAAAGAACCGGCTAAGCGCTCCAAATGGTTTTATGTCTATTTGATTATTTCACTTTGCGCCATAGTAGCAGCGTGTGTGATCTGTTTTATGAATGCCAATCTGTTAAAGATCCTTTTGAATATGCCGATTGTATTAATACTTATGGCAGTCGGACTATTCGGTGTATTTCTGGCAGGAACCAAAATGAAGAAAGTCGCATCGAGTGGGGCGGATTTATTTACCCAGACCGTTGTCGATCCGGATAAAATCTATCACAGCATCTTTGTGACCGTGGTACAGATTGATAAACTGTTAAACGATATCCGTGATGAAGAAGTACTTGCCAAAAAAGCACAGATGAAAGAGACAAACGGCGGACTTTCACAAAATGATATTGAATTCTTAGCTTCGCTTTTAGAGGATGCCTATGCCGATAAAAATAATGCCTATGCCCAGGAGATTATTTCTCATGTCCGCTATTATCTGCATAAAAAGGAAATACAGACAATTGATTACAGTGAAAAGAACCGGTCTTGGTTTGATAAGATGCCGGCTAAAGAAACATCGACTCTGCGTCCGGCAATTGTACTGGATGGAAAGCTGTTGAAAAAAGGCTTAGCAGCAGGAGGAAGATAAGATGGATCGATTTTATGGCTTTGACTTAGGGGATGCGGAAAGTGCCGTTGCCCGATTAATAAAAGATGAAGATTCCGTTCCGCAAATATTGACCATCTGCGATGAAAAGAGTTTTATCACAGCCTATGCGGTATTAAAAAACGGTCAGTTAGTGGTTGGTGAAAGTGCCTGTTATGATCCCGATGCGATCAAAAGAAAGGTCCGCTTTAAAAGTCATTTCTTAACGGATTCCACCGTACAGAAAGATGTCGCCAGCTTTGCCTCGGGTGTATTAGGCGAACTCTATGCCAATGGGGATTTGATCAAAGGCGAAGAAAACTGTTTCTATATCGGCTGTCCGGCCGGATGGGATAAGGTGGCGAGAGAAGAATATCGCGGTATCTTTGAAAGAATCGGATACCCGCCTGCCCGTATTATTTCCGAATCGAGGGCAGCACTTGTATCTGCCTGTCAATCCAAACATTTACAGGTAGGTTATGATATTTTATCCAAACCGGTACTTGTGATCGATGTAGGCTCATCGACTACCGATTTTGCGTATGTCAATAAAGGAAAAGAAGTGGAACTTCAAACCGGTGGTGAAGTCTTTTTAGGCGGCGGTATCATGGATGAGATTCTCTTAGAAGAGTGTGTTGCGGCTTCCATGGAATCCAAAAAGATCAGAAAGATCTTTGCCGAAAGTGAAGCCTGGAAAAGCTACTCGGATTTCGCGGCCAGACGTTTAAAAGAAAAATATTTTAAAGATGAAGACTATTGGAGGGAAAATGAATGTATTCAGACGGTCAGTCTTCGTTATCATCATTTCCCAACCAAACTTGTATTAAGAATGAATGCCAAAATGGCAGATAAATTATTAAATAAGAAAACTCCTTTATTAAAGAATAAATCCTTTAAGGAAGTATTTATCGAATCTTTAAAGCAGGCCAGAGGAAATATCGAAGAAAATCTTCCGGAACTGATCTTCTTAACCGGCGGTGTATCCAAAATGCCGGCGATTCGAAAATGGTGTATGGAAGTATTCCCGGAATCGATCGTCATATCCGGTTCGGAACCGGAATTCTCGGTGGCAACCGGTTTGTCCTATTGTGGAAAGATTGATGAAGAGCTGCGTTCCTTTAAGGCGGAAATTGAGCAGTTAAAAGCTTCCAGTGCCGTGGAACAGATTGTCGAGAAACATATCGAAGAGCTGTATCGCAGTGCTGTGGACGAGCTGGTAGAACCAATTATGGCAAAAGTGGTCTTACCGGTAATCGACCGCTGGAGAAATGCGCAGATCGAGAAATTATCCGAAATCGACGATGTTCTTCAGAAGGAAATCGATAACTTCTTGCACAGTGATGAAGGTCGTTCGATCCTCACAAAGATCGTATCGAACTGGTTGAAAACGATATCGTATGAATTGGAAACCTATACTGTTCCGATTTGTACAAAACACAATGTGCCATATTCTGCGCTATCGTTAAAATCGTATTTGTCCTTATCGGACTTCGAATTCAAGGTAGAGACAAGGGATGTCTTTGCGGTAGAGGAAATTACCTGGATGATTGATACAGTGGTATCGCTTTTGGTCGGCTTTTTATGCGGTGGCAGCGGGATTGCGATGATTGCCAATGGCCTACCGGGCATCATAGCCGGCGTTGTTCTGTCTTTATTAGTTCTTGCCCTTGGTAAAAGCAAGATGCAGGAAGCCTTTTTAAATTCCAATATTCCGGCTCCTATGCGAAAAATTCTGCCTAAGTTTTACTTTGAGGCGCGTTTGGATTCCATCTCTGATGAGGTGAAGGCAGGATTATATAAACATCTGGAAAAAGAAAAGAATGAAGCGATTACCGAGCGGTTCATTAAGGATATTTCAACACAGATTGAAAGCTGCTTGACAAAGATGGCTGAGGTTGTGGAGATACCTTTAGGTTAAGATCTGCGAATGCAGGTCTTTTTGAAAGGAGATCGATATGGGATTATTTGAATTATTGTTTCTGGCGATCGGGGTTTCGATGGATGCCTTTGCGGTGTCCATCTCAAAAGGCCTGTCGGTAGAAAAGGCATCATTAAAAAACTGTTTAACCTGCGGTATCTGGTTTGGATTCTTTCAGGGTTTGATGCCCTTTATCGGCTACCTTGTCGGCTCACGCTTTGAATCTTTGATCAATATGGTGGCACCATGGGTTGCCTTTATCTTATTGTCGATTATCGGAGGCAATATGATAAAGGAAGCCTTTGAGGATGAGGAAGAGACCAAGGCAGACTTCAGCTTTCGTACGATGCTCTTGCTGGCGATTGCCACCAGCATCGATGCCTTAGCTGTCGGCATTACCTTTGTAGCCGTGCCGGTTAAAATTATGAATGCCTCCCAGATGGCTAATACGATTCTTGCGGTGATTCTGATTGGATTTACAACCTTTGCGACATCGACAATAGGCGTAAAGATAGGAAATTTATTTGGAACAAGATATCAGGCTGGCTCCCAGGTTATGGGTGGTACGATCTTAGTATTTATTGGCTTAAAATCATTGTTAGAATCCTTAGATACCACCGGTGCCATGCAAAGTACGGATACCTTATTTGGGATGATGATACCTTTTGTAGGAACTATACTTGGATCTGCCTGTATTTATGCCAAATATAAATTAACCGATACCAGCAGGGCTATACTTACCGGAATCAGTTCGGGTATTATGTTCTCCATTTTGGTGTGGGGTCTGTTGGAACCGGCTTTCAGAGGCTTTGATTTGGCGGTTTATCCAATTGCGCTGAGCTTCTTTGCGGGTGTCTTGATTCAATATCTTATGGATGTATTTGTGCCGCATACCCATACCTTTATGGATATTACCGAAGGGCCGCAAAGCAGTCTGCATTCCGATATTAAAGTGATGTTGTCGGAGATCATTCATCATATTCCCGAAGGCATTGCCTTAGGGGCCGTTTATGCCGGGTATTATATGAAAACGGATTGGCTGATGGCATCAGCTGCCGTGGTATTATCTATTGCCCTGGCGATTCAAAATTTCCCGGAGGCATTATTTGTATCGATGCCGATCAATGATGGAGGAGCCGGTACCGGTAAATCCTTTTTACTCGGTGTGATATCCGGAGTCCCTGTGCCTTTGATGGGATTGATTACTTTACTTGTTACCCTGCTTTTCGGCAATATTTTACCGTATGTGATGTCACTGGCAGCAGGGGCGATGATTTATGCGACCGTAGAAGAAATTCCTCAGATTTCTTCTCAAAAAGATAATGATAAAGGAACGCTGGCTTTTGTGATCTCCTTTGCGATTGTGATGATCATGATGTTTGCCGGACGTTAAAAAAGGAGATTGTTATGGGATTTTCAAAAGATTTTTTTTGGGGTGGAGCTACCGCTGCCAACCAATATGAAGGTGGCTGTTTTGAAGGGGGAAGAGGCCTTGCCACCCAGGATGTAAGAACTGCCGGTTCCAGACAGAAAAAGCGTACCGTAACTTATATCGATGCTTCTGGAAATCATAAAGAAGCTACCCGTTTTGAACCGATGGGAAAAGGTTCCAAAGGAGTCATTGAGCCGGGCCGTTATTATCCGTCCCATAAGGCTGTGGACTTCTATCATCGTTATAAAGAGGATATCGCTTTATTTGCCGAAATGGGCTTTAAGTGTTTCCGTATGTCGATTAGCTGGACCCGACTTTTCCCAAAAGGAATAGAAGAAAACCCCAATGAAGAAGGTATACAATTCTATATCGATGTATTTAATGAATTAAAAAAATATCATATTGAACCACTGGTCACCCTCAATCATTTTGATCTGCCGCTATACTTAGCAGATACGTGTGATGGCTGGGTATCTCGTGATACCATTACAAGCTTTACCCGATATACTAAGACCTGTTTTGAACGCTTCAAGGGTTTGGTCAAATACTGGCTCACATTCAACGAAATCAACTGCATGTTGGATTGGAATAAACTGGGCATTAAGACCGATGATTTAAATGAATATTACCAGGCGATGCATCATGTCTTTTTGGCTTCCGCCCTAACGGTAAAGCTTGGACATGAAATCGATCCAAACAATAAAATCGGCTGTATGGCAGCCTATGGAGCAATGTATCCTTATGACTGCCACCCGGATAATTATGTCAATCATCTGCACTCTTTACATACGATGCAATGGTATTTGGATGTACAGTGCCGGGGATACTATCCTTCTTATAAATTGAAAGAATGGCAAAGAAATGACATTCATTTTAAAACCGAAAAGGAGGATGAAAAAATCCTAAAAGAGGGGACGGTTGATTTTATCAGCTTCAGTTATTATTTCTCGGTTGTATCCAAGGCCGGACATCTTGTCCGCATGACAGGGGACCAATCAAGAGACGTAGAAAATCCATATCTTAAGAAAAACGACTGGGGATGGCAGATTGATCCGGTGGGTCTTAGAAGTGTATGCATTGAACTGTATGACAGGTATCAACTCCCTTTATGGATCGTAGAAAACGGATACGGTGGTATTGATGTATTGGAAGATGGCACGGTACATGATGATTATCGTATTGAATATCTTCGTGAACACATCAAAGAGATGAAAAAAGCCGTAGATTTAGATGGCGTTGAACTATGGGGATATACTCCATGGGGCTGTATTGATTTGATTTCAGCAGGAACCGGCGAGATGAAAAAACGCTACGGTTTTATCTATGTGGATATGGATGATGAAGGAAACGGTACGTTAAACAGATATCGTAAGGATTCCTTCTATTGGTACAAAAAGGTGATTGAATCCAATGGAGAAGATTTGGATTAAAGGAGTAGTATGAATACCTTAGATATCATTAAGACAAGAAGAAGTACAAGAAAATTCAAAGATGTTCCGGTAGAAGAAGAATTATTAAACCAGGTAATTGAAGCAGGGCGCTATGCACCAAGCGGAGGAAATTCCCAGTCAACACATTTTATCGTAATCAAGAATAAAGAAGTATTAGATGAGTTGGCTGAAATTGTCAAAGAAGCCTTTGCGAAAATGGAAATCACGGAAGGCATGTATCGTTCCATGGCTTCTTCGATTCATCAATCCAAAACAGGCAATTATATCTTTCACTATAATGCACCGATTTTGATTATTACTGCCAATCAAAAAGAGTATTCCAACAACATTGCCGATTGTGCCTGCGCTTTAGAAAATATGATGATCATGGCAAATTCGCTCAATTTAGGAAGCTGCTGGATCAACCAGTTAAAGTGGCTCAATGAAGATGAAACAATCCTTGCCTTAAAGAATTTAGGATTAAAGGAAGAGGAAAGAGTATATGCCTCTTTAGCGCTTGGATATCCTGATACCAAGGATGGACTTCCGGAACGTACTCCGCTGCCAAGAAAGGGTAACGAAATTACTATAGTTGAATAGTATATATGTTTTCTAAGTATACCAATATATAGAAAACGAGTATTTGTATTGAAAGTTTGGACATGTTATAGTGCAGACATGAGGAGGTGCAATATGAGAACCGAAATCGTAAACAAAACAATGGATGAGGAAAGAGCCTTATATAACTTAACACATGGAGATGTAATTTCATGTACATTTGCCGGACCGGCTGATGGGGAGTCCGCATTAAAGGAGTCCCGCGACGTGAATATGAAAGACTGTACATTTTCCCTTCGCTATCCTTTATGGCATGCTCATCAATTTCATATGATCCATTCATCGATGGATGAATTTACCCGTGCTGCCATCTGGTATGCGACAGACGGTAAAATTGAAGATTCTAAGCTGCACGGTATTAAAGCTGTCCGTGAGTGTAAAGATATTGAAATTATCAATTCCGATATTGAATCCCTGGAATTTGGATGGAAATCGGATGGGATCACATTAAAAGATGTTCATCTGGTATCCGAATATCCATTCTTTGACAGCACCAATCTGAAACTGGATAACGTTACGATGAAAGGAAAATATTCCTTCCAATATGTCGAAAATATGACCATTGAAAACAGCAACCTTGATACCAAGGATGCCTTCTGGCATTCTAAGAATGTCACAGTAAAGAATTCTGTGATCAAGGGTGAATATTTAGGATGGTATTCCGAAGGCCTTACACTCATCAACTGCAAGATCATCGGAACCCAGCCGTTATGTTACTGCAAGGATTTAACGCTTGTGGATTGTGAAATGGAAGATGCCGATCTTTCCTTTGAATATTCGGATGTACAGGCAACTGTAATCGGACATATCGATTCCGTTAAGAATCCAAAATCCGGAACAATCACTGCCGATAGCGTCGGAGAGATCATTTCCGAGGATCCGGTTATGGAATGTACCGGTAAAGTTGTGATTCGCTAATGAACGTCAGATGATTCTGACGTTTTCTTTTGAGATAAATAGTGATATACTTCTAAAAGTAGTTAGTTTTATCTAACTTTATAGGTGTATATATGCGGACGCTCACAAAAAGTACTGTATTTCCTGCCGGACAGGAAACGATATTCTTAAAATTAAAGGAATTCTCCACCCTGCAAAAAATCGCATGGCCCTATGCCGCTTTTAAACCGGTTGATCAAAACAATCGGGCCATTTGGCAGAAGGGGTCGACATTTCGATATAAATTTCGTTTGTTCGGGGTGATTCCACTTGGTGTTCATACCATTTATATTGAAAAATTTGATATGGATGGCATTTCCAGTAAAGAAGGAAATGCCTATGTACCGGTATGGAATCATGAAATCCTTCTGGATCCGTTGGACTCCACGCATACAAGATATACAGACAGGGTATCGATCGATGCAGGATGGAAAACAGACTTGGTCTATATATGGGCTTGTGCATTTTATACGCATCGTCAAAAGCGGTGGATTCAAATTTTGGAAGGGAGATCACAATGAAAATCGCAAAATACATATCACTTAGTTTATCCATTATCCTTACAGCAGGAGTCATGACTGTGTTTCAGGCATGTCCCATCAAGGAAGATGGAACATGGATGCATTGTCATGATGCCCAGATGCTGGTGTTTTTTCTCGGACTGGCTTTAATTGTGCTAAATCTAATTTCACTATTCGTTCATAAAAAAACGGCATTATCTATTCTTGGAGTTGCAGGTATCCTGTTATGTATCGGTGCTTTTTTGATACCGGGCACCTTCAATCCTATGTGTATGATGAGTACAATGCGCTGTCATGCGATCATGAAGCCATTTGTTCGAGTTGTATCAGCCGGTAATATCTTGGCTTTTACCGGAATGATTTATGTCAACCAAAAGGGATAGGGATGTAAATTCCTATCTTTTCTTTTTGCCTCAAAGAAATACTTTTCGTATAGTATATTGAAAAGGGTAAAGGTGGTAAAATATAAATATGAAATTAATAATATTAGAAGATGAATTTACCGTCATGAAAGTATCTTCTTTAGAAGACATTACACTTTCAAAATATACTTTTGTCGGTGTAACGGATGAAGAAATATCTTATGTATGCCCGATGGATAAAGCGCCTGACTCTTATTTGGAAAGAGAAGATGGCTGGAGAGGATTTCGCATTGAAGGAGAATTGGATTTTTCTTTAATTGGAATATTAGCTCCGATTGCCGACCTTTTAGCCCGTAATCGAATCGGTATCTTTGTGGTATCGACATATAATACCGACTATGTCTTTGTCAAAAAAGAGAATTTTGATCGAACAGTAAATGTTTTAAAGGAAGCAGGATATTCTTTTCAATGAAGATCATAGAAGAAAATAAAATGGCGCTGATTGAGTTTACATCAAAAAGCTGTACTCCCTGTATTGCGATTTCCCATAAAATTACAGAATGGAACAAAGAACATCCCAATATTGTCTTTCAAACTATATCGGTGGATGAACATCCCGATATTGCCGCAAAATTTGGCATTTTCAGCGTACCTGCCGTGTTATTTTATGTAGAGCAGAAAAAGATGCTTGAAAAGGCAGGATATTTCAGTGTAGAAGAATTATTAGATCAAATAGAAAGAATCGAACAAATATACGAAAAGAGGTAGAAACAATGAGTGAAACAGTATTGATTACCGGTATTACCGGAGGCTTTGGCTTTGAGTTTGCCAAGATTTTTGCCCAGAATGGATACAATATTGTCGGTGTTGCCCGTAATGGCCAACGACTCAAGACCTTATGTGAGAATCTCAGTAAAGAATACGGCATTCAAACAGACTATTTTGCTTGCGATTTCAATAATGAAGATGCCGAAGAAGGCTTGTTTGCGTATACGGAATCCGAAGGAATCCAGGTCGATATTTTGGTCAATAATGCCGGTTTTGGGGATTATGGACCGTTTAGCCGGTGCCATCTGGAGAAACAGGTGAATATGATTGATGTGAACGTTGTTGCATTGACCAAATTAACGTATTATTATCTGAAAGGTATGATAGAAAGAAAACACGGTAAGATCTTAAATGTTGCCTCTATCGCATCCTTTATGCCGGGAGCCGGCATGTCGGTTTATTATGCGACCAAGGCCTATGTTCTTTCTTTCTCGGAAGCTCTTCATGAAGAACTTCAGGGTACCGGGGTAACAGTATGTGCTTTATGTCCGGGGCCTACGGATACCGGTTTTGCCAGGGCAGCGGATATTTATTCCGGACGCTTATCCGATGTCTTTAAAGCCGGTAACCCATATAAAGTAGCCCGTAAGGGGTATAAAGCCTTAATGAATGGTAAGGCAATTGAGATTCCGGGTATATGGAATAAGACAGGCGTGATTGCTGCTAAGATATTCCCGCGTCCCGTAGTCCGGAAAATGGTGAAAAAATTTCAAGGATAGCAAGGCAAAATCAGATGAGATGTAAATCAAGGTTGATTTTGTTATAATGATATCGGAGGTGTGTAATGGCTACATACAATCAGATTCTGCGGCAAAGACGTATGAATTTAAACTTAACAATTGAAGATGTCTCTGCTCAGACTCGGCTTGCACCGGAATATATTCAGGCAATAGAACAGCACAATTTAGATGCGTTCTCCGATGACTATTCGTTTGCACGTTATTTTGTCCATGCCTATTGCGATGCGATTGGTGTCAATTGGGCGGTTGTTCAAAATGAGGTGGATGCAGATATCAGCGCTTATGCAAGACAGCGGCAGATGGCATTAACCTTAGCTCAGCAGCGAATTGTCGATGAAATGGAGTCGGTTACCGTTGAGGAAGAACCGGAACCGGAAAAAAAGAAGCCAAAGCGGCGGTTTGCCAAAAACTTTCAAAAGCGGGTATCCCGCATGTTCCAGAATTTGGAATGGACGCATAAGCGGACATTTCGCATTGCGATCGTTGTGGCACTTGCCTTTATCGGCGTTTCCAGTGTGATCAATCTGGTCATGGATTTTATATCCGACAGACAGACTGCTGCCATACAGGCCCAGCAGCAGCAGGAATTAAAAGAAAAAGAAGAAGAGACCGCTAAGCTGGCAGAGCAGAAGAAAACCGTATCGGATGCTCAATTACCGGTCATTACGCGGTTAAATAGAGAAGATAACATTTTCCAGGCAGCCAACGTGATCGAAGGAACGCAAAGGCTTACCATATCTGTTACACATTCGGAAGGAATGCGGGTTGCCATCTATCGGGATGGTGAATTAGCTGCCGGAAGTGAATATGATACCCTGTCCGGTGACTTTATTACGGAGCTCACCATCACATCGGAATGTGAAATTTCCATTAATATCGGAAATTACAACAATAACGAAATTGAAGTTGGCGGTCATAAGATCTCTTTCTCCAAGACAAAGTGGACAGCAGATGAAGATGCTGTAATTACCGTAGTTGTGCATTCCAATGATAACGTGGAAGCGGAAGACTCACGGCCGACACTTCCGGACGAACCGGATCCGGCAGAGGAATCCACAGAAGAAGTACCTGAAGAAGAGCAGCCTGTCGAGCAGCAGGATGTATATACTGACCAACCGGTTGATCCGGGTTATGTTGAAACGGAAGAATATTATTATGAGTAGAGGAATCGGATTATGAATTTACCTAACAAGTTGACATTACTTAGAATCGCACTGGTTCCTATTGTTGTGATTATCTATTTATGCATCGATCCGACCACAGGTGTGGTAGATGCCAAAAGCGGTCTTGCTCTTCGGGATATATTGGCAACCGTCGTATTTATCATCGCATCGCTTACGGATATGCTGGATGGAATGATTGCCCGGCGGTATCGCTTAATCACATCATTTGGAAAATTTGCGGATCCCATTGCGGATAAAATGCTGGTGAATACAATATTGATTCTTTTGGTTTATGCCCATGAAGCCAATGTCGTGGCTGTGCTTTTGATGACAGCTCGTGATTTAGTCGTGGATGGCTTACGGATGACGGCAGCTACCAACGGTAGGGTAGTCAGTGCCGGTTTCCCGGGAAAATGTAAGACGGTACTTCAAATGTTCGCAATTATCTTCTTACTTATGAAAAACTGGCCGTTTAGCTATATCGGAATTCCGATGGCTTCCATTCTTTTGTGGGCTGCAACGATTATGAGTCTATACAGCGGCTATATTTACTTTATGAAGCTTAGAAGATATGTTCTGGAGTCTATGTAATGAAAGATGCTGCGTATTTAATAAAACTCTGTACTAAAAAGGGATTGACTGTATCCGGCTGTGAAAGTTTAACAGCCGGTTTATTTACCGCCACACTTGCCTCCGTTTCCGGGGCAAGTAAGGTTTTAAAGGGCGGCATTGTCACGTATTTTACCGAAATCAAGGTGAACGTTGCCCATGTTGAGCAGGAAATCGTTGATACCTATGGTGTGGTCAGCAAAGAGTGTGCTGCATCTATGGCATCACATACCCGTGAAATCATGGCTTCCGATTATTGCGTATCCTTTACCGGGAATGCCGGACCGGATGTGATGGAAAATAAACCTGCCGGTACGGTATATACGGCAATTGCTTCCAAAAACGGAGTCAAAGTATTTCATTTTGAATTAGGAGAATATTCCCGAAACGAACTTAGAATGACAATTGTGAATCAAATGATTGAATTATTAATTGATGAAATAGAACAAGGAGCTACCAATGGCAGTTAAAGAAAAAGAAGAAAATAAAGATAAACTACTAGATGACGTCTTACGTCAAATTGAAAAAGAATACGGAAAAGGTTCGGTAATGAAATTGGGAGATCGTGCTGCAGTAGATGTAGAGCCGATTCCTTCCGGAAGCTTATTACTCGACCAGGCTTTGGGTATCGGTGGATATCCAAAGGGAAGAATTATTGAAATCTTCGGCCCGGAATCCAGCGGTAAGACAACGCTTGCCTTACATGCGATTGCCCAGGTTCAAAAGATGGGCGGACGTGCTGCATTTATCGATGCTGAAAATGCGATCGATCCTGTCTATGCCCGTAATCTGGGTGTCAACATCGACGAATTGATTCTCTCTCAGCCGGACTCCGGTGAACAGGGATTGAATATCATGCAGATGTTGATTGAAAGCGGAGCAGTTGACCTTGTGGTTGTTGACAGTGTTGCCGCACTGGTACCACAGGCAGAATTGGATGGCGAAATGGGAGATATGCAGGTGGGTATGCAGGCCCGTATGATGTCAAAGGCCATGCGTAAACTGGCTGCATCGATGAACCATAACGAATGTACCGCTATCTTTATCAACCAGCTGCGTGAAAAGGTCGGTGTGATCTATGGTAATCCGGAAACTACACCGGGCGGCCGTGCCTTAAAATTCTACTCATCGGTACGTATTGATATCCGTAAGGCCGATGTCATTAAAAACGGAACCGATATCGTGGGAAATAAGGTTCGGGTTAAAATTGTAAAGAACAAAGTGGCCCCGCCATTTAAACAGGCTACTTTGGAAATCATCTATGGTGAAGGTATCTCTTATATTTCCGAATTGCTGGATTTATGTGTAGAGGCCAATATCATCCGCAAAGCCGGTGCCTGGTTCAGTTATGAAGGCGAAAAGGTTGGACAGGGAAGAGAAGCAGCTAAGCTTTATATTCAAAGCAATCCGGATTTCCAGGCAGAATTGGAAGAAAAACTCAAAGCCTATCAAAACCAAGAAAACGAAGGGGCTGTGTAAAAAACACTGATTTATGATCAGTAGGTTATACAGCCTTTTTTTCTTTTATTTGACAAAAAAAGGACTCAGGGAGTCGAACCCGGAGCCTTTTTGGTACAATATCCTTGCTTAGGAGATATTTACCATGTTTAATTTTACC
>JAGAWH010000156.1 GCA_017941505.1 Faecalicoccus sp. | reverse complement strand
CCACTCTATTTTCATTGATAAATGCCTCATATAAACCTAACCCGGAGATATATAAGCGGGCTTTCTGTACCGGTTTATCCAGATGGAATTCTTTCACAAATTCCGGATGAAAGGCATCCTCTTTACGTGGACTGATCCACTTTCCTTTCCACTTTTCCTCTCTCTTTCCGGTTTCAAACCAGGTATCTTTGGAAGCGGAATCCCCTTTTTCATCTTCAACTTCTACTCTTACATAGTAGCGGGTACGACTTTTAAGTGAACATTCCAATTTTTCTGCAGCACTGTTTAGCTTTCCTGTTTTTGAAGCTAGTACAGTGGTAAAGTCTTCATCTTCAGATAGGCTGATGGTTCCTGATTTAGTATAAGTACCTTCGGCATCACTCACACTCCAAGATACCACTACATCCTTCATCAAAAAGCCTAACGGATTTTTCATGTGATTAATTTTTAGATTCTGAATTTTCATTGTCGATTCTCCTTATCATATCGTAATGTACATAGTCCAAACTGATCATAAAAACATCTTTCACACCAAATCCAAAATGCTTATAAATTTCCACTTTCTTTGGATCATCCGTTGAAAGAATACACGGAAGCTTCAATTTTTGAGATGTCTCTATGGCATATTTCATCATTTCAGACATCACACCCTGGTGCTGGTACTCATTGAGTACCGCAATCATCTCTACCAGCACAAAAGGCTGATGCGTAAATGTCATCTGTTCGGTTTGAAAAGGACCGGCTTGAAATAGCTTAGCAGCCTGTTTCAAATAGCCCCATACTCCAAACGCCCGAAACATCCAATATGCCTGAACCAGATCCGCCTTCAGTGTTGATTTATTTTTCGGTGTCGATAAAATCAAATATCCCTTATGGTCACAGGTATATAAGTTTCCCGATAGATAGGCAGCCTTGATCTGACCGTAAATCAACATCGAAAATTGATTCTCGTTTAAAGAACTGGTCATTCCTTTATTGGGCTTTGTATAGTCAAAGGTGCAAAACGCATGACCAATCTTCCGACTGATTTCTTTCAGGCTTTCTTCTTCTATCGAAGTTATTCTTTCAATCATAGTATCTCCGTAAAATTCTTAATTTTATTATAGACAATTTTCATTTTCTGATGTTGTTTTTTAAGTTCAAACTTTGTTAAGTATTGGAAAACGAGCCATAAAGGATTAAAATAGAAGATAGAGAATAATCAATTCAGGAGGATTAAAAATGACAACTTGGAAAAATCTGGATACGTTAGCTTCTTTCAAAGAACTGGAAGCTTGTAAACGTGTTGATTTGGCTTCCGTTATGTCCGGAGAAAACGGTGCAAAACGTGTTAAAGAATACTGTGTACCGATGGCAGAAGGAATGGCTTACAACTATGCTGCAAAATCAGTAGACGACGATATTATCGCTGTTTTCCAGAAATTAGCCGATGAGCAGGATTTAGTGGGAAAATATGAAGCACTGTATAACGGTGAAGTAGTGAATACCGGTGAAAAACGTTTAGTATTACATCAATTATGCCGTGGACAGCTTGGTAACGATGTAATGGCTGATGGCGTTAATAAACGTGAATTCTATGTAAAACAGCAGGAAAGAATCGCTGCCTTCGCAAAGAAGGTTCACGATGGTGAAATCACAAACGCTGATGGCGAAAAATTCACAACTGTATGCCAGATTGGTATCGGAGGATCTGACTTAGGTCCTCGTGCAATCTATATCGCACTTGAAAACTGGGCAAAGAAAAACAATAAATTAAAAATGAATGCCGCATTCATCTCTAACGTTGACCCTGATGATGCAGCCGGCGTACTCAGCAATATCGATGTTAAGCATTCCTTATTCGTATTGGTATCAAAATCCGGAACTACATTAGAAACTTTGACAAATGAATCATTCGTTAAGAACGCACTTGTTGAAGCAGGATTAGATCCAAGCAAACATATGATCGCTGTAACAAGTGAAACTTCTCCGTTAGCTAAGAACGAAGGTTACTTAGATGCATTCTATATGGATGACTATATCGGTGGACGTTTCTCATCTTCATCTGCAGTAGGCGGAGCTGTATTATCTTTGGCATTTGGACCGGAAGTATTCGCATGCTTCTTAGACGGTGCTGCTGAAACCGATAAATTATGTAAAGAAAAAGACGTTACGAAAAACGCTGCTATGTTAGATGCATTAATCGGTGTTTACGAACGTAACGTATTAGGATTCCAGAATACAGCCGTTCTGCCTTATTCTCAGGCATTAGCACGTTTCCCTGCTCACTTACAGCAGTTAGATATGGAATCCAACGGTAAATCTGTTAACCGTTTCGGAGAACCTGTAAACTATTCAACAGGACCGATCATCTATGGTGAACCGGGAACTAACGGACAGCACTCATTCTATCAGTTATTACACCAGGGTACTGATATCGTTCCTATGCAGTTTATCGGATTCCGTAACTCTCAGATTGGATCTGATGTTGACATTCAGGGAAGCACTTCACAGCAGAAATTATCCGCTAACGTAGTAGCACAGATCGTTGCGTTCGCATGCGGTAAAGACGATGAAAACCTGAACAAGAAGTTTGACGGCGGACGTCCTTCCAGCATCATCATCGCTGATCAGTTAACACCGAAGACATTAGGTGCTTTATTAGCTCACTTCGAAAACAAGATCATGTTCCAGGGCTTCACATGGAACGTAAACAGCTTCGACCAGGAAGGTGTACAGCTTGGTAAAGTATTAGCTAAGAAGGTATTAGCTCACGATACAGACGGCGCTCTTGCAGAACTGTCTAAATTATTAAACATCTAATAAAAATCAAGGCATAGCCGCTTCGGCTATGCCCTTTTTTTTAGAATCCAAGGAAATCATTGACTAAGATCACATGAATTCGATCTTGATGTTTCGAATAGCGTGTAATCAAAAATTGACAGCAGATGGTATCCGGATTCTTGCAGTTGAAACAGGAACCGGTCTTCACACACGGAGTATTGCCGCCAAAACGCTGCTTGTTGATGGGAGCTGCCACATTGCGGGCACGCTTGATCGCCGAGTCAAGATCATTACATACCTTATTCATGCCAACGATGAACACCACTTTTTTAGGTCCATAGGCAATGCAGGATACACGATTCGCATTGCCATCAATATTGACCAGTTCACCATCCTCTGTAATCGCATTACAGCTGGCAAGATATACATCGGCATCATAGGCGGCCAACATCGCAGCTCTGCGGTCTTCTGCCTCTTCTCGATCAATATAATTATAGTTACCATCCTTTAATGCATTCACCAGTCCGATTTCAATGACAGACATGCCACCACCCATCGTTGCAGTACTTCCTTCCGGAATCAATGATAAGGCAATCTTTAATGCTTCTTGCTTATCCGCGGCATAGTAACCCGTCATATTGCGGGAGCCCAGCCCTTTAATCACCTTTTGGGCTAACAGTTCATTTCTTTTTACAATATTCTTATCCATCCTATATGCTCCTTCTTAATGTTAGTTTAACACCGCAAAATATCCATGCACAAAAAAAGAATCATCTTTTCGATGATCCTTATGCGTCAATTTCTTCAAATTGAGAATTATATAGCTGGGCATAGAAACCGTCTTTTTCAATCAATTCATCATGATTTCCCTGTTCAACAATATCACCATCCCGCATGACAAGGATAATATCGGCATTGCGAATGGTTGATAAACGATGCGCTATCACAAAGCTCGTTCTTCCCTTCATGAGTTCTTCCATAGCCGATTGAATCAAATGCTCGGTTCTGGTATCTACCGATGAAGTTGCCTCATCCAAAATTAAGATTGGCTTATCCGCAAGCAGGGCTCTTGCGATGGTTAAAAGCTGTTTCTGTCCCTGTGAGATATTGGTTGCCTCTTCATTGATGACCATTTGATAACCTCCCGGTAAAGCCTGGATAAAATGATCCGCTCTTGCCATTTTGGCAGCCTTGATGACTTCATCATCGGTGGCATCGAGTTTACCATAGCGGATATTCTCCATAATGGTTCCGTTAAAAAGCCAAGTATCCTGTAAAACCATACCAAAGTTCTGACGAAGGCTTGCCCTTGTCAAAGAAGGAATCGGATGACCTCCTACCATAATCTGTCCTTCATTGACATCATAGAAGTGCATCAGCAGTTTGACAATGGTGGTCTTGCCGGCCCCTGTCGGTCCGACAATCGCAACCATCTTACCGGCCTCTACATTTAAATTAAAATCATGAATGACAATGCGGTCTTTATTATAACCAAACTTCACATGATCAAATACGACATTTCCATCTAAGGCATCTACACTTACTGCATCCTTATCATCGGCTTCTTCCGGTTGCGATAAGAATTCAAAGATACGCTCGGCAGCGGCTGCCATGGACTGTAACATATTGGATACCTGTGCCAGCTGGGTAATCGGCTGGGTAAATCTTTTTACGTATTGTACAAAGGCGACAATATCACCAATCTCAATGGTTCCTCTTGCTGCAAGCATAGCTCCGCTTACCGCAATCGCTACATATCCTAAATTACTGATAAAATTCATGATTGGCTGCATTAAACCGGAGAAAAATTGGCTTTTCCATGCGGATTCAAAAAGAATAGAGTTTGTTTCCTTAAAAGCTTCCAATTCTTCCTCTTCCCGGTTAAAGGCCTTCACGATCTTCTGTCCGGCGAAGGTCTCTTCAATCTGGCCATCAATTTTTCCTAAATACTTCTGTTGGGCAAAGAAATATTTCTGGGAATGTTTCACAATCACTGCCACAAGAACAACCGTGATTGGCAGGATAATCAAGGTAATTAATGTCATTAACGGTGATATCGACAACATCATCACCACAACACCGACTAAAGTGCAGATGGATGTGATTAACTGTGTAATCGATTGGTTGAGTGACTGTCCCAACGTATCCACATCGTTGGTAATACGGGATAATACATCACCTACTGTATTGGATTCAAAATAAGCTAACGGCAAGCGGTTAATCTTTTCACTGATATCCTGGCGCATCTTATAGCTCATCTTCTGTGAGATGGTTGCCATTAACCAGCCCTGAATCATCGCAAAGCCGGCACTTAAGACATAGATGCCCATTAAAGACAATAGAATATTTCGAATATTGGTAAAATTAATCTCTCCGGTACCGGATAGTTTTGCGATAAGCCCATTAAACAATTCTGTAGTCGCATTACCCAAAATTTTCGGTCCGACTACATTGAAAATGGTCGAACATACCGCAAAGATCATAACGATTAAAATCGCAATTTTATAAAGACCTAAGTAGGATAATAAACGCTTGATTGTCCCCTTAAAATCCTTTGGCTTCTGGTAACGTCGGGACTGACGGCGAGGTTTCGTGTTTTCAGCCATTACTCGACACCTCCAGTCTTAGAAAGCTCCGCTTCGGAAAGCTGGCTTTGTGCGATTTCAAGATAGGTAGGGCATGTCTTCATCAGCTGTTCATGACTACCCTGTCCTACAATTCTGCCATCTTCCATGACCAAGATCTTATCGGCATGTAAGATGGTGCTGAAACGTTGGGCAACGATGATGACTGTCGCATCTTCAATATGTTTATTGAGTTCTGTACGGAGTGCTAAATCGGTCTTATAATCCAGCGCTGAAAAGGAATCATCAAACAAATAGATCTTAGGATGTTTTGCGATCGCTCGGGCAATGGAGATACGCTGTCTCTGTCCACCGGATACATTGGATCCTTCCTGGGCAATGGCAGATTGATACCCTTCCGGCATTGTTTGAATAAAGTCAGCCTGGGCAATCGAAGCGGCCTTCTCCATATCTTCATCACTTATCTTCTCATCCGCATATTTGATGTTGGACTCTACCGTACCGGAAAATAAGATTCCTTTCTGCGGTACATAACCGATTTGACCCCTTAGTTTTTTCTGGGTCAGATTACGAATATCAACACCATCTAAAAGAATCTCACCGCTTGTGACATCATAAAAGCGCATGATCAAATTCAATAAGGAGGATTTACCGCATCCCGTTGATCCGATAATGGCCGTCGTTTCACCCGGGTTTGCGGTAAAGGAGATATCATAAATTGCTTCTTCTTTCGCTCCCGGATATACAAAGCCAACATTTTTAAACTCCAGTATTCCCTGAGAAATCTTTTCATCCTGTGGTTTTGCAGGATCATACAGAGTTAAAGGTGTATCCAATACCTCTACAATGCGGTCAGCAGCCACACCGGCTCTAGGTAACATGATGGATATCGCCGACAACATCAAAAAGCCAATGACGATAACCATCGAATACGTAATGAAAGCTGTTAAATCACCGACCTGAATTGTTCCTAAATCCACCTTAGAGGCACCGACCCATACAATTAATACAGAGATACCATTCATAATCAACATCATGACCGGCATCATAAATGCCATCGTTCTGCCGGTAAACAATTGCGTAGAATATAAATCGTTGTTGGCAGTTTCGAAGCGTTTTTCTTCATATTGTTCCCGATTAAAAGCACGAATCGGCATAATACCGGTTAATAATTCCCTGCTGACCAGATTTAAACGGTCGACTAATGTCTGCATCTTTTTAAATTTCGGCATCGCGATCGCAATAAGAATACCCACCAGTGCTGCCAATAAAATCACTGCCATCACAATGATCCAGCTCATACCGGATCCGGTTTCTATGACCTTAATGATCCCAAAGATACCTAAAATAGGTGCATAGGCTACCATCCTCAACATCATCACAATCACAAACTGTACCTGCTGGATATCATTGGTACAGCGGGTAATCAATGATGCGGTAGAAAAGCGTTCCATCTGCTCCGAAGAAAACTGCATAACCTTTTTATATACGGATTCACGAAGATTCATCGCAACCCCGGCTGATGTTCTTGAGGCAAGATATCCAATCAATACCGCAGAAGCCGACATAAGAAGTGCCATCAATACCATCTTCATGCCAATGGATAATAAATATTGGTTCTGAATTTCTTTTACATCGATATTCTGGGCTTCATATTCCTTGGCAACATATTGAACGGCAATTTGATTGAGATAGGTATCACTCATATCAGAATTTGCCTGCATCATGCCATCAATCTGTTTTAACAGATCTTCTTTTGTCATAAGCCCGGCATCGATCATCTGTTTGATATCCGAGATCGAATAATTCGGTATCCTCTCCAATTGGAAGACGATACTTTCCGGTTTGACAAGAGCCGCATTTAACTTCTGTCTGTCTATATGATCATTTAGCTTAAGAATTTCATCTCCGGAATACGAATCTTTTATCATCTCAATATCCATGTCATCCATGAAAAGATATAAGTCTTCTAAAGATTCACTTCGAATTGAACTTGGCACGGCATCCTCTATACCGTTCTGCTGGAGGCCGACATTTAAGATATTGCTGGTATAGCTGGGTAAGGAAAGATCGCAATATGCCTGTAATATCAACAAAAGGACAATGATAAAGACATTTCTTTTAGAATCTTTCAGAAATTTAAATATATTTTTCAAAATAGGACCTCCTAGTATGGGTATTATAATATCTTTTTATCAAGAATTTAACTTGTATGCACAGATTTTTACAATATATGGATATAAAATGAAATCATTCAACTTTTACATCGTTTCAGCTATAATAAGTGGGTTGAAACAGAAGTCACCAACCTGCATTCCGATCCGACATCACAGGGTATT
>JAGAWH010000013.1 GCA_017941505.1 Faecalicoccus sp. | reverse complement strand
TGCCCTTTGGCAACGCGGCGGGCCAGTGTAGCAGGGGGAAAACCCATTCCTCAATGGCTTTCGCGGCATAAGTCCTGCCTCAGAGGACTGGGACATTTTCCCTTAATAACTATTAAGACATTATCACTTGATAACCACAAATGTTTTAAGAAATCTTAAATTTTTTTGGACAAATATAGTCTTATTTGTTATAATTCTTCTGTATTACTCAGGAAGGGAGGTTAGGACAATCATGCCAAAAGTAGTTGTTAAGGAAAACGAGCAGCTGGATGACGCTTTAAGAAGATTTAAACGTCAGGTATCTCGTAATGGCACCCTTGCTGAGGCACGCAAAAGAGAATTTTACGTAAAACCGGGTGTCCGCAGAAAATTAAAGTCTGAAGCGGCACGTAAAGCACGTAGAGGAAAATAATGAAAATCTGCTTATGCAGATTTTTTATTTAGGAGCATTAGAAAGGAGTATCTGCTTACAGACATTCTTTAAGCAGAAATGGATAGATGGGTTATCAGACAATTGATCTATCCGGTCACAGCTATGATGATATCCTGCTGTTTACCGGATTTAATGACTGCAATCTGCAGGCATTAAACAAACAATTTAAAACCGAATTCATCCTTCGGGATCAATCCTTGAAATATGAGGGCGAGCATAATGATCAAATTGATTCAGCTGTAAAAGCTTTGTTTGATATTATCGCAATACATAAGCGTCTTTCCGTACAGGATATTAATTATATCTGTACGCTGGCTAAATCAAATCGATTATCTTCTTTTGATATGCACCAGCTTCAGCCGGTCGGTAAGACAAAATCCGGAAAGGTCATTTATCCGAAGACTCTGGGACAGGCTGCACTGTGTGATGCGTTTCGAAATAATGATATCGTTTTTGCGACCGGTGTTGCCGGTACCGGTAAAACATATCTAGCCGTTGTATATGCGGTATCCATGTTAAAATCCGAAAAAATACGCAAGATTATATTGACCCGACCTGCGGTGGAAGCCGGGGAATCCTTAGGTTTTCTGCCGGGTGACATGAAAGAGAAGGTCGATCCTTATCTGCGTCCGTTATACGATGCGCTTTATGATATGTTAGGAACCGAAACGGTTGACCGTCTGATCGAAAAACAGGTAATTGAAATTGCCCCATTGGCATTCATGAGAGGACGTACCTTAAATGATGCGGTTGTGATTTTGGATGAAGCCCAAAATACAACGAAAGCACAGATGAAGATGTTTTTGACCCGCATGGGTAAAAATGCCCAGTTCATCGTAAATGGGGATGTGACTCAGATCGATTTGATCAAGAAACAGGATTCCGGATTGATGGAGGCCTGCTCCATCCTGCGAGGGATTGATGGCATTTCAATGATTGAGATGCAGGCTGCCGATGTTGTAAGACATCCACTTGTACAAAAGATAATTGAAAGATATGCAGAGATTGAAAAATAAACAATCTACTGTTATACTAATTGAGTGAAAATTTGAAAGGTGAAAATATGGGACGACATTTTGAAGTACGTGCGGCTGCTATGCAGAAGACCGCAAATCAAAAAGCGAAAATTTATTCAAGATATTCCAAAGAAATTTTAGTTGCAGCAAAAAACGGTGATCCAAATCCGGATATGAACCAGGCTTTAAAAAAGGCCATTGACCGTGCAAAAGCCAACAACGTTCCTGTAGATGTAATTAAGCGTGCCATCGACAAGGCAAAAAGCTCAGCGGATGAAAGCTATAACAGCTGCCGTTATGAAGGCTTTGGAAGCGGCGGTGGATCTACGATCATCATCGACTGCTTAACCGACAACAATAACCGTACCATCGCAAACTTACGTGCTGCCTTCAATAAGGCTCATGCTAAGTTAGGTGTAGGTGGTTCCGTATCCTTTGGTTATGAATACTTAGGTATTATCGTTATTCAATATGATGATGAAGAAGCGATGATGGATGCCATGATCGAAGGCGATATCGATCTTCAGGAAATCGAAATTGAAGATGGATATATGACCATTTCTGTTGAGCCTACTCAGCTGGATGATGCCAAGGCTGTTGTCGACGCATTAATTCCGGATGTAAAATATATCGTTTTAGAAACCCGTATGGTTCCAAATGAAACAGTTACTCTGGAAGGCGAAGATTTAGAGCTCTTCAAGCGTTTGGTAACATTACTCGAAGATGTTGATGATGTACAGAACGTATATCATAACGTAGAAAACTTAGATTAATATTCGTTGAAAAAGAAGGATTTGTGCAAAGTATACAGAGAGGATCTGGCCGGTGAAAAGATCTTATGAAACACAAATCAGACACTTTGGAGAAGTTCGTCTAAAAACGAACCGTCAGTCGCGTTAAGACTTTAAGCGCACAAGTTTACTTGTGAAATAAGGTGGTACCGCGTGCAAACGTCCTTATATTAAGGGCGTTTTTTATTTATTTAGAAGGAGGAAACTATGAGTTATCAAATCCCAAGAGGTGCTCAAGACGTATTACCGGAACAATCCTATGCGTGGCAGGAGTTAGAAAGAATCTTACGTCAATTCTGTTATTTATATAACTACGATGAAATCCGTACACCGATTTTCGAGCACACAAATGTATTTAAGCGTGAGAATGATTCCAGCGATATGGTCAATAAAGAAATGTATACTTTTAAGCTGGAGAATTCGAAAACATCTTTGACAATTCGTCCGGAAGGAACGGCCGGAACAGTAAGAAGCTTTGTGGAGAACAAAATGTATGCCAACCCGGATCTGCCGGTAAAGCTGTATTATATGGGACCGATGTCCAGACATGAGCGTCCGCAGAAGGGAAGACTTCGCATCTTTAATCAGTTCGGTGTGGAATGTTTAGGAAATAAATCACCATACACCGATGTGGAATGTATCCTTTTAGCTTTCTCGATTTTAAAAGCATTGGGCTTAAAGGATATCAAGGTTATGTTGAATACCTTAGGTGATGATGAAAGTCGTGCTGCTTATAGAGATGCTCTAAAGACTTATTTTGCCCCATATGTAGGTGATTTATGCTCCGACTGCAAGAGAAGATATGAACAGAATCCGCTGCGTATTCTCGATTGTAAGGTAGACCACGATCACCCGTGTATGAAGGGTGTACCTTCTATGAAAGATTATTTAAATGACACGTCCAAAGCGTATTTTGATACCGTATGTTCACTTTTAGATAAACTTGGTATTCCTTATGAAATCGATGATAAGTTAGTTCGCGGCTTAGATTACTATACTCACACCGTATTTGAAATCGTATCGCAGAACAAGGATATGGGTGCCCAATCCACTGTTCTTGCCGGTGGACGATATGATGGATTAATTCCGTATTTCGGCGGACCGGAAGGAATGAGCGGTATTGGCTGGGCATTAGGTATGGAACGTATCTTGATTGCCTTAGAAGCAGAAGGTATTTCCTTAGCGGAAAAACCGGGCTTAGATGCCTTTGTGATGTGCTTAGATTCTGAGGCTAGAACCTATGCCTTTGAAATCTTAACAGAGCTGAGAGCTGCCGGATTTAGAGCAGACATGGATATGCTTGGAAGATCATTTAAGGCCCAATTTAAGGCGGTAGACCGTGCTAAGGCAAAGACAGCGCTTTTGATCGGAAGCGATGAAATGAAATCAGGCACCATTACTGTCAAGAACTTATTAAATAAAACACAGGAAAGTGTTTCACGTGATGATTTGAGTGCGCACATGGATGCGCTTTTGGAAGAGAATATGGAGGACTAACAAATGAAAAGAACACATCATAACGGTACTTTGCGTTTATCCGATGTTGGAAAAGAAGTATCCTTAGTAGGATGGGTTGCCCGTAAGCGTAACTTCGGACAGCTGGTATTTATCGATTTAAGAGACAGGTCCGGTATTTGTCAGCTGGTATTCGATGAATCCTTTGCCAACCAGGTAAAACCGATCCGTAATGAATATGTGATTGCCGTATCGGGTGTTGTAGAGGCAAGACGCGATGCCAACAAAGATCTTGCGACA
Source organism: Faecalicoccus sp. (assembly GCA_017941505.1). The sequence continues at coordinate 698 of JAGAWH010000013.1, read as the reverse complement.
GGTGAAATTGAAGTACAGGTTAAATCTGTGGAGATCATCAATGAGGCCAAAACAACACCGCTGATTATTGCCGATCAAACCGATGCCTTAGAAGATACCCGTCTTCAATACCGTTATCTGGATTTAAGACGTCCGGTTATGCAGGAAAAGCTGATCATGCGTCATAAGATTACCCGCAGCATGCGTGATTATTTAGATAACCATGACTTCATCGAAATTGAAACTCCGATGTTAGGAAAGAGCACACCGGAAGGTGCCAGAGACTATCTGGTTCCAAGCCGTGTTCATCCGGGTTCCTTCTATGCACTTCCGCAATCTCCTCAGCTCTATAAGCAGCTTTTAATGATTGCCGGCTTTGAAAAGTATTATCAATTCGCAAGATGTTTCCGCGATGAAGATTTAAGAGCGGATAGACAGACTGACTTTACTCAGGTAGATATTGAAACATCTTTCTTATCCGAAGAAGAGATTTTAACCTTCACGGAAGAGATGATGGTTAAATTGATGAAGGAAGTAAAGGGAATTGATATTAAGGCACCTTTCCTTCGTTTAACCTACGATGAGGCAATGAACCGTTACGGTTCCGATAAACCGGATAACCGTTTTGGTATGGAATTACAGGAAATTACCGATATTTTTGAAAATACGGAATTTAAGGCTTTCTCATCTGTTATTGAAAATAAGGGTTCGATCAAAGC
>JAGAWH010000155.1 GCA_017941505.1 Faecalicoccus sp. | reverse complement strand
GAATCTTGTTTTACCGGAACCAGAACCACCAATCACAATGACATTTTTATTCCTTGCATGTTTTGGATTCTTTGGTCTTGAATCCATAGTGATTCTTTCTGTTTGCGTAAGAAGTATATTCTTGGAGAAGTCATCGTCCATATATGGTTTGATATCCTCTTTCGTCCCCCATCTTGCAGAACCATATTCCATACCTTGCCTATACTTCTTCGCATTCTTTCCCTTGAAATAAACTAAGAGCCGTATGATAACGGCTCCTGCGATTCCAATGGCTATGTCTATTAAGTGAAAGCTTGGTAATGGATGAGAGAATGCATATTCTAGTCCTTTACCTATATGCAATATCTTGAAACTCATATCCCCATTGATAATCCTAAATGATTGCGATAGCTTATCAAAGACATAAACGAATATCAGGTATGGAGAATTGAGAATCAGCTGCTTTTTCAAATCACTCATAATTCCACACCTCTATCTTTCACCTTGACTTTTTCTTTATGCGGAACTACCTTTTCAGCTTGTTCCTTTAGAGTTGCAAGTGTCTTCTTGATAGAAGGTTTCTTCTCTTTGTTTAAGCTCTTAGCTGTATATTCCTTGAATGCTTGAGTCATCACATCAGCATCTCTGCCTTTGAAGAAGACAATATATCTTGGTGGATTCTCCATAGCATCTTTCTTAAGAGCAAAGTCAATTCCGTACTTCTTCGCTGTAGCTTCAAAATCCTTGATATTGTCATAATTGACTTCAAGACTTGAGACTCCGGTATTCTGTTTCATTAGTTCCTTCAAAGTCTGCTTACCATGCGGCAGCTTATGAGATTTATGCTTCTGCGCATCCAAAAACTTTCTAAGAGCTTGTTGCAGCACGATAGATGTCATGCGTGCTGTTCTAACTGATAAAGCTATTGTTTTCTGTTCGACTTCTTCTTGCATATCATCACTTCCTTTCCTTTGCAATAAAAAAGGAGAAGTAATTTACTCCTCCAAAATCTTCTCAGTTCGGAAAACGGAATTTAGTCTATTTCTTAATTCTTATTCTCTATTTCCTTGCGCCATTCCATGAATACTTGACCAGCAGATTTATCTTCTGGAAGTGAATCATAATATATTTTAGCGTCATAGCTTCCTGTTTGTGCGTTATAAAACATTTTTATCTGCTTAGGAACAGGCTTATTCCATTTATCACAAACTGCTCTTAGTTCATCAAGATCATGAGTTCCAATTCTTAGAAAATCTTTTACTGTTTCGTCGCTTGAGCCAACTTGGGTATTAGTAAGAATCTTTCCATTCTTCTCAAAGAATGCATTGAACGATTGGCTGTGATCTTCAATGCTACAATAAGCAAATACTTTATCTACATTCTCTCTTGCTAATTCCATGCAAAGAGAAATTAGTCCGGTCTGAATATCCATAAATTCATCCTCGAAAACTTTAGGTTTACCTACCGCTGGTTTCTGTTCTGGTTTTGCTTTTTTAAACTTATCAAATAATCCCATGATAATTATTCCTTGATCCTATTAAATCTCATTCGTCATTTATATCTCTATTCGTCTATATCATCAATAAATATGTCTGGTACACCTTGTGCTCTTAATGATTCTTTATCTGTGTCAGACAATGGATTTTTATGATACTTGCCATCTGTTTTATATTTCCTGTCTTCAATATCGCTATATAATTCACCAACAAAGTCTAACCATTTCGTTGCATATTTATCTGCATCAATCACCTTAAAAAAGTCAAATCCTCCAGCCTTATAAAAAACCTGTATTGCTTCATGAAGAAAACTATCTTTGGTAAGTTTTAATTCAGTAGGAATGGTGAAATCGTGATTATCCCATTCTTCATAATTAACTCTATCGACTATTT
>JAGAWH010000154.1 GCA_017941505.1 Faecalicoccus sp. | reverse complement strand
AGAGGGCATGGACCGGCAAAGAATATGAGGCGGAAAATTTCATCCTGATGGATATACGATCGATGAAATTTCCGCCTAAATTATTTTGATAACGATACATCCACAACTATTTTGTGAACTATTTAACTTACAATTGCCCTGTGTTGGCAGTGGGAACACAATATGAATATTACGATGCCGTATGGGTAAAGAATGAATGGAACAGGTACCTTCAACTAATATCATCCGGAGAAAAGAAAGTATTAATTCCATGCTTCAAGGACCTGGATGCATATGATATGCCAAAAGAGTTTGCCAGATTACAGGCACAGGATATGGGCAAGATTGGTGCTATGCAGGATCTGTTAAGAGGAATTGAGAAGATTATCGGAAGCAAGGATGAGAAAAATGAAGAAGTTAGATATGTTGACAGTGGAGTCACTGCATTAAATGCACAGACTGAATCCTTATTAAAACGTTGAAATATGGCTTTAGCAGATGGTGACTTTACCAAAGCTAATGAATTTTATGAGAGAGTTCTTGATAATAATGCTGAAAATGCGCAGGCATACTGGGGAAAGACTCTTTGTGCTTATCAAGTTAAGGATGCAAAGCATTTAGCAGGTAAACTGTTTAAGGATATTGTATACAACAAAAAAAGCAGAGTGGTCGACTTTCCTGCTGTACTTGCAATCGAAATAGTTAGAGAAATGGATACATCTGGATTATTGAAGGAATTAAATGACGAAGAGTTAGAAAATCTATTGCGAAAATCTCATTTATTGCCTAAAGACGATAAATTCCTAAGTATAAAACCATATTATCAGGATTCTGCCAATAGATATAGCTCGGAAAATAATGTGATTGGTCTTATTAACAATAATGATTGCCATGCAGCATACAGATATAGGGATGAATATGTTGTGAAGGAAATTGACATAGTCAAGAATTATCTTCAGGATTGTATAGTTTCAGAAATAGAAGAATACGAGGAAGATGATTTTATCAGCAACTTTAGAAATTACATAGATGAAACACTTTCCTTACTCTCTGAAAAAATAACAGAGCAAAAGACAAAACCAGAGAATGAAAACAGAACAGCAGAAGAACAATATAAGAAAATTGATAATGAAAGAGCTGAATTAGAAAGTAAGATAAAACAGCTTGAGAATGAAAAAGAAAACTTGAAAGGTCTTTTTGCAGGTAAAAAAAGACAAGAATTAGACAAGAATATTCAGTTGCTTAAAAAGAAAATGGACGGAAACAACCCTGGAAAGGCTTCGGAATCTGAACAAATCAAGGAATCAAATCAAGAAGCTTTATTCACTAAATCAATAGCAAAACTTTTTTATACGGTGGCACGAAAAGCACCGACTATAGACGATATCCAAAAGGGGTTTGGTACTTATCCTTATGGCAGAGACGGAATCAAGAAGCCTATTCAATGGAAAATCCTCGAACAAAAAGGCGATAGAGTTTTGTTGATTACCGAAGTTGGAATTGATGGAAAAAGGTTCAATGAATTCAGGAAAGATGTTACATGGGATACAAGCAGTATAAGGCTTTGGCTAAATACAATTTTCCTGAGTAATGCGTTCACTGATAAAGAACAGGATTATATTTTAACATCTACTGTAACCGCTGATAAGAATCCAAGGCAGTTTACTGATCCAGGAGACGAAACACAAGATAAAGTATTTTTACTGTCGATTCAAGAAGCAGAAAAATACTATTTATCAAAATCGGAAAGAGTAGTAAAAGCAACACCACATGCAGTAAAGAATGGGGTAAAACAATCCGTTTATAGCTATGATGATGGAAGTAAATGGTGGCTGCGATCCCCGGGTATTAATAGAAAAACTATTGCATACGTTAACCAAGACGGTTCAATTGCCTACCGAGGTGATTTCGCAGATAGTGCCATATACGCGGTCCGTCCCGCTTTATGGTTGGAAATCAAGGAATAAATAATCAAAAATCTACGGTGAAGCTGGTAACATACTGTGTTCAGAATACGTAATCATGGAAAAGATACCGATTACGATTCAATTTATATAACAGCAGTAAACAGAATCGTAGAAGCTGTTAAACAATCCAAAGAATAGAAAGAGGGAGAAGGCAATGACAATTATTAAATGTAAAATCTGTGGTGGCGATATCACGTTATCCGAAGATAAAACAGTAGGAATATGCGATTACTGCGGCAGTACTACCACATTACCAAAAATTGATGATGACCAAAGAGCTGCCATGTTTAACCGAGGAAATCATTTCCGTCGTATTGGTGAATATGATAAGGCTGTCGGCGTATATGAAAGAATCATTGCCGAAGATGAAACGGATGCCGAAGCACACTGGTGCTGTGCAATCAGCCGTTTTGGAATTGAATATGTAGAAGATCCGGCAACCTATGAATGGATACCGACATGTCATAGACTAAGCCTTGACAGTTTCCTTGAAGATGTAGATTATCTTGCTGCGATTGAATATTCGGATGGAATCACCCGAAGACAATACCAAAAAGAAGGTGCCAAGATTGCGGAAGTACAGAGAGGAATTCTGGCAATATCACAAAAGGAAGATCCTTTTGATGTATTTATCTGTTACAAGGAAAGCGATGAAAATAATGAAAGAACAAAGGATTCTACATTAGCTCAGGATATTTATTATCGTTTGACAGATAAGGGATACAAAGTATTTTTCTCCCGAATTACTTTAGAAGATAAGGTTGGAACGGAATATGAACCATATATTTTTGCAGCATTAAATTCTGCCAAGGTTATGGTTGTGGTAGGAACCAAACCGGAATATCTAAATGCCGTATGGGTGAAGAATGAATGGAGCCGCTTCCTTCAATTAATGAAGAAAGACAGAGACAGAGTTATCATTCCTTGTTATAGGGATATGGATCCATATGATTTACCGGAACAGTTATCGGTATTACAGTCATATGATATGTCTAAAATCGGATTTATTCAGGATTTAGAGCGGGGAATCCAAAAAATAATCCGAAAAGATACTGAAAAACAGGTAAAATCAATCAGTCCTGAGCCTTCAGTAAATATAACAGGGACTTCTGCTAATGCGCAGATTACTCGTGGAAATATGGCACTGGAGGATCATGATTGGTCAAATGCGGATACTTTCTT
>JAGAWH010000153.1 GCA_017941505.1 Faecalicoccus sp. | reverse complement strand
CTCAATACGCTTGTCGTATATAAGAAGGGGAAAAGATTCTATACCGGAAAAAGACACGAGCATATCTATATCGAAGATAAAGCTAGATTACAGGCACTATTAGACAAATTAGAACAGAATTAAAAAACAGCCACCGTTTTAGGTGGCTGTCATGTTTTAAATCAGCGTTGATGGATCGGTATAGTCCATATTTAAGGCATCGGCAACACCCGGATATGTGCATTTGCCTTTGTAGATGTTCAAGCCTTTCATAAGACCGCCGTCTGCCTTTAAAGCATCTTCTAAGCCTTTGTTGGCAATCGCAAGACCGTAAGGAAGTGTTGCGTTTACTAAAGCTAAAGTAGAAGTGCGGGCAACAGCTCCCGGCATGTTACCTACGCAATAGTGAACAACGCCATCTACTTCGAAGATCGGATCATCATGTGTTGTCGCATGAGAGGTTTCAAAACATCCGCCCTGGTCAATCGCAACATCCACTAATACAGAACCTTTCTTCATTAATTTCAAATCTTCCGCACGAACTAAGTTTGGCGTTGTGCTTCCCGGTAACAATACAGCACCGATCACAACATCAGCCTGCGAGATAGCTTTCTGGATATTGGCACGTGTTGAGTATAATGTCTGAATGCGATGTGAGAAAATATCATCCAGATATGCAAGACGCTCAGCATTGATATCTAAAATTGTTACATTTGCTCCGATTCCAATCGCAAGCTTAGCAGCATTGGTACCAACATTACCGCCGCCTAAAATCACGATATTACCGCGTTCAACACCCGGTACACCGGCTAACAGTACACCGCGTCCACCATATGTTTTTTCAAGATATTTTGCACCTTCCTGAACTGCCATTCTTCCGGCAATTTCAGACATCGGTGTTAAACATGGAAGTCCGCCTCTAGGACCTACGATAGTTTCAAAAGCTACTGCCTTTACATCGGATTTTAAAAGTGCTTTGGCAAGCGGAGCATCGGCAGCTAAATGCAGGTAAGTGTAAATAATCAAGTCTTCACGGAAATATTTATATTCTTCTTCGATTGGTTCTTTCACCTTAACGATCATTTCTACACGATTCCAAACCTCGGCCGCATCGTCAACCATAGTAGCACCGGCTGCAACATATTCTGAATCTTCAAAACCGCTTCCTAAACCGGCGCCCTTTTCAACCAGGACATCATGACCGGCCTGTACAAATGCAGCTACCGCATCCGGTGTTAAGCCCACTCTAAATTCATTGTTCTTAATTTCTTTTACAGTTCCTACTAACATATAAGTCTCCTTTATTACTTTAACTATTATAATCGATTTTTAAGTGAATGAAAATAATCTTAATTTTTTCATTTAAAAACAAGTCTTTTTCAGACTTGTTTCGGTTATTTTTCGTAATATTCAACAGTTTTTTTCAAACCCTCAATCACAATTGGATCGGTTTCGTTTTTCATTAAGTCGAGTGGATGACCAACACGGGTGATATAGGAGTTATACATTTCATCCTGCCAGCCATGCGGAACTTCAAAGACCAATCGGTTATTAAGAAGGGAAAGGAAAGTCTTTACGGCCGGATTGACAATATGAGCTTCATGATAATTTACCGGAGGTTTTCCAAAGAAGAAGTCACCGGCCTTTTTCATCATATCCATTTCTGAATCCGTTAACGGTTTAAAGTTTTCCATGTAGGAAACATTATCTTGAACCTGCACTAAGGTACTCATACCGGAAAGGGTAACCATAACCGATGGCAGGGAAGCACAATAACGAATGGCCCATGATGCCATGGAAGCATTTGGATCTACTTCTTTAAACATATCTTCGATTGGTTTTGGAACAACTGCCAGCTCTCCGCCTTTGACCGGTTCCATCACAATGACATTGCGCTTATGTTTCACAATGGTTTCGTAGGCTTCTTTAACGGTTAGATCCGGGTCTGCCATATCGGCATAGTTCAAAAGAATCTGGACAGATTCAATATCCGGCTGTTCATCCAAAATCCGGTCTAATACATCGGCTGTATCATGGAAAGAGCAGCAGATATGTTTGATCTTGCCTTCTGCTTTTAACTTTTTAAATTCATCAAAGGCACCGATTTCGACCATGCGGTTGTAATCTTTTTCTGTCAACATATGCATCAAATAATTATCAAAATAGCCGGCACCGGTTTTTTCTAACTGACGTTCACAAAACATACGTACATCCTCCGTTTTCCAAACATCCCAGGTCGGCATTTTGGATGCCAGAATATACTTGTCTCTTGGATAGCGGGAAGTTAATGATTTGTTGATGGCGGTTTCACTTTTACCTCCGTGATATACATAGGATGTATCAAAATAAGTAAATCCATGTTCCAAATACAGGTCAACCATTTTGTTCAATTCATCATAATTAATATCACCATTACCCAATAGTGGTAAACGCATAAATCCAAATCCGAGTTTTTTCATGATATGCCTCACTTTCTATGTTTATTATAATACATTCTTCTTTTGATTGTTTATTTTAATATTTTGTGATTTGATGTTCTTATTTTCTGCAGAGGTGATAAAATAAACATAACTGAAAATCAAGGGGTATTTATGGGGAAAATTAACGTAACAAAATCATCCATGCCTCCATTTGAAGAGTATGTGGAAGCCTTAAAACCGGTATGGGAAAGCCGCTGGCTTTCCAACAGGGGAGAAGCTTCTCTTCAATTTGAGCAGGATCTTAAACAATATTTAGGATGCGATAATATATGGCTGTTTGCCAATGGGCATCTGGCTCTTGAGGTAGCTCTTTTAGCTTTTGAGTTTGGAAATACGTTTCCCGAAGGAGTGAAACCGGAAGTGATCACTACCGCTTATACGCATGTTTCTACAACAGAGGCCATTGTCCGCAATCAATTAGAACCGGTATTTGTGGATGTGGAACCCAACTTTCTTACAATGGATCCCGCAAAAATAGAGGAAAAGATTACCGAAAGAACAGTAGCGATTGTGGCAACACATGTATATGGGTTTATGTGTGATGTAGAGGCCATCCAAAAAATTGCCGACCAATATCATTTAAAAGTTATTTATGATGCGGCGCATGCCTTTGGTGTGACCTATAAAGGAAAAAGCCCGGCAGTATTTGGGGATGCTGTAATGTTTTCAACACATGCCACAAAGGTTTTTCATACCATTGAAGGCGGTATTTTAACATATAAAGAAAATGAGAAACTAAATCATATCGAAGACCTTGTCAATTTTGGCTATGTCTCACAAGAGGATGTAGCTTATATCGGGCTCAATGCCAGAATGAATGAATTTGAAGCCGTGATGGGGATCTGTAATTTAAGACACTTTGACGGGGAACTCGAAAAACGAAGAAAAATTGTTGAATTATATAATCAGCGGTTAGATGGAATCGATGGTATTCGCATATTAAAACCATCGAATGATATCGAGTGGAACTATGCCTACTATCCGGTATTGTTTGAAGGATATAAGGAAGACCGTAACCAAATTCAGAAAAAATTAGAAAAAGAAGACATCTATGCGCGCAAATATTTCTATCCGATTACTACGCAGGTCACAGCTTTTAAGAAACAATACGGAAATATAGATTTACCGATATCTCTTTACGCATCAAACTGTGTCTTGTCGCTGCCTTTGTATCCAGATCTTTCTTTTGAAGATGTTAACCGCATCTGCGATATTATTTTGAGGTGATCGTATGCCTAAGGTTAGTATTTTATTGACATCTTATAATCATGAGAAGTTTCTGCTTGAAAGTATCAACAGTATTTTAAATCAGACCTTTAAAGATTTCGAACTCTATATTGTAGATGATTGTTCTTCAGATTCAAGCTGGGATATCATTCAATCCATTGAAGATGACCGCGTAATCAAAATACGCAATCCCAAAAATTTAGGAGAACCGGTCAGTGCTGATTTTTTCAAAAGTTTAAAAGGCGAGTATTACGCGATTGCCCATTGCGATGATAAGTGGGCTCCCTCAAAGCTGGAAAAACAGGTTGCGTATCTGGATGCACATCCTGAGATCGGCGTTGTGTTCACCAATGTTGAATTAATTGATCAAAACGGAGAGCGCATTACCGATACCTCTCATCCATACTATAAAGTTTTCTATAAGACAAATCAGAATCGATATGAATGGTTAAGAACTTTCTTTGATACAGGAAATCACCTATGTCATCCAAGCTCTTTGACCCGGACAAAAATAAGAGTCGATGAAGATATATTTGTCTATGGATTGGCCTCTTTTCCGGATCTGTGGCGGTGGATTGAAATCTGTCTTCATCATGAAATTTATATTCTTGATGAAAAATTGACTTATTTCCGTGTTCACTATGATCAATCCAATGCCAGCGGAATTAATCCTTCCAATATGGTTCGTGTACAGACAGAAAACATGTTGATCGCGAAAGAATTTTTCAAGATTCCGTCTAATGACTTTTTAAAGGTATTTCCGGAAGTGGAAAAATATGTCATTGACGGAGATATCGATACCCGATACGTCCTGTCAAGAATGATGATTGAAAATGCGAATACAGGATTTCAAGCCTGCGGCATTCAAGCGCTTTACAGTCTTCTTAATGAAGAGACATCACGAAAGCGAATTGAGAAACTGTATGGGTTTGGACCTGCTGATTTTAAACAGATCACCAGCCGGAAAGATATTTTCCATAATTTGAAAGAAGATGATTATCTTCATATATCGCTTTATTATTGGACAGGAAATAATTTTCAATTATCGAAGTGTTTGACAAAGAAAGTATATGCGGGGGCAAGTTTTGTCGCTCGATTTGATCTGTCTCAAATTGAATACGATCATCTGCGCCTTGACCTGGACGAAGGAGTTTATCGCAAATTTACCGATCTGAGTTTAAAGATGGATGATACATCCATCGACTATAAAATAGTCGGATGGCATGAAATAAAGGACAATTCCATTTTGTTCTATACAACCGATCCGCAGATTTATCCGAAAATGAATAAAGGAACAATCTTTACGGTTTCCGGAAAAACAGAAAAAATCGATATGGGACAGGTGCAAATATATCTGGATGAAAAATTTACCAATCCTGCATATCGAATGATTTATAAAGTTTTAAGAAAAATTAGGAGGAGAAAATGAAGGGACCTATTAAAATTGAGAATTTATATTCTCATAAAACCAATGTTTACAGCATGGACGGATTTGAAGCTCGTATCGTCGATCAAGCTTATTTGGATGAGTTAGGCGTAAAGGTGAAACCATCCGAATATACATTGAATGGACTTATCAACGGATCGAAGCTGTATATGAAGCGCATCGAAAATCGAACCGTTATTCCGACATCCACTTTATATTTGGAAGATATTGACCCGGATACAGTAGAGACGGAAATTCATAACTATACCGGACGCTGTCCGACTTTGACCTTTGAGATCAATCCGGTGAAAGGATGTAATGTCGGATGTCAATATTGTCTTGTGACAGATGGAGTTCATGAACAGAAGATTATCGCTTATGAGAATTATCATCTCTATGTCCGCAAGCTTCTGGAAGATATGAATGGAATCGTTCAGGATGAAATCAAGCCGGAAGATATAAAGCGTAAAAATGAACTACTGCAGGAATTAGCCCGTGTTATTGAAGAAAACCCGGCAGGAAAAAAGGAAGTTGAAGCACAGATTACCGAAATCAGCCGTTATAAAAACTGGAATCATTATTATTACTTCTCTCCGAAAACCGAAGCATTCCAGGAACCTACTTTGTATACCGGTATTGCCCATCGCATCTTAAAGGAGTTTATTGCGCATTTCAAGAAGTATCCAAACTCTAATGCGAGATTGTTTGTGGCATCTAAAATGGGTGTGAAGCATTTAATGTATGAATACGAGGGTGAAACAATTCTTGATCTGTTTAAACAGTTAAAAGATAAGATGCAGTTTAATACCAGCGTATCGATTATGCCAACCGAATTCAGAGATATATTAGAACCGTATGCGGCACCGATTGAAGAGCGTTTAAAGGCAGTTCAAATTTGCCAGGCCAATGGTATTATGTCAAATTCTGCTTTAGTACAGCCGATCTTCACACCGTATCTGACCGAAGACAACATCAAGGAATTCTTTGATATGCTCCATAATGTCGGCATTATTAACTACAAGCCGGAATTCTTAACTGCCTGCATGGAAAATCTTGCGATGTTAGGACAGTGGTTAGGTCACTTTGATAAAGATAAAGAACGTCAGTTGTATGAAGACTATATTATGCCTTCCAATGCAGATCATAAAAAACAGCGCGGCAGAACGGCACCGGACCGCTCCTTAAGTATTGACAACATCAAAAAGATGAAAGAATATACCACATCGCTGGGAATGACTACCAGCATCTGTTACTGGGTACGTAAACAATTGCGGATTACACCTGCATTGATTCCAATCATCAATGAAAACGGATTCCAGTGTCTGGGTTATCAATCGCGTTTATTTTCGGGAGAATAATTCTTTATGAACAATACAGAGATTTGTTCAAAGGTAATGGGACACAGAGAGTCCTATTATCTGCGCTGGTATCATGAAAAACCGATTTTTGTCACGACAGAGCGCAGGGATGAGATTCGAAAGATGCATCAAGTATTATATAAAGCGATTGAATATATGGGTGAACATTATAAGGAATATGTGGATACATATATGCCTCTGGATCCCAAAATCATGGAAATATTGGATTATCAAAGTCAATTTCCATATCGTGCCGGTACCTACCGTCCGGATTATATTGTCACCGAAGATGGTGAATTGAAGTTATGTGAGATCACATCCCGCTTCTTTGCGCATGGTATCTTCTCATCTTATTTTGCCGAGTGTGATGCGAATCGTTTTATGGCAAAGTATCCGGGGCATACAAGAGAAGTACGCTTTGAAGAAATGATTTCTTATATGCGAAAGCTTGTGGATGGATATGATGAAATCTATGTATTAAAGAGTTCGGATCGCACTAATGAAATTCCATTATACGAAGCATATTATGCATATATCGGGAAAAAAGTGCACATTCTGGAAGCGGAAGAAGTTGAATCCAATATCGAAAACTGGAAAGGGAAGATGATCTTCAGTGCCCTCAATCAATTTGACTTATTGAGTTTTTCCATGGATACATTAAAGACCATGATGGACTCCAAAATGATCAATGATTTCCGGACAACATTTTTGGTACATGATAAACGCTTTATGCGTCTATGGTTTGAAGATGTGTTTACTTCGAATTTCTTAACAGAAGAAGAAACGGAGTTTTTGCGCAGTCATTCCATTGAAACCTATATCTGTAAAGAAAAGCCATCCATCCTGCAGGATGCCTATGCCCACAAGGATCAATATATCTTAAAACACTACTGTTTAGGCAAAAGTGAAAAAGTCTATGCCGGTCTGTTAACCGATAATGCCGCATGGCAGTTTCTCTTTGATTCCGGACAGATTGAGGATATGATCCTTCAACCCTTTATAAAACAGCGAGTCTATCCAACGGTATGGGAAGGGCAGGCATTTGATGATTATATCTGTGGCATGATGTTGTGTGTAAATGATCAATTTTTTGACAACGGTCTTGTTCGAACTTCCAGTCTGCCTGTTACCAATGTGGGGGATGACCGCAAAGCCTGTATGATCATGACAGATGACCCATTCCTTCTGTCTAAAGGAGATGTTCTTTAATATGATTGATAAAAAAGATATGGTCATCAAAACCGATGCCAGACGCTTCATTCCTTTCGCAAAGGATAATGTTCTAAAAAAACTGGATTCCAAGTTTCAACTCAGGGATACAGAACTTAGAATGCGGGCAGCCAGTGGATTTTATCCCCTTATAGCCGGTCTTATTGAGGCAATCTATGATAAGGATACTTATACCAACGGTAAAACGCTGTATCGTGTTGCGACCGGCGAAGGATATGAACAATTAGTAAACGATGAAATTGATGTATTCTTTTCAACTGGACCGTCCCGCCATCAAAAAGAATTATTAAAATCATCCGGCTTCAAATATCAATTTACACCGCTTGTAAAGGAACCGATTGCGATTTTGTTGAATACGGATAATCCTGTGGATGATCTAACTGTGGAGCAGCTGCAGGAGATGTATTTTGGAAAGATTGTAAATTGGAAGGAAGTCGGTGGAAAAGATGGCATCATCACAACATATCAATTGGTGGCGGGAAATGGGTCTCAAACCTGCTTTGAATCGATTGTGACCGATAATCCTATCGATGGTAACCATCAGGAGGTGGTTACGATGCCGGCTATTATCGATAATGTGGCATGGAATCCAAATGGAATCTGTTATGCGTTTACTTCGTATTACACCAAGATGTATGCCCATGCCTGCACCAAAATGATCAAATTAGATGGATATTCCGTTTGGGATACAAAGTATCCTCTACAAAATAATCTCTATATGATATACAAAAAGAACAACTCCAATCCTTCCATAAAAGAGCTGGAAAAGTGGCTGACATCGATAGATGGGCTCAAGCTTATTCAAAAGGCTAATGAAGTTGTCCGTGATTATGGAGAAGATGATTGATATGCAGAAAACATCGATTATGCAGCCATACTTTCTTCCTTATATCGGGTATTGGCAGATGATGAATGCGGTGGATACGTTCATGATTCTGGATGATGTCAACTATATCCGACAGGGATGGATCCATCGTAACCGCATTGAATGCGATGGAAAAGAAAAATCACTGGTGCTGCCGGTTTCTCATGCAAGCTCGAACGTTTTTATTAAAGATCTGCATTTTGTGAATGATAAACAATATATCGACGATCTGCAGTCAACCGTAAGATATGCATATCGCAAAGCGCCGTATAAAAATATCGGCTGTGCACTTTTTAAAGAGATTGTCGAATATCCCGAAACAGCGATTTCCTTGTTTCTGGAACATCATATGCATGTGATTGCTGATTATTTGGGAATTGATACAAAAATAATCAAGGCATCGGATTACCGGGGGCCTGTTCACGGAAAGGGAATAGATGGTGTGTTGGAACTGTGTCATACGCTGGATACAGACGTATACATCAACTCGATCGGTGGAAAACATCTTTATGATAAAAGACGTTTCGAAGCCGAAAATATGGAGCTTCGATTTATTCGGGCTGACTTTGATGCGATTGAAAAGATATCCCATCGAGATCATATGGATTATTCCATCTTGGATCTGATCATGAATTTCTCGCAGGAAGAAATCCGGGAAATGTTGAACTGTGTCATATATGAATAAGAAAACCTATAGAAGCTATGTCACTTCTATAGGCTTTTTTTTATATATTCTGTTTTAGAAAATATCAGTGACAAAAACCATTAAACCAATCCATGTATAGACAGAATAATAATTTCCGTAAGCATCCTTTCCATCTCTTAAGATTTTTTTGGCATCTTCTTTTGTGAGAAGGGTAAATCCGTTGAATAATTCGGAACCAACAGCACCGTGCTGGTCAACATGGATTTCATCTGTTTCAATGATCGCACATACGATCGCGTTGGATTCATCTGTCATTCCCGGTGTACTGAAAAGACATGGATTGACTACAAACAGTTGATCGCTGTCCTTGATATCAATACCGGTTTCTTCCTTGATTTCGCGTTTTGCGGTTTCCAGAAGTGGATTGTCGGTATCCTTATCTTCTGCGTCGACAAGACCGGCAGGAACGCTTAAAAGATATTGTCCGGTTGGATAGCGGTATTCATAAGATAATAATAATCTTGGCTCCCTGTCCGGGGTTTTAATAATCACAACGCAGCTGACTGCATCCGCTAACATCGATTGAAAATCTTCGTCGGATTTTATGGCGACAAGATCGGACTTCTTGCGCCGGCTGGCATCAAAATAATGACGTCCCGGTGCATATTGCAGATCATAAAGACGGATGAATCTGGCATCTAATAAGGTTTCTACGTTTTCTTCCTTGATGATTGGTTTTTTCATAAAACTCTCCTATATTCTGTTACGATTTTTACTCTGCGTCATTAGACGCTCTTTTCTGCGCTTTTCTCTGGTATGATTGGTTAAAGTATCCTGAGGGATGAAGCGTTCAATTTCCACAATTTCAAAATCTTTTTCGTTGGCGATACGGCTTAGCGTGAGTGCGGTATCCGCCTGATAGAAATGTCCGGTAATATCGACAAATACGGTGATTCCGGTATGTTCGGGAACATTAAATATCTGTACCCGGACATGTTTTACACGGGCTTTATCCGCCGGTCGGAATAATTCGTTTCTGCGCTTTTTCATGCTGTTGAAACAATAGGCACGGAAAGTCTGCCCTTTATATTTCCTCATTTCTTCCTGCATCTCACAGGTATCTGTTTTGGGAACTAAAATCAGATTTCGATTGCGGTAATATATACTTCGATCATCCATCGCTCTGACAACGATATCGCTTGAAAGGATTTCTTCAAATGTTTTCATGGAAATATTCTATCATAAAATGGCAAATGATATGGAAGTATGTTTTAATTAAGGAAAGAGGTATACATAACATGAAAATAATAAAAAATTTAGGTGCCGTATTATTGGCCATTACGCTTACCACAGGTGGTTCTATTGCCCTGGCTGCCCAGAAAGAAACAGCCATCACAGATTTCCATTCCGGAAAAACCGAAGAATTTTTAGAGAATATTGAAAAAGGAAATTACCCGGAATCGATCGAGTACACAAGAAATTATGAAAGTAAGAAGAAGTATTCCATCACGGAAGAAAAAGACATCAAAGCTGTATCCGATGCCTTAGTTCAAATTGAGGTTGGAGATGTTGAAAAGGATGTAGATGACATGAACGAAGATAAATTAGTCTTCGTTGATGAAAAAGGGAATGAGTTCTCCTTCCGCTTTAGAGATCATAAACTTTATTATGAAAGCGAATATTACAGTCTGGACGGAGATGATGATTTATGGGAGCTTTTAGATAAGCAGGCATCCAACAGCACTTCTTCGACAACCCCAAAGAAAGATGATAAATATATCAACCAGACAGCTCCTGACCTTGGCTTAACTTATGATATGCCAAAGGATTGGACCGTGATGACAGAAGAGGATGGCAGTGTTACGCTGGCTGTCGATCAAAATGAAACTACTTTCTGGTTTCCTGCGATTCAGATTTTTGAAATATTGAATTATTCATCTGCTGATGAATTCTTTGATGTGACAGAGGAGTATTTCAAAGAAAAATACCCGGATAAATTTGAGGTTATACAGGAAAGTAAAGAAGAGACAGGCTTTGATTATCCGGTATCTTCTTTCGGAATGCAGTATGATGATGGAGCCGGTTTACTTGTCCGCTATTCTTATGTTGTACAGATTGGAGACCGCTGGTATGCGGTAGAATCCATGGAAGATCAGAAATCGACAAAAGAAGTTGAAGATATCATGGAACATGTGATCCGCAGCTTGAAACCAATCGATGAAGGGGAAGATGATTCCTTAACCAATGCCTAAGACGGTGAAAACCGTCTTTTTATGTTAGAATGGTTTCATGAGTACACAACATAAAAAACAATGTCTTTATCTGTTTTTAGGATTTGGGATTGCACCTTATATCATTTTGAAATTGTGGCTTCGTTATATTCCGACACCGATTTATCTGGCCGCCTTTATGGAAAGCGTCAATCTTTTCATGTTTTTGATTTTAGGGGCGATTGCGGTAATTATCTATTTAATATGGAATGTATATATCCCGCTCCCGGGTCATAAGCGGTTTGAAGCATTACGCATCCAATATTTGACATCCACCTTAGACAAAGATGTTCAAAGAAGCCTTGAATTAATGGATGATGCAAATAAAGAACGTTTTTTTGAACAGTATAAGTTCACCATGACAAACGCACAGCGAAGTGAATATCATCAGGCAATGAACGAAATCATCCGCAATGATATGCCTGCTTTTTTTCGAACACTGCTTGTCGCAGCTACTGTATTTGCGATTGGAATTGGGTTATGGACATTTCGCATACCGATCTATAATTTTTATGATATTTCAAAGCTGTATCATGAAAAGCAGGTTGTTGCCTATGACAAGTATTACACACCTGTCTATAATACATTCATTCAAAAAGACGGTCTTCCGTTAATACAGGTGTTTTCAAATAAGGGAGTTGCCCAGGGAAGGGTAGATGACTATATTGAAAATTTTATTTCCGTTCAGCCGGACTTTCTGCTGGAAAACTGTAAGAAGATTAATTTGTGTGACAGCGATGCCTTCTACAAGACTTTAAAAAACAACCGCATGAGTACTCAGGGATGGATTTATGCCTTTGCCCAAAGTGATACGATGGAAATCACCATGCAGCTGCATTTATCAGAATATGATCTCCATTCCGTAAGCCATGAACTCGCCCATTTATATGATTTTGAAAATCATATATCGGATACAAATACATGGCAGGCTCTTTATTATTCCCGCCCGGCGAGCTTACGCTTATACAGTGCCAAGGATCCTTCGGAGTTTTTCGCTGATGCGACAGCGTACTATATCTGGCGGCCGGATGATTTGAAATCTGCCAATCCGGAATTATATGAGGTGTTAAATAATTTATTTCATCTATATTGACAAAATAGTGATAATTAATGATGTCAAAATTGTCATATATGTATTTGACAATTAAATACATTTCATTTAAAATTTGTTATTGCTAGATAACAGTATTTTAAGGAGACAAAGTGGGACAATTAAATCGAAATGAAAAAAATAACCCTCTATATAAACAAATATTCGAGCATCTAAAAAATGAGATTGAGCAGGGCAAATATCAGACGGATGAGAGAATTCTAAGCGAACAGGAAATCAGTACGCTTTGTGATGTATCGCGTATTACGGCACGCCAGGCGCTGAAAGAATTGGAAAAAAAAAGGATATATCTCACGTGTGCAGGGCAAGGGCTCTTATGTGAGTTGGAAAGCACCTAAACCAAGGCCAAGCTGCACGGCAACTTCACTTTTAAAATGGATCTCCCGCCAGCATGAAAAGATAACTCTGGGTGAGTTGACGATGTTACCTACAGTTCCGGAGCTGCAGGAGCATTATCAAGTTGAAAAAGAGATGCTGGGGCATATTTTGGAATTGAAACATCAGGATAATGGATATGTTACTTATTGTGTTTATTATCCGTATTTATCACAGTTGAACCTGAACGCCTATTCTAAGACAAAAAGTATTCATACGATTTATTTGGAGCATGATTCCTGTATAATGCGTATGGTTCAAAGTGTGCGGGCGTTGGTTAGTGATGAAGTTATTTCAAGAATTTTCCATATACCGGAAAACACTGCAGTTCTTCATTCCATTATAGCGATTTATGATAAGGACAATC
Organism: Faecalicoccus sp.; assembly: GCA_017941505.1. The sequence continues at coordinate 3,549 of JAGAWH010000153.1, read as the reverse complement.
ATCTCCTGGAGCTGATCGTCGGTTATCATAATGATGCCAATGCGATGATTACGGTCAAATCAGAGTAATAGACAAATCATTTCTGGAGTAAGTTTCTTATTCCGGATTTTTTAATCGAAAAAGGAGTCAAAATGAATTCAACTCCTTTGATTCTAATCCTTCAAATATTGATATAACAGTGTATATAGTTCATGAGCCTGTTTGGCAGGCAGGGATACAGTTTGTGCAATTTTGGCAGGAATATCTTTACACTTTTCTTCCATTTCCATTCCTAAATCTGTGATTTCCGCTATGAGAACCCTCTCATCTTCTGTAGATCGATAGCGCTTGACATAACCTGCCTTTTCCATCTTTTTTAGTAAGGGTGTCAATGTTCCGCTATCCAGATAGAGAAGCGTTCCTAAATCTTTTACGGATATACTTTTCTTTTCCCACAGCACCATAAATACAAGATATTGCGTATAGGTCAGATTTAATGGTTTTAAGTAAGGTGTATAGCTGTTAACTATCTTTCTTCCTGCTGCATACATAGGAAAACATAGTTGGTTTTCCAGTTTTAATTGATCCATCTTATTTACGGGTATCTAAATATCCGGCTGCTGAAATAGCTGCGATATTTCCTTCTCCTACGGCTTTGGCAATCTGGTAAGGGGCTCCGGTAATATCACCTGCTGCATAACATCCTGAGATATTAGTTGCCATTTTACGGTCAGTTGCGATATGGTTGTTTTCAATCGCAAGACCCGGCACCAGCTGACCCGGGAATACACTGTCTCTCAATACAAATGTTCCATCTACTTCATACTCACCGTTTTGCGTTTTTACGATGCGTTTTTTGTCTCTTGCCTCGATACCGATGGCTTTATCTGTTACTACGGTAATGGAATCATTCAACGATTGAATGTTTTTATAGAAAGGGAAGTAGTAAACTTTGGAGCATACTTCACTTAAGAAGTTGGCTTCAGCTTCTTCCTTTTCAGAGAATCCTAATACGGCAACTTCCTTATTGCGGTAGAGAGGAGCATCGCAGGTAGCGCAATAGCTGACACCTCTTCCTAATAATTCAGTTTCACCCGGTAAAGGCTTCTGCATGATCACACCGGCCGTAATGATAACAGCCGAAGCTGTAATCATATCGTTATCTGCCTGTAATGTGAAATAGTCACCCATCGCATAAACGGCAGTTACTTTCTTTTCTGTAACCTCAATTCCCACATTGTCCAGTGATGCCTGGAAGGCTTTTACCATATCCGCACCGGTGATATGCGGAAGACCCGGATAGTTGTCAATCGCATGTGTTTTTTCAATTTTGGTACTGAGATTTTTATTTCCGAACAAAATAATTTTCTTGTTGCGGTTACGTGCAGTCAAGGCAGCACTGATACCTGCCGGACCGGATCCGATAATCGCGATATCATAATCTTTTTCCATATGTTTCTCCTATAAAAGACTTCTAACGCATTTGGCAACTTCTTCCATTTTTGCGGTTGGCTCAAAACGAGCTACTACATTACCCTGGCGGTCTACGACAAACTTAGTAAAGTTCCATTTGATGTCTGGGTTTTTCTTGTAGTTCTTGTCGATCTTTTTCAACATAGCTGACATTGCCAGAGCCTTTGCTCCGCTTCCAAATCCTTCAAATCCTTTCTGGGATTTTAAGTATGTATATAAAGGTAACTCATTTTCACCGTTGACATCCGACTTTTTCATCTGTGGGAACTGTGTATGGTAACGTAAAGTACAGAATTCGTGGATTTCCTCATCGGTTCCCGGTGTCTGTCCGGCAAACTGGTTACATGGAACATCAATGATTTCCAATCCCTGTTCATGCATTTCTTCATACATTTTTTCAATGTCTTCATATTGCGGAGTAAATCCGCATCCGGTAGCTGTATTCACAATCAACATTACTTTTCCTTCAAACTGCTTTAAAGATACTTCATTTCCTTTACGGTCTAATAAAGTGTAATCATAGATGCTCATATTCATATCCTCCTATTAATTTTGTCAAATTTAATTTAGCACAATCGAATTACGGAGTCAAGAGAATTCCTAAATGAATCAATAGACAATATTTTTCCTCTTTTCTTTTTATCGTGTATATTTATCTAAGAGAGGTTAATAAATATGACAAATAATACACACTTAAAAATTGAAGATTTAAATATGTATTCTGAAAAATTTCATGCAGATAAAGCAGCTCTTATTGCAGCTAACGCATCTGTTTCCCTGGGATTATCAAAAAGCGCCCAAGATTATGAGGCAATGCGAAAACTGCCGAATACATTTTCTTTGAATTTAGAACAGGGAAGTATCACCAACCAAAAGTCCAGCGGACGTTGCTGGTTATTTGCGGCTTTAAATGTATTTCGATATGAAATGATGAAAAAATGGAATCTAAAGGATTTTGAACTGTCTCAGAATTATATGTACTTCTGGGATAAGTTAGAAAAATGTAATTATTATTTAAACACGATGATTAAAACGGTAGAAGAGCCGATCGATGGACGCTTATTTAGCTTTTTAAATACAAATCCGATCAACGATGGCGGGCAATGGGATATGTTTGCCAATATAGTTTCCAAATACGGTGTAGTACCTTTAGAAGCGTATCCGGATAGTGCCAATTCGATCGCATCCCGTGATTTCACAGAATATTTGACATCGCTTTTACGGGAATATGGCTTCCATATTCGTGAAGCAGTATCAGCCGGAAAAGATCCGTATTCTTTAAAGGAAGAAATGATGAATACCATTTATCGAATCTTATGCATCGTGCTGGGCGAGCCTCCTAAAACATTTGATTTTACACTTCGCGATAAAGATGACAATGTTACCCAGGATTTTAATATCACTCCGCTGGAGTTCTATCAAAAATATATCGGCCTCAACATGGATGATTATATTTCGCTTATTCATGCACCAAGTGATGATAAACCGATGAATCAAACCTATACGGTGGAATATTTAGGCAATGTTTCGGATGGTAAACCGGTGAAATATCTAAATGTAAACATGGATGTGATCAAGAAGGCTGCGATTTGTCAAATTCAGGGTGGACATCCGGTATGGTTTGGTTCTGACTGCACTAAATTCTATGTTCGAAAGGATGGTATTTTTGACAGGGCTTCCTTTAATATTGAAGCGCTTTTCGGTATTGAATATCAATTTACCAAAGGACAGCGATTGATGTATGGAGACAGTGCTATGAATCATGCGATGGTGCTTCTAGGCGTGAACTTAGATGAAAAGGGAATGCCGGATCGCTGGCGGATTGAAAACAGCTGGGGTAAGGATAGCGGAAGAGATGGTTATTTTACCGCCAGTGATGGCTGGTTTGATGAATTTGTGTATCAGGTTGTATTGGATAAAAAATATCTGGATGAAGCAATTGTTAAACAGTTTGATACAGAACCGGTTGTACTTAAACCATGGGATCCGATGGGATCTTTAGCCGATTAAAAAAAAGAAAGCCGTCTGGCTTTCTATTCGGAATCGGTAAAGATAGGAGCAATCGCATAACCGATTAATCCATAGCGGACAATATTT
>JAGAWH010000152.1 GCA_017941505.1 Faecalicoccus sp. | reverse complement strand
CATGGGGTCAGTCTGTCCTGACAGACAGTTTGACCTGTTTTGTCGATGTTTTCATTTTTCCTTACCGCCGTTTGAATTTAACGACACTTTTTAATGTTCTCCCTTACCTATCAGCATTTATCGTTCATGCGTAATTACTAACTTTACTTTTCTAAAAGGGAAACACCTGTTGTAAATTGATACCACTTTGCCCTTTCCAGAAACATAGCACGACCGAGAAGGCCTTTTTCTTCACATACCTTATTGATATCGGAAACATACTTTGCGGGATCATATTCACCTTTATAAGCATCTTCAATATGAATTGGAACCATAATTCTTGCTCCTGTAACAGATAATACATTGCTCATCTTTTCGGCATAATCCGCCTCACTCCATTTCGCACGCTGAGCAAAGATAATATCCGGACGAAGCCGTCTCCAAAGATTAGCATCCTCAGGCTCTGTCATGCCGGGATTTCCGGCACAGAAACCAATACGTACATTATTGGACAAGGTAATCAAAAAGTTACTGTTATACATTGAACCGGCATTCGAAAGACGCTCTTCCAAAGGATCATCAAAGTGTAAATCCCACACCTTTTCAGCAATCTCATCTACGCGGCCGGATGGGCGAACCAGAAAAGCAGGAGTGGTATTATGACGACCTCTTACTACCTTTACCTGGAAACTATCAAACAAAAATTCATCTCCATGGGTGAAGGGAACCATCTTAATATATGGAATATCATAAAACGTGGCAAGATCCTGTGCAGTATGCGCATGCGCTAATATCAAGGGATGAAACGCATCATAAATCTCACCCAGCGAATCTACATGATCCCCATGGGAATGATTCACCAATACATAATCACAGCCTTCTAAATCATGCACATCATAACCACAGCTAAAAGTACCGGTCTTATTCAAACACGGATCAATCACAAGTGTCTTGTCATCAGGAAGCTTTATTTCTAAGCAGTTAAAGGCAAAATATCGCAATTTTACACTAGGTACAATTAAAGATGTTTCAAGTTGCATATTGTATATCCTCCTGTTTTAATTATAAACCTTTCTTAAGCAAACTAAAAAAAGGAAGTGACAAAACACTTCCCTTAAGACTTAACTGTAATCCATATGGCGGCAAGAATAAATCCGATGCCACCGATGAGTCCCACAGCTGCCGGTCCCAGTAATATATAAGATCCAATATCCGTTGCACAATACATTAAACCGATGGCACCACTGGCATTGATTGCTCCATGGCATAAAGAAGGTGCCCATATGGATTTGGTCGCATCATAGAACCAGTCACATAAGATACCGAAAGAAATAGTAATGATACAAAATGTCAACATGCCGGTAATCGGAAAACCGATATAATTCAAGCCATACTCATATCCTGCAAGTCCAATTAAAGGCCAATGCCATATGCCCCATATGATACCGCCTAAAATTCTTCCCTTTTTGATGCCGTATTTGGATTTCAGATACGGATATAAGAAGCCTCGCCATCCAGCTTCTTCACCTACCGCTAAAAACATATTGAATAGCGGTGCATAGGTGATGCTGGAAATAACACTGATCAAAATATACATCGTAAAGGACACGCCCTGAGATGCAAGCTGTTCCATGATATCCACTCCGGCCTGGGCAGAGATGTACGCTCCGCTGGTATCAAAAAATCTTGGAAAGATCAGGAAAAAGGCAGCAGCTCCAAGTATTGATAAGAGCGCCGGGACAAACCATGCGACAAGATACTTCTTTACATTCCCCTTGAGGGATGGAGACCATCCGATTGAAGATAGAGGATATCCGCTTAGATATACACTCAGTAATGGTACAAACATAGAAACAGAAATCACTCCCCGATAGATCTGTAAAGATCTATTCCATGCGAAATACGAAGCAATAGCCTGCAGGACCCATGAAATAGAAAAACAGAAAATCATATATTTTTTAAATTGTTTTGAATCAGGCATTTTCATTAACCTCCTCAATCGGTACTTCTATACAATACCCATGATATCCGCAATGCGTACACGTTAATTTGCGGGCTGCCGGTGTATGTGTGGCAAACAATTCCTGCGTAAATGTCGGTTTAAAAATAGTATGACAATCGGGACATAAATACGCAACTCTTTTGAAATAGTATTTAGAAATTAAAATTCCATAAGGTATGAATACGACCAGCCACACGGCTAGAATCCACCATACGCCTTTAAAGAATCCATAGTACAATCCAATCCATTGAAGAACGGTTATTGGGAGACTGACAATCAACATATTCGTGCGTATTTCTTTAAGCTTCTCTTTATTTGACATGGTATATGCTGCATCGCCGATTGATTCTAATGAAATGGAATCTGTTTTCTTAAGCTCCTTTAATAAGGAATCAATCTGTTCAACCTGCTTATTTCGCTGCTCGATTTCTTCCTGTAGGTTCTTTTTCTGCTGCTCCATCAAAAGAAGGATAACTTCACCGGGATTCTCTTCACTTAGAATCTGTGAAATCGCTTTTAAAGGTAATCCCAGATCTTTCAGAAAACAGATAATTTTCATTTTCTGCAGGTCGCTTTCAGAATAAAGACGTCTTCCTCCTTCGGAAAGCTCGGAAGGTACCAGAATACCTCGGGAATCATAATATTGAACCGTCCGGACTGTGGTTCCGCATAGCTTTGCCAATTCCCCTGTCGTATATTTCGACACAGCATTTCACCTCCTTGATGTCAATTTAGCTTATTACGTAACGTCATATGCAAGTAAAATCGAAAAAAATCCCTTGTTTTGAACAAAGGATCTTATGGTTACTTCAAATCATAAATAAATACTTCATGGATTTCTTCGGTATATCCATCATAGAAGCCCTTTGGCATACCAAGTACAATGCGGGCACCTCTGTTATACAACAATAAGAATTGATTGCGTTTTGTATCGTAATTCAATCCTTCAATCTCACCCTGTTTGATCACATCATCAAATGTCTTCTCTAAAACCATAGAACCGGTATCCGGATCAATACGATATAAGTGGTCAGGGGCATCATCATCAGCTATGCCATCATCAGCTGTGACATAAAGATATCCATCATGATACGCAATTCCCTGCAGCCATTCGGGAACCGGGTCCATTTTCAATTTACCCTTAAAATCACCGGTATCTAAATCATACTTATATAAGTAGCTGCTCGATTCATCATCAATCCAGGAGGTCATATAGACTGTTCTTGAATCGGGATCGACCGCAATACCGGAGCACTCCAGCTGACCGGTATCCGGACTAAATGGGAAGACACGCTTTAATTCCAGGGTATCTCCATCATATACCGCTACCTGGATGTTTTTCCCTTCACCATCCATAAAATACTCTACACCAAGATATAACTCATTATTGTAGACATCGATATCTCCGATATGGTTCACCTCTAACTCATATCCTTTAAAAGGATCGATATTCTGGTTAATCCTGTTCCAATCTTTATCATACTTGGATAAAGTGGTAGACCCACTTACCCAATAGGTATCTCCTTCTACGCAGATTCCCTGACGACCATCTACTTTCTGTACCGAATTTAGCGTATAGGTAAATTTAGGCTCTGTATCTTTTGAAGGTTCTGTACTTTTTGAGCAGCCTGCCAACATCAGGGCAAGCGCCAATATTCCTTTATTCCATTTATTCATATATTATTCCTTCTTTAAATAGTCGATGATTCCTTCAATAATTTCCGGATTTGGATATCCTTCCCCTTTCGAACCTTTCATACCATAGTTTAAGGCATAGGAAAAGTTATCTGCCATGCACTCTTCCGGATCAACCACATAATCCGTATTCTTTCCAAAAACTTCATCAAAGTTTTCGGCCTGTTCCGGCGTATAGTAAATATCGCTTCCATCAATCGGAACTAAGGCCGTTGTCGCCACATCAAAGAATTGATCACCCGCTTTTTCAAAATGTTTTGTGGTCACAAAATCCGTGAAGCAGTCAATATCTTCGCCGTTAATACGGAATGTGGCATAGGAATTATGATGTTCTACATCCGGATTGGAAATATGATATTCAAATACACTTGGAGGCAGCTCATAATCATGATCTACCACCGTAAAATGAATGAGTTTATACATATCGGCTCTAAAATCCGGATTACATCTTGTCAGACAGTGGAACAATTCATGTCCTAGAAATTCATACATGTAGACATTATTTGTATGCATACATGTATCAATTATTTCCGCATTAATATAAATCTGGGTTCCATGTGTATACCCTGCCACTCCGTTTTCCTCTTCCATGGTTGTTTTGATTAAGATGATTTGATCAAGCGAAGGAAGTGTATATCCATTTTCTTCCAATATCAGTTCCATATGTTCAAAACAGCCTTCTAAATATGTTTTTTCTTCTTCGGTAAATTCGAGTACCTGCTCTTTGGCAAATGCCTGATATTCCTCCATATCGGCATTTACTTTCTGGAATTTATAATCCAAATCATTCTGGCTGAAACCTGCATAATACTCTTCATTTCCGAGCATCAATTCCTGCCCTTCTTCCTTTGTCGCAAAGCGGAAAGACAATTGGCTGGAAGTCGATTCTGTTTCTTTTGGAGATGAACTACAGCCGCTTATCACCAAAAGAAAGCTTATTATAAATACGATCCATTTTTTAAACATAGTAACCTCCATCTCTGACTGCATTATAGAACAAAAAACACAGTCATTGCGTACTGTGTTTATAGATTCTGTATCCAGAAATCGATGGCTCGATAAATCCATCCTTCGGCTATGGTTCCTTCACCAAGTCCAAAGCCATGCGGCAGTCCCTTAAAAATTTCAATTTCTGTATTCGTTCCATTCTTTTTAATTCTTTGAATGCGATGATTCATCGTATAAGAGGATGCGATACCATCATTTGTTCCAACGCAGTTATAAGTTGGCGGCTCATTGCCATATATTTCCGAAAGGCCGGTATACTGCATGATTACAGCAGATGGAAAAGGACTTTTCCTTTCGCCAAAATACGCCGTTCCTAGACTTCCCAGCCACGCTGCCATGCGGGCACCGGCACTGCCGCCCCATAACGAATATCCATCCATATCAATCTTTAATTCTTCTTGATGCTCAAAAAGATAGGCAATCGCTCTGGCAAGATCTTCACAGGCACTTTGAGATCCCGGACGATAAATCAAGGCAAACGCATTATATCCTTTTTTAGAGATTTCCAAGGCATGAGGAAAGCTGTCATGCATCGCACCGACATACATAAAGCCTCCGCCGGCATTCACAATGGCGGTTTTCGCATTCTCTTTCCCTCGAAAGAAAAACAATCCGGTATTTCTTTTTTGAAAATCTTTTTCCCTTTCTTCTTTGGAGTAAATCGGATAAAAAATCTGCTTACCATTCTCTGCCTGCTCTTTCAGATAATTGACGATTTCTACCGTTTTATTTGGATTCATATAGTTATACCAAATATAGTAACGGGCAAGATCTTTTAATTTGGTGTTATCCGGAATGGATTGATGAATCGGAAACAATAAATATCCATAATCTTGAAAGACAGGGTAATGTCTTACTTCTTTAACTGTTGTATCTAATGTAAATGAATTTGTCATTTCATCTTCCTTTCGTTTTTAATAGGAAAAGAGCTGACCTGCAGCTCTTTATTTTAATGCCATTCCTGATTTAAAGGCATCTCCGACAACTTCATCAACCAGGCGGTATTTGTTTAAGCTGGAATCAAAAGAAATCGGTCCAACCTTACCCCAGTCGATTTTACCATTTTCGGTTAATACCGCATCATCAACAACCATGCCTACGACCTCTCCCCATAAGCCATGATCGTCAAAGGCAGTCATCTTACATTCCAAGGTGACAGGATATTCTTCAAATACCGGTGCATTGACTTTATTACTTTTTACGGCATGGAAACCGGCCTTTTCAATTTTATTCACCTTGCGTCCACTCTCAAGTCCAAAATAATCAGATGGAACCATCGTATCCTTTGTGGCAAACGCAACCGTAAAATCAGGATTGATCTTTAGATTATCGGTTGTCTTATGAGAAGATAATGAAATGAATACTTCATTATAATCACTTTGAACACCCCATGCCGCATTCATCAAATTCGGAACACCATTTTGATCATAGGTTCCGATCATCAATACAGGTAACGGCATAAACAACATATTTCCTTTTAATTCTTTTTTCATTTTTGAATGACCTTTACAATTTCTCCAATATATTCATAATGCGGTGGCAGTCTTGTGTACAATTGTTCTGAAATATCCGAAATATCAATCATATTCTCCAATTCAAATTGATGATAATAGATTTTCTTACAGACAAAAGTCAAGTACGCCTGTTCAAAATCAACCCCATGTTCAATGGCTTCAGCCGTCAAATTTGTATGAGAAACCTTGTCTTCATCCCTGCCGCTATGCGATCCTAAATACGCAAGATCCTTTTTATATTCCGGTTTAAAAAAGCTGACCGTAAAATAATCATTTTTCATGATATATTCGTTGGTATATCGGTTAGGGTTGATATAAATCGTAACAATCGATCTTCCTTTGGAAGGAGGTCCCCAGACATCACCTAAAGATCCCCAACCAATGGTACAGGTATTATAATCATCAATCGTTCCTGATGTGGCCAATGCCCAATCATCATTGAACATTTGAAACGCCTTAAATGATTCGTTTCGAATATCTTCCGGTTTTAAGACTTTCTTTTGGTCCATATTACTTTTCCCCATAGATTTCATCAATCATTGGGAACGTACTCCATGCCTTCGGCCAGCCGCAATAGAAGGCAAGCTGAGTTACCACTTCAACAACTTCTTCTTTGGTTAAGCCATGTTCTTTACCTAATTTGATATGGCTTTTCAACTGTGGAAACTGTCCTGCTGAAAACAATGCGGAAATCACGGCAAGCGATCTGTCCCTGGCACTTAATTTGTCCTCACGGCTCCATACTTCTCCAAACAATACATCATCATTTAACTCGGCAAATTTTGGAGCTATATGACCTAAACGGTCTCTTCCTGCGGTTTGTTTTTTCATATATTCTCCTACTTCTTCACTTTATAGCGCAGCCACATGGTATTTTCAGCCGCAATTTCTACATTCATTAATTCAAAATCTTTCACTATGCCATCATCTTCACTTTTCATAAATAAAGACGGTGTATCTTTAAATCCATCTACACTGGGTGCCATGACTATGCTTAGCTCATCAATAAAATCTTCCTTTAAGAAGGCCCAGTCAATATATCCTCCGCCGGCAATCATCATCTTTTGGATCCCAAATAATGTTTCCAGCTTTTTTACAGCTAAGGATGCATCCAATTTCTTCTGTCCTGCCACGATATAGGCAACGCCCAGATTTCTTAACTGTCCCAATCTCTTTTTAGAAACCTGCCGGGAAACTACCGCAATAATCTGTGATGTTTTCCCTCTTCTGGTAAATTTACCGGATGTATAATGCAGTTTTGCCTGCATATCAATGGCAACCACATAGCTATCATCCTTAATAATATGATCTTCATGATCGAAAGGGGTATCCAGGATAGAATCCTGGGTACCGATAAATTCTCCCATTGTAGTAGTTCCGTATAAAGTCGCATCAACATCATAATGATTTCTAAGCTGTCCGTATGTTCCGGCAGCTTTCATCGCAGAAGATGATCCAAAGAAATCACCGCTGATTTTTCCATCAAGAGATGTCAAAATATGACATACAATAAACATTAATAATCTGCCTCCGGATTCAGTTCAATGGTCGCATATGCCGCAACCTTTACAGGATCCGGTTCATAGTAACGCTTACCATTGTCTACTTTTGCGATTTCTGCCATTTCTTGAGGTGTTAATTCAAAGTCAAAGATATCTGCATTATCCTTGATATGAGCCGGATTTTTACTGCCCGGAATGACGATATTGCCGGATTGAACATGCCATCTTAAGATAATCTGAGCAGTGCTCTTGCCGTATTTTTCAGCCAATTCTTTAAAAATCGGCTGTGCCTGCAGTGTAGGGTCTCCATGTCCTAACGGATACCATGCCTGAATATGCATATCGAGATCTTTCACTCTTTCCTTTAAAGCTGTCTGCGGATAATAAGGATGTGCTTCCACCTGAATAACAGCCGGTTTAATTTCGGCAATTTTTAAGATTTCTTCTAAAGGTTCTCCTTCAAAGTTGGAGATACCGATACTGCGAACCTTGCCTTCACGAACAGCTTTTTCCATCATTTTATAACCGGTGATATAATCGCCTGATGGCTGATGCAGCAGCAACAAATCGATATAATCCATACCCAGTCTTTCCAAGGTTTCGTCTACTGCTGTTTCCTTTGTATAAACCGTCGGCCAAAGCTTTGTTTCAATGAATACTTCTTCTCTTGGTAAGCCACTGCGCTTAAAGCCTCTTCCTACTGCTCTTTCATTCATATAGCCGTTGGCTGTATCGATCAAGCGATATCCGGCCATCAACGCATTGTATACCGCTTCTTCAGCATCTTCCGGCTTCATCAAAAATGTTCCAAGTCCAACCGATGGCATTTTATTTCCATCATTTAATGTGATATAGTTCATGTTTTGTCCTCCTTTATTCATGAATTCTATGATTAGCGATCATCTTTACAATACACGGATTGTAGTGATCGATAATTTCACTTGTTCCTAAATCCAATTGTTTAATTGTTTCCATTTCATTTTCAGTCAGTTCAAAGTCCCAAATATCCAGATTTTCTTTCCGATGGTTTGGATTCACGCTTTTGGGAATCACAATCACCCCTCTTTGAACATTCCAGCGAAGTACAATCTGTGCAATACTCTTTGAATGTTTTATGGCAATTTCCCGCAAAACAGGATTGGTGAAGATCCCATGGCTTCCCTCTGCCAGAGGGGCCCATGCCTGGGGCTGCACATTCAAATCATTCATAATTCGCAAGGCTTCATTTTGTTGAAAGAAAGGATGCATCTCCACCTGATTGATTATCGGTTTGATCCGAGAGTGCAGGCATAAATCCATGAGCCGGTCCGGAAAAAAGTTACATACACCAATGACTTTGACTTTCCCATCTTCATATAATTCTTCCAAAGCCCTCCATGCTCCATAATAATCGTTCATGGCCTGATGGATCAGATAGATATCCAAATACTCCAGTCCCAGCTTTTGAAGCGATACTTCAAAGGCTGTTTTTGCGCTTTCATAATCGGTATCCTGCACCCATAATTTCGAAGTAATCCTAAGCTCTTCTCTTGTGACGATTCCTTCATCAATACACTCTTTTACTGCCTCACCCACAGCCTCTTCATTTCCATAAGAAGCTGCGGTATCGATTAAGCGATATCCTGATTGAATGGCATCCTTAACAACTTCTTTGCAGGTTTGAAAGTCTTTGATTTGAAATACCCCCAATCCTATCATAGGTACGCTTATATCATTTGCCAGTCTTATTGAATCCATATCCTGCTCCTTATTTCATCTTTATTTTATTATTTGAATTTTCATAGGTAAAATGCCCGTTTTGTATCCTTGTATAATCGAAACGCATACTATAAAATATAACCGAGGATTAACCACATGATTGAGACGTATTTATTAGAAGCTTTAATTGCCTATGAGAAGTATGGTACCTTAATTCTTGCCAGTGAAAATCTCCATATATCCCAGCCGGCTCTTTCCAGAGCCATGCAGAAATTGGAGGTAGAACTGGGTGTTCCGTTGTTTAATCGCCAAAAAAATAAACTGTCTTTAAACGAAAACGGAAAACTTGCCGTTGAATATGCCAAAAAGATACTCAATCTCCAGCAGGAAATGATGGATTCTGTAAAAAATCTGGATGCCAGCACCCGTACTCTTTCCATAGGCTCGATTGCCCCGGGACCGGTTATTGAATTGGAAGATTATTTAGATAAAAAAGGAATTCAATCAGATTTTGAACTTGTCACAAACGAAGCGAAATTAATTGAAGGATATACGAAACACAAATATCAACTAATTGTATTATCCCATCCATTAGATGAATATCCTTCCAAAAAATTGATTACCGAACAGCTCTATGCACTGGTCATGCCGGCGCATCCTGCCTCCGATTATAAAAAAATCTCCTTTCAAGATATGAACGGACAGAGCTTTTTGATGTTGTCGGATGTTGGATATTGGGCAGATGTGGTCAAGAGAAATATGCCGGATTCCCGATTCATCGTCCAAAATACGCTGCAGGATCTTCATGAATTGATTACCTCTTCCGCACTTCCGGCCTTTGCCTCCAATATTACGATTGCCCATGGCATCCGTAATCCGGAAGGAAGAGTAGCGATTCCTTTTTCTGATGATGAGGCAAAACTCGACTTCTATATCATTTCATCCAAGAAAATATTAAAAGACTATTTCTAAAAAAAGGAACCAGCTTTATATGGTTCCTTTCCTTTTGAATATGGATTTTATAATGCGCTTAGAGCTTTCTGTTTTCATGATTCTCTGCATAAAATTTTCAATGTTTCTTTGCGAATATCCATTTTCTGATGTGTTCGCAATATAATCTGCTTCAATCAATATTTGATAATCAATGCCATCAATCTGATCAAATGTATGATGATGGCCGACAAGATAGACTATGCGCTCTTGATCCTCTTTTGAAAGATCAAATTCCGTTAAGAATTGTTTAGCTAAGATCATTCCTTCTTTTTCCTGATATTTTCCATTGGTGTTTCCGTATTTTTCACGGCATAAAGGACAGGCAATATCATGAATGATTGCTGAAATCTCCACTATTTTTTGAGTATGACTATCGAGTCCTTCCAATTCACCGATTGTTTTGGCATAGGTCCAAACCCTTATAAAATGATCGATATCATGAATATTCCCTTCGGATATCGCAATCATCTTTTCCATAATTTGTGCTGTTTCCATTTAATCCTCCAGTAATTGACTGATTTTTTTGCTGAAAAGCTCCTGATACTCTGCTTCTTCCTTTTCCACAAGAGAGCGATAGGAACTGATTTCATCATGAGATAGAACAAGCGCATCTTTAAAATGTAGATTTTCAGCTGCCTTTTCTGTCTTTAAGACAATCTGATGATATTCCGGTCCGATGAGTAATGCCTCTAAAGCCTGGTCATCGGTTAAGACACCCGCAGTCAGGATGCCAAAAGTATCATAAATCGTATCATTTGCGATAGGTCCGATGATCACATCAAATTCTTTGAGATAATCTTCTCTATGAGAACGATTGTTGTAGATATATTTAAACCACTGGTCATTGCGTGATAAGTATGTAACTTGAAGATCTTTCAAGTCCAATTCATAACGGTTTAAATAGGTTGTAGTCCCTTTTCGGATCCTTGCCCAGCGTTTCGAAAATTCTTCATTATCCGATAAATAAAACCCCTGTCCGAAGTCAGCGTTTTTCCGCCCGTAATGTACATCCGGTTTTTCGATGATTTGGTAACCTGTATGAAATAGATGCATATAAAACTCCTTATCTATTCAACCACTCTTCTTTCAATAATCCTGTGATACATAGATCATATACTTTATCATTTTTAATGACGGCACACCGTTTTTTTCCTTCATATTGAAAACCTGTCTTTTCCAATACTTTCCCTGATGGGATATTGCCTGACACATATCTTCCGGTGATGCGTATTAAATCCAGCGTATCAAAGGCAATTTGACAAATCTTAAATACAGCCTGCGTCATAATCCCCTTTGAATGATAATCATTTAAAAGATAATATCCGATTTCACCATCTACTCGATAGACATCTACTTCCTTTTCTACGGATATAACACCTACAGGCTGTCCATCTACTTCAATGAGCCGCCATACTCCATTTTTTCCGTCATTTTCTTTGATCACATTAATGAACCATGCCGCGTCTTTTTCTGTATAAGGATTTGGCATACGGTCCGATAAATACTTCCGGTCTACCCGATTACAGATATAAACCAGCGCTTCCGTGTCCTCTTGCGATGGTATCTTTAATTCTACATGTGCAGATGGATATTGATAAATGAGTTTATCATAGAGCACATCATCAATTTCCAAAGCCTTACATTGAATTTCTTTAAATCCCATGCCGGCCTTTTCCATTGCCTTTTGAGATCCGATGTTCCGATTGGCACACCATGCCACGATATGAGGTATACCTTCTTCATCATGTAAAAAACGAAGTACTGCATCTAATGCCTCTCTCGCAATTCCTTTGTTCCAATGATCCTCATCAATACTGAGACCCACTTCAATTTGATTTCCATCATAATCGTAGGCACCGATGGTTCCCACAAGCTCACCATTCATTTCAATCGCCCAGCCATAAAAATGCGGATCTTTATAATTGTCAATAAATCTTTCAACCGTTTCTTTGGCCATATCTATGGTCGCATATGGATTCCATCCGGAATACTCATACATCGCCGGATTACATCCAAATTTTTGATGGAGTACTGTGGCATCTTCTTCTTTGTATGGTCTAAGTAATAATCGCTTTGTATATAATTCTATGGTTCCCATATCCTTACTATACAAAAAAAGCCTTCCAAATAGAAAGCTTCCTTTACAAAGTTTGTTTAATATCTTGGTGGTGTGATCACTACATCCCCATTTTCATCAAGAAGAGGTGTAATGCCTCCGGCATATCCGCTTCTCCATACCAGATAATGGACACCGGTTTTTAAATCTACAATAATCTGTATGACTCCTTCTTCTTTTAAAGAACTGCCTTCCTTATACATGCTCTCAAAACGATTTTCTTTATCAAACATTTTAATCTCCTTTCAAAAAAAATAGCGTTGATTACATAATCTACGCTATTATCGTATCATACACTTTGATTTCTTAACATTCACTTGGCACAGTTTGATTCACTGTTACAGTATTATCGTTATCCAATAAGTGATATACATAAACAATCACAACAACAGTCATCATAAAGGTCAATATATCTGCCATCGGCATAGAATACAGAATACCTGTTAGTCCAAACATCATAGGAAGTACAACAGGAAGAAGAACTCCCAGTACGATTTCTCGAACCATCGACAACATGGTTGATAAAAACGGCTTTCCCACTGCCTGCAGGTAAATAAAGGATGCCTTATTGATACATGCCAATACAATCATGGAAAGATAAATTCGGAAAGTCTTTAATGCGAAATCAGTATAATAAACACTTTCATTGGCTGCTCCGAATATTTGAATGAGCTCTTTAGGGAATAATTCCACAATCACCAGGGCAATCAATCCTACAACTGCCTCTGTTTTTAACAACATGGTAAATAACTGCTTCACTCTGTCATTTTTACCGGCACCGGTATTGTATGCGGCAATCGGAGCACATCCGGCAGCTGTTCCTACGACAACCGAAATCACAATCTGGAAAAACTTCATCACGATTCCGATCACAGCCATAGGTATCTGTGTTAAAGACGGGTCTTTAAAAATCGGATCCAGTAAGCTGTATTTTTGCACCATGGAGTTGACAGCAGCCATAGAAGCTACCAGAGAAATCTGTGATAAAAAGCTTGTCATTCCCAAAGGAAGATATTGTTTCAGAATTGACGGATACAGCCTTAAGTCACTTTTTGTCAAAGTCACGGTATTCATATCACGAAGATATACAATTGTCATAACTGTCGTAACAATTTGACCGATTACTGTTGCCACAGCGGCTCCCATCATGCCCCATTTAAACAAAAAGATAAATATCGGATCCAAAACGATGTTAGTAAGTGCTCCTGTAAGGGTTGCGATCATTGCGAATTTTGGATCTCCATCCGCACGAATCACCGGATTTAATCCCTGTCCAAACATATAGAACGGAATACCCAAAGTAATCCAGAAAAAGTATTCCTTGGCATATACATAGGTTTGTTCATTAACGGTACCGCCAAAGAAAGTAACGATGGCAGTAGAAAATAAAAGATAAATAACGGTTAAGATCAAAGAGCTTCCGATTGTTGAAACAATGGCAGAGCCAACCGACTTTTTGGCATTGTCCGGATTTTTACTTCCTAAAGACATCGATACAAAGGTACTGCATCCATCCCCAATCATGACCGCAATCGCAAGCGCAATGACCGTAAGCGGAAAGACTACCGTATTGGCTGCATTGCCGTAAGATCCTAAATATGAGGCATTCGCGATAAAAATCTGGTCCACGATGTTGTAAAGTGCCCCGACAAGCAGCGAAATCACACAGGGAATGGCATATCTTCTCATCAATTTTGACAACGATTCTCTTTCTAAAAATAAATTTTGTTCCATATATTTCCTCCATTCGGAGATTTCTACCAAAGCCTTCCGCAAAAAAAATGCGTAGATCCAAAACTCGGATTTACGCATTCATCGCTACTCAGCATTTGTGATTTTACCTGTTTTAAAAATAAATTTCAAATCTTTTTTTATAATTATGCCGCGTTGAATTTATCCTTTCCTTTTTTACAGCGAGGACATTTCCAATCATCCGGTAAATCTTCAAAGGCAACACCATCGTGCTCAGCCGGGTCATAGACATAACCGCAGATTGAACATACATAGATACCTGTAGCTTTCTTTTCAGAGAAATCAACATCTGCCAAAATTGTTTCCTCCGGATGATCTAAATCCATGACGCGCTTGGCTTCTAAGTTTTCATACCCCTGCGGTGTATGCGTTCCGCAATAAACCGTTGGCTGGTTTTTCACAAATTCACGTACACAATCCATTGTTTCTCTTGCGGCTTTAAGATCATCATATACAACGGACAGTTTATTTTCATACAATGCTTCATCCACATACGTAATATCCCCATGTAACATATAGAATAAGCCATCATTTTCAACGATGATAACGCTGTTGCCGTTGGTATGCCCTTTTGCCTTGATCAAATAAATGCCATCACGAATCTTCTGACTTTTCGGGAAGTTATAATACGGTCCATCGGTAAATGTTACCGGAACAAGATTATCAATTCCCTGTAATTCAGCTGCTGAGATCTCATCGGCATTCACATAAATCTTGGCATTCGGGAAGCTTTTTAACTCACCGGAATGGTCGCTGTGTTTATGTGTTAATAAAATGGCAGTTACATCCTCCGGCTTATAACCTAATGCCTTAAAGGCATCCATATAGCTGCAAATATCTTTTCCGGTATAGATAGCGCTGGTTTCATTCGGTACTTCTTCTGGAGTTCCTGCCGGAAGTCCTGTATCCACCAGAATTACTTCATCTCCGGTATCGATCAAATAGTTCTGCAAAGAACCGCGATAACGGATATTCGGATCAAATTTGTCCGGTCCTTCTTCCCCGCCAAACGCAAACGGCTGGGAATAGAATCCATCTTTTCTAAATTTAACAGCTTTAATAATCATTCTTTTTCCTCCGATTAATATTCTTTTATTTGAAGTTTTCTAGGATTTAACCAAAGTCTCTCCTAAGGCATATGCTTCTTTTTTCTTTTCAGGGAAGACTGTTTCATGGCGATTCTTCTTTGCCTTTGGATCAAACAAAGACCACTCCCAATCCAGTTTTGAATAATCCTTGACCTGCAATGTATCTCCTGCCACCAAGACCTTTGTCGGTCCGATAAACCGAGTCAATGTCTGTTGATAATTATCTAAAAGGTTTGTATACATATTGTCCGGGGCATTACTGGTCATGATGAATAAAACCGGAATCATCCTTTCATTGCAGCATGGATTATCTCGGTTATAGGTTAGGTTTTGGAAGATCAAACGCTCATACAAAGCCCTGAAAGATGCACTGAGTTCCCCCAAATAATTCGGAGAGCCGATAATCAATCCATCTGCTTCACGAATCGCATCTAAGACAGGGGTAAGTCCATCCCTGCATATGCAATGGCCTTTAAATTTCTCCCGCTTACATCCAAAGCAGGAAATACATCCTGTATATCTTTCCAATCGATATAGATCAAAGCGTTCAATTTGAGCACCCTGGCTTTCAGCACCTTTTGCGGCTTCACTGATTAAAGTATCGGTATTCCAGCCTTTTCTTGGACCGGCATTTACTACAACTATTTTTTTCATATATTCCCTTACAAAATATAAGACCGGATTATCCGGCCTTACCTTGTTTCATTACTTTTCAGCCGGTTCCCATTTACATCTTACCGGGGATACGATGGTTCCGTCTTTTTTCATAGCGGCAAAAGCTTTATCGACAACCTTACGGTCCAAGCCGGTTAACTCAGCTACTTTGCCCGCATTTAAAGGAACACCTGCTTTACGCATAGCTTCCAAAATAACTTCTCTTTCGTTCATTGTGATTTTCTAGAATTCTACGACTTCCGGTGCTTCGGTAAAGGAGCTGAATGTAGCTGTTGCGTTTTTGAAGTACAACATCTGCATATTATCATCGTTTGCAGAATACATTCTTTTCAAGCTAGGCATTTTTTCCAACATCGCTACCTTTACATCATGATCATCATCATTAATTAGTTCACCGGCAATACGAACCCATTTTCCGTTTTTGAAAGCACAGATTTCTGCTTTAGGATTGGCAGCAAGCTGTTTGGAAACATCCTTTACTTTTCCGGTCTGGATATAAAGTCTTCCATTCATCAATAAAGCTGTTCCAAAAGGTCTTACTCTTGGCTGATCACCTTCCACCGTGGCAAGATAATATGTTCCTGCCTCATCAAGAAATTGACATACTTTTTCAATACCGCTCATACTGATCCCTCCTTTTTTGTCTAATTGTTTGAGCATATAGTTTCCATTCCGATTTCATCGATCAATGATTATTGATTTAGATACATAATCATCATCAAAAGAGCTTCTTTACATGAAGTTAATCATTTGATATGTACTCTTTTGTATCTATATTTATGGTAGTACAAAACCATAAATATTTCTACTGAACAAAAAAAATACCTCAAAAGAGGTATTAGTCTTTAAAAAATAATGGCAAAGCGTTATATAAATATTCTTCTACGGCATAAAAATCATGATAACCGTCATCCTTTTGATAGAAGACATAATGGTCTTTATCAAAGGTATCCCGTTTCAACATTTCTTCTGCCATATCTATAGATTGGCTTTTTACAGTATCATTGGTTCCCACCGCATGATATATAAAATAGCCTTTCTCTTCCAGATTTTGATCCTTGACAAGCTGCTCGATAAAATCCACATTTCTTTCGATTTGGAAATCACCGTAGGTACCGTAATACCAGCAGGAACCGCTCATCGGTAAGAAATAATGAATATAATCATAGTCATAACAGAACTGCAGCCATGTCGTAACAGAACCTAAGGAGAACCCGCCAAAGGCCCGATGATCTCTGGATGCCATTAAATCTTCGGTGGATGTCGACTTGGCATATGTATGAAATTTACCTTCCACTGCCTGCATCAAATCATTTTCAAATTCATTATGGAAGGCATGGAACGCTTCCACCGAACTTGAAAAATCACGTTCGGTTTTATCATTGTAGAAGCTTGGTGAGACAATGATCATCGGCTCAATATCGCCTCTTTCCATCATTTGATCATACATGTTTTTCTGGGAGCCATATTCAAAATATTCACCGGCATGTCCGCCCCAGCCATGCATCAAATACAGAATATTGTACTTTGTGTTTGTATCATTTTCATCATATCCATAAGGAAGGTACACGTATGCTGTTTTGGTTACAGCGGAACCATCCCCTGCATAATCTTTACTGGTATATTCAATCGTAGTTACTGTACCTTGTTGATTTGCCGGTTTTTCATAATCAGCCGGAACACTGACTGTCCACCCGGTCTGCTCTGTTAAATTCGTTTCCGTTCTATTTATATTTTGTTGGCATCCTGTAATACCTAATGCCGTACTTATCATCATGCTGATAATAAATCCTCTCATCCTTCCTCCAAATTATGTTCTTTGAAAAGCCAGCTCATAATGGTTTCATCGTGGGCAAATAAGCCTCCTCCTGCATGCTGGTCATTTACACCGCGACTTTCAAAATAGACCTGGTCTTTCAGATCTAAGACTACAAGCTTTTCGATTTTATCCTCACTTATTCCTTTTTCACGATACATGGTCACCAATGACGCATATGTTTCTTTAACAGATTGACTTCCGTAGTAGCTGTCATTTTCTCCTGTAACCATATAGACAGGAGTTTGGGCTTCTACTAACGGTTCCAGACTTCCATCCCATTTTGATGAACAATGGAGAAAGGCAGTATATAAATCAGGCTCTAATTCCATCACAAGCGAACCCGTTTCTCCGCCTCCGGAATATCCATTTAAATACACCTTTGTCGAATCGATGTTCCAAGTATCGATAAAGAATTCTGTTAATTCTACTGTCTGTTTGGCAGATTCCATGTCCCAGCCATTCAATTGCGGGGCCACAACTATCATTTCTGAATTGTACTTCTGTGCTTCAATCCCATAGTCTTCGGCTCGAATATTGGTACCGACACCCTGAAAGTACAAACCCTCATATCCGGGTAAGGTGACAAATAACGCATAGGGTTTTGAACCATCATAGCTTTCCGGTACATACAGACCATAATGGATATCCCCATTCTGTCCCTCAAGAACATGATCAAAAGTAAATCCCCGGATTTCGGTAAATTCTTCCTTTTCTATTACGGTATCTGCGCCAGCACATCCTGTAAAAATACTCATACAAAGAAGAATCCCCAACAAAGTCCGTATTTTAGTTTTCAAAACTGCGAACCCATTCACGAACTTCATTTTCCGATGAAGCTACACTGCCGCCGCGAATAGATAATGCGCTTTGACTGTATACCGTGGCACCTTTGGCAAGTGATTCAACAGTTGGTAAGGCATTGGCTCCATTGGAGCTTCCTTCATGCGAGAAAAACGGAATGATTGTCTTACCGGAAAAATCATAGCTTTCTAAAAAAGTCCACATACTCATTGGAAGGTCATACCACCAAACCGGAAAACCAAAGAAAATCACATCATATCCATCAATCTGTTCCTGTGTGAGATCAACGTTAATCTCAGGACGGACACCATCATCCTGCTCTTTCTTGGCACGATCCGCTGTTTCATTGTAGTTTTGAGGATATTCTTCTTTTGCGGTTACCCGATATAAATCGCCGCCGGTTTCATCCGCAATCCAGCCGGCCATACTTTCAAGATGTCCGGACCATGAGAAATAAACAACCAGAATATTTCCGGTTACCTCCGGTTTTGGTGCATTTGATGTGTTTTGTGCAGAATTAGAACTGCCACAGGCAGCTAACGTAATTAACATCGCAAAGCACAATAATGTTGAAATAATTTTTTTCATATGGTTTCCTTTCTTTTTTATCGAATAAAGTTAGTTGAAATACGAACTTCCTCCTGTTTGGGAAGTTCAATACCTGCCTTTTCGCCCGCTTCTTTTATCTTTAAAAACCAAGCCATATTTCTTGCCAGAACCCTTAAAATTTGTAAGCCTTCTTCATCTTTGAGTACATCCTCTGCCGTTTTTCCATGAACCATATTCCAATAACGTGAAGATATGATCGGCATCTGCTGATGAAGAAAATATTTATTCATTTGATCCAATGCCGATGTAGTTCCGGCCCTTCTTGCAGAGACTACTGAAGCTGCCGGTTTAAAGCGAAACGGATGTGGGTCTTTGGCAGATGAGGAAAAGAATACCCGGTCCATAAAGCTCATCAAGCTTCCGTTCATACCTGAATAATAAACCGGTGAGCCAAAAATAAATCCATCAAACTCTAAGGCTTTTTCAGTAAACGCATTAACCATATCATTAAATACACAGGCTTTCTTTTTGGAACAGGCATAACAGCCGATACAGCCTCCGATTGGCTTATTTGAAATCCAGTAAATCTCAGAATCAATACCCTCTTCTTTTAAGGTTTGCGCAACAATTTGGAGTGCCTGATTGGTACATCCTTTAGGATGAGGACTCCCGTTTACTAATAATACTTTGCTCATTTTTATCCTTTCATCTGTTTTTCCCAAAACTGGACTGCATGTTCAATCCATCCTTCAGCCACAGTACCGGTCCCTAAACCAAAGCCATGTGATAAACCATCAAATATCTCAATTTGTGCATCGGTGCCATTGTCTTGGATAGCTTGTATCCGCGCTTCCATAACCCGATAATCCGCAATTGAATCATTGTTTCCAACACAATTGTAGGTAGGAGGTTCATTCCCTGTGACCTGCGATAAGCCGGTATACTGCATGATCACTGCACTTGGATATGGATAGTATTTCTGTCCATAGGCTGCCGTGCCATAAGTTCCAAGCCACGCCGCCATTCTTGCCCCGGCACTGCCGCCCCACAAAGAATAGTCACTTGTATCCACCTCTAATTGCTCAGCATTTTCAAAAATAAAGGCAATGGCCTGTGCTAAATCTTCGCATGCGCTTTGAGCGCCCGGCCGATAAATCAGGGCAAATGCGTTATATCCCATTTGGGATAAGGCAAGCGCATGAGGAAAGCTGTCCTGCATCGCACCGACATAGACAAAACCTCCTCCGGCTGAACAAATCGCAAATTTTGCGCCCGGTTTGCCTTTAAAGAAAAATAAGCCGGTATTCTCTTTGGAAGGATCTTCCTTTTTTTCTTCATCCGAATAAATATCATAGAAAATGACATCGCCGTTTTGAGCATGTTCTTTAAAGTAGTTACAAATTTCAACGGTTTTTTTCGGTTGAATGTTGTTGTACCAGGTTAGATCTAGATTTCCTAACGTATCACCCTGCATATATTGAGTATTTACAGGAAAAATCAACCGTCCGTAATCTTCAAAAACGGGATCTGAAATCACATCAGATATCAAAGTATCTTCCGTATAGAATTCGTGATTTTTATCCTTTTTATCAAAAGTAAAGCCGGTAACAATCAATACAATCATCAAAAAAATCAAACTCTTTTTCAGCATTTAGCACCACCCAGCTTTCAAATGAATTATAGTAATGTTTTCTTTTTGAATAAACTGCAACTATTCTATAGTGCTATACGCCAAGCGCATACAAAAAAAGACAGCGAATTCAATCGCTGTCTAACTTTCTATTTACTTTTTAGCTCTGCGAATCTTGATTTCACGTTTTAATGCATAAGGAAGAATCGCTTTGATCTTGCCTTCTTCACCGATATACATCTTGCTGGCAGCAGGAATATCCCTTTCCAGATGAATCGCATCAAATTCGCATCTTGTCGTACATAAGCCGCATCCGATACATCTGTTTACATCTACCGTTGTAGCACCGCACTTCAAGCAGCGGTTTGCCTCGGCACGTACCTGTTCTTCGGTTAATGTGAGACGTAAATCTTTATATGTCTTAGCAGCATCACCCGGTTTCATGCCCGGTACCTGACGCTTGGCATTATCATAGCTTTCCACATGGATATCATCACGGTCAAGCTCGTTGAATGTTCTTAAATCTCTTCCGATTGTGAGTGAGTTACCAGGATGAACGAAACGATGGATAGAAACATATCCTTCACGACCGTCGGCAATCGCATCAATCGCAAAGCGTGCACCATGGTTGATATCACCGCCAACAAAGATATCCTCTTCGGCTGTCTGTAACGTTACAGGATCAGATACAGCTGTTCCGTTTGGACGGATTTCAACAGCAGTACCCTTCAACAGGTCGCCCCATACAGCGGACTGACCGATCGAAAGGATCACATTATCGCAAGCGATAGTCTTAGTTTCTGCTTCATCATATAACGGAGCAAATTTACCTTCTTTATCATAAACCTGGATACACTGTTTCAATACGATACCGGTTACCTTACCATCTTCTACAAGGATTTCCTTTGGACCCCAGCAGTTCTTAATGACAACGCCCTCTTCCTTAGCTTCGGCGATTTCATCTTTGGCAGCAGGCATTTGACTTGGACCTTCCAGACAGATCATCTCAACGTCATCACTTCCGGCACGGAATGCACAGCGTGCTACGTCGATCGCAACATTACCGCCACCGATCACAACGGTCTTACCGCTTAAGATCTTACCTTCATCTTCAAAAGCCTGATGTAAGAATTCAACACCGGACAGAGCGTATTCTTCATTTGGAATACCGGCTTTGCGTCCTGCCTGTAAACCAATCGCAACGTAGAATGCCTTATATCCCTGTTCTCTTAATTCCGGAATGGTAACATCTTTACCGATTTCCGTATTGAATTTAAATTCAACACCCATCTGACGGATGACATCGATTTCAGCTTCAATAACCTGCTTCTCTAAACGGAAGTTAGGAATACCGTATTTGAGCATACCGCCGGCTTCTTTTTCTTTTTCAAAGACAGTAACGGTATAGCCGTTTAAGCGTAAGTAATATGCAGCAGATAATCCTGCCGGACCGGAACCGATTACCGCAATCTTGTAGTCATCGCCCCATTGTTTACCAAAGTCATTAGCACAATCCGGAACATATCTATTTTCTGCATTTAATTCCTGAGCAGCGATAAATTTCTTAATTTCATCGATCGCAACCGGAGAATCAATCGTACCGCGGGTACATCTATCTTCACATCTACGGTTACAGATGGCACCGCAAATTGCAGGTAGTGGGTTATCCTGTTTAATTAACTTGAGGGCATCTAAGTATCTGCCTTCTGCAGCCATGCGGATATAACCCTGAACTGCTAAGTGAGCCGGGCAGGCTGCCTTACATGGAGATGTACCTGTCTCATATGTATTGATCTTTGCATCATCACGATAGTTCTTATTCCATTTATCAGGTCCCCATTTGGTTTCATCCGGTAATAATGCCTTTGGATAAATCACATCAGATCCATCAGCTCGGCATAATTTTTGACCTAACTTGGCAGCACCTACCGGACAGATTTCTACACACTTACCGCAGGCAACACATTTAGAAGTGTCAACATGTGCACGATATGCCGAAGCAGACATATTCGGAGTATTAAATAATTGAGAAGTGCGGATGGCGTTGCAGACACCGGCCGCACAGTTACAGATTCCAACAATCTTATCTTTACCATCTAAGTTGGTAATCTGATGTACATATCCTCTTTCTTCTGCACGTTTAAGCACAGCCATAACATCATCATAGCTGCAGTAGTATGCATCTTTATGTGTTTCTACCAGATACTCTGCCATATCACCAACGGCGATACACCAATAATCGGCATTGTCACCGGTACCTTCACCACGCATTTCCTGCTGACGACGGCAGGAACATACATCTAATGCATACTTGTCGTATTTACTTAACCAATGAGACAGCTTTTCAACAGAAACAGCTTCATTTTTTGCCTCAATTGCCTTTTCAACCGGAATAACATGCATTCCAAGTCCTCCGCCTCCAGGAGGAACCATATGAGCAACCTTACCTACCGGTACGCTGGAAGCATAGTTAAAGAATGTCGCAACTTCCGGATGTTTATCCAAAAGCTTACCATTCATCATCATGTACTCACCGGAACCAACTACCCATTTCGGAACAAAGTACTGTCTTTCTTTCTTTTCATTTTCACGATCAAATTCAATTAAACCAATACCGGCAATATGATCTAACATGGCCTGGGTTTCTTCGATGGTCATTTCATTGCGTTCAGCAAGTTCTTCTACTGTAAGCTTAACCACTCTTTTCTTCTTAAATGACAACATGAAGCGAACTTCTTCTTTGTTGAGAAGACGGTCCAAAAGCCATACATCCGGTTCAGTTAAATCCAGCTTTCTTGCGCTTCTGAATGTGATATCATCAGAAATCATCAAAACAAGCTTACGAATGAGTTTCTCCTTTTCAGGATCCGCTATTTCATACGTTTCCGGAAGAAAATCATTCTCATTGAACATATAGTTCTTAAATCTTTCGGGAATCTTAGCCATTATCTTTTACCTTTCCTATCCTATTTCTTTTATTATATCAGCCTTAAGAATGCTGATTATTTCATCTTTTATATTGACTTATGCATATTGTGCATAAATAATGAATTTATGGAACTAGAGTATATAAAAGAATTTGTAGAACTGGCAGATACGCTCAATTACAGCACCACAGCTGAGCGTCTTCACATCTCGCAATCTTCCCTTTCCCGACATATTGTGATGTTGGAAAAAGAACTGGGGGAAGTGCTTTTTGAGCGCACTACCCGCAGGATTTCTTTATCTGAATTCGGGCGATATTGGCTTGGTTATGCCAGACAGATCGTTGAGGCAAAAGAAAACAGTGAAGCTGCCATTAAAGGATACAAGGAAAGAAACCTCAATGCGATTGTGATCGGATGCTCGCATAATTCGCATTTATATTTTCAAACCGAAAGTATTCTTGCCTTTCGTAAGCTCCATCCTCAGATTACCGTACATATGGCGGAAGATAATTTGGAAAATCTTCGTAAAAGCTTTTATGATGGCAGTCTGCATTTGGTGGATATGGCCTTTGAAAAACATGAAATTCCTAAAAACGGTTTTATCAAAGCCGGCACCACAAGCCTGGTGGCTTTGATCCCCAAAGAACATTTTCTTGCCTCCTGTAAAATTGTTCCTTTATACCGGCTGCAGAACGTAGGATTAATGGTTCCTTCCCGACATTCCATTTTCTACCGCATCTTAGAAAATGCCATGCATCGAGAAAACATTCATCCAAATATTATCTATTCCGGCGGTACGACCGGCTCACTCAGTCTTTTAAAAGAAGGACTTGGCGTTATGATTGAGGATGAAACCATTGTTTCCAATCTGGATACGACCGGATTTGTGGTTAGAAATATATCCCCTTCCATCGATCTAACATTTGGGCTGCAGTATGCAGAACATCTAAATGAAAGCGAAAAAATATTTGTACAATTTATACGGGAACGATTTAAAAAGAGCGAAACTTAATATTTCGCTCTTTTCTTATCCAAACAGTGCCTTGGCAGCCTTCTCCAATTCTCTTCTTTCTTCCGTATCATCATAACCACTGCGTTTATCATCAATGCCTTTGATCACATCCATGTAAAATAAGCCATCTCGATTACAGTAGAAGAAAATCTTTTTTACTCCGCTCATACGAAATCTAGCTTCGGCATTCCATTGAGGGTACAGTTTTTTAATCTGCAGCTCATCCATAGAAAGGGCAGCCACAAACGAGATGTAATGCGTCTTTGTCATATCGTGATCAATTCGAACATAGAACTCATTATCTGATTTCTCGATAAAAATCATATGTCCGGAATCGGTAAGCTCTGCATCTAACGGCTTTAAGGGAATGCCATGGCAATAGATCACAGCTTCACCCATACCATGAATCACATTCCCGCAAATCGGACAGACATAGAATTTAGAGCGAAGCACATTGGCAGATACATTGGAGTTCTGAATCGTATTACCTGCGATTAGCTCTGCCACTGAAACCCGAAACGCCCCGGCAATCGGTTCCAACAAGGTTATATCCGGATATCCTTTTCCTGTTTCCCATTTTGAAACAGCCTTATCACTGACTCCCAGTTTTTCGGCAAGCTGAAGCTGAGTCAGCTTATTTTTTTCTCTTAATTGTTTGATTACTGTACCGGTCACATATTGATCCATATAAATCCCTCCATGGCAAAATTGTAGAACAGCACTCATGAATATACCACCTACGGAAAGTAGAGCTAATAAGAAGCATTCAATACCGGTTCTTTGACAGATTCATCCTCTCCATATCTTTCTTCCAACAATCTTCCTACATGCCGGGTTTCAAAGAACATATCTCTGTTTTTGTAAACGATATAGGCTGCAACTACAATCACTACAAGTGTCTCCACGCATTTAGTTTCCGGTGTCATGGCAATCTTTTCCTGAAGAAAATTCACACACAGATGATAGATCATACAGGCAAGTATGGACCTGTCACTGGCAAGATACACCCAGGTGATGATAAATCCTAAAGGGATACCGCTGATAAAGAAATTAATCACATACATAGGATTGACCATCAAGCCGGCCTGATACGTTCCCTTGATAAAGATTAACGGTAAGTGCCATAAAGACCATAATAAAATACGACGGAAGAGCATAAGATTGTACTTATAACCGGAGCTGCTAAAGGAATCGGTAAGGCCGTTGCCTTAGAGCTGGCAGAAAACGGCTACGATATTGT
>JAGAWH010000151.1 GCA_017941505.1 Faecalicoccus sp. | reverse complement strand
ATAAAGCTCTGATAACATAGGTTTTAATAAGTTTTATACTTAACTACATTTTTGCCTTTGAGCTTTTCCGATCCGTATTTTGGTTCACATAATCCCGCTCACAATAAAAAACGCCAACCTTTTTTTAGGTTGACGCCATTGCCTGCATTCTGTAACCTTTTTACTGCTGATGATACGGTATTATAAGATAAGTTTAATGCAGCTGCTGTTTTTCCGATATCAATAATTGGATTCTTTTCCAGATATTTCAGCAGTAACAGTCCGTTTTTCGAAGCACGCCCCATCTTTTTTACTATGTCACGGTTCTGATCAGACAAAGCTGCTAATTGATTTACTGCAATTATGGCGTCTTCAGCAGATTCGAATACTGCAGTAAGAAAAAAGCGAATCCATTGTTCATAATTTCCGTTTCTTCTTACTTCTGTCATTCTGTCATAATATTCAATCCGATTTTTCTTTAGATAATACGAAATATAAAGTGCAGGTGTTTTTAATACTTTATTCTCCATCAAATAAAGTGGAATCAACAATCTTCCTACTCTTCCGTTTCCATCAAGAAATGGATGAATCGTCTCAAACTGATAATGAATTAACGCTGCTTTGATAAGAACATCTAATTCATCTTCAGAATGCATATATTTTTCCAAATCTGACATGGCTTCTACCATGTCCACAGTATTAGGCGGAACATATCGGGCGTTTTTTAAAGTACTTCCCTGTCCACCAATCCAGTTTTGTGACTTTCTAAACTCACCCGGATTTCTTTCCTGTCCTCTTACATTTTCCATCAAAACTGCATGTGTTTCCCTTATCAATCTATTACACAAAGGTAATGTATCAAGCCTTTTTATCGCATATTCAGCTGCCCTGATATAGTTAACCACATCTACAACATCTCTGTTTGTATTTTGATCAATAAGAGGGTCTAAAATATCCTCCAGAGTTGCCTGGGTTCCCTCTATCTGGGATGACATCAAAGCTTCTTTTCTTACATACATAGAAACAAACATCTCCATATCCGGTATGTAGGAAGAAATACTATCCAAATTAGATATAGCCTTATTTGCCCTTATAAGCAGCGACAACATTTCTGTATCTATGTTGATTTCAGGATTTGGTGGTAATGGATTAGGAACATATGATTCATAAGCTGCCTCGCCGGATAGATTCATCCGATACTGTCCTGCCCTATTCATGGTGAATCCACCTCCTTTAACTTGAAATAACACTATAATTATAGCATTCTTATTTCAATTTAACAGTTAAAGTTGAAATAAGAACCTTGTTTTACATTCCTTATTTCAACTTAAGTGATGAACTTGAAATAACAAGAGTAATTCTCATTCTTTATTTCAATTTAAAAGAGCCGATCTTTCAATCGACTCAGATGACGAACTTATTACTTTTCAAAACAATCGCAAATTAGGATAACAAATCAGAATCCAGATTTTCGATTTCCTGAATAATCTCTTTCTGTCTGTCATAGAACAACAATTCTTTATTATGTTCGAAATACTCATCACAGCCAAAACGACTGATAAAAGTGGCAGTATAATAATTCATCGTAAGTTCAGTGACTAAAATTAGCATCTCATTTCCATCCGGAAATACGTCTTCTATAAAATGAAACGCATGAGATAAAGATTGTTTACACTGATTCACTAATTTCTTTAAA
The DNA here is from genome assembly GCA_017941505.1 of Faecalicoccus sp. The sequence continues at coordinate 3,447 of JAGAWH010000151.1, read as the reverse complement.
TCTTTTGTTCTATTATCAAATATCTTCTTGATTTCTTTAAAAGATTCATTGTTTGATGAAGGCATGTTTAATAACAAGCTTTTTCCAATCATATTTAGACTCTCAATAGCTTCATGAAGTATATCCTGCTGATCCTTAGAAAGTGTTTTTGCCTGTTTTCCTCTGGTCAGCTTACTATTTCTACTTGAAATCTGTTTATCGATTACTTTTTTAACATCTGCCGTTGGCTTAGATAAATCGACTTTCACGGCTTTCAGAGCAGTTAATAATTCACGCTGTGAATTTTCAGCAAGAAATACATTATGACATTTTTCTCCAAGTGCATCTAATATAAGTCCCAACAAAGCCAGGCGTTCATCAAATTTGGCCTTTTTAGCACGATCTTTAATTTCATCTGTTGCTCTGCCCGCAAGAATCTGAGGTACCTGATAATCGGATTGATACTTATTGAACAAATCATAATAGACTGAAAAATCTTTTGCGATTTTTTTATTGCGGAGATATTGTACAACCAGACTTTCTTTAACCGGAATATCGTTCTTCTCATATAGTTTAATCATATCAGATAAGTCCGACCAGCCACGGGCAGTGATATATGTCTTTCCATCAATCGTAGTTTCGATCTTATAAAAGTTATCTTTCTTTATTTCCAGATATGAAATAATAGAAGGGTGAACCCCTTTTTGATATGCATATTCTTTCCATACTGAAAAATCCGGATCAATATCGATTCGTTTTAATCGATCCCAGGTAACAATGTCATACTCGTGTACGGAGTTATTATATTCCGGTGGGTTTCCGGCTGTAACAACAATCCATCCTTCAGGTACCTGATGTTTACCGAAAATTTTATACTGTAAAAATTGCAGCATGGAAGGTGCCAGAGTTTCTGATACACAATTTATCTCATCTAAAAATAGGATTCCTTCTTTTAAGCCGGTACTTTCCATCATTTCGTATACGGATGAGATAATTTCACTCATGGTATATTCCGATACACTGTACTCTTTCCCACCGTATGTTTTTTTCGCGATAAAAGGTAATCCTAAAGCACTCTGTCTTGTATGATGTGTCATGGAATAAGAGACCAAGCCTACACCAAGTTCAGAGGCAATTTGTTCCATAATGGCGGTTTTACCGATTCCCGGAGGTCCCATTAAGAATACTGGTCTTTGTTTTTCTAACGATATTACATAATCTCCGTATTTATCTTTAGTAAAATATGCGCGCATCGCATTTTTGATTTCTTCTTTTGCGTCCTTAATATTCATAATAACCTCACTTACTCAGTCATAGAAATCGACTTAAGATAGAATTCTCTATAATCCCCTGTAAATTTTTCATCGGTTATAATCTTTACCCCATAAGCTTTCATCAAAAGCTCTTTTTCACTTTGGTAAATATACTTTCCATCCGGTTCATAGAAATATACCTTTGAATCAGGGAAATGTCTTTTTTTACAGCATAAGAGCCACCACAAATCAACCTCGGCTAAGTCCATCGAAAATCCTATAATATGAACTTCACACAGCATAAAGTAATCAATCCAGCTTTTGATCTGCATAATATGTTCATTCGAGTGTCCGGCACTGTGATAGCGTCGCATTAGTTTTGGAATATACTCCTGAATTTCACGCAGAAGTTTACCATAGTAGTAATGCCCCATCACGATTGATTTTGGTTTCATAGCGTTCCCATGAATATGCCATAACTGCTTCTCATTTTGGCCGGCCATCAACGGAATATATCTATTGAGTCCGAGTTCTTCTGCAGAATTTCTTAAATCCGCCACAATAGTAGTATTCTGATTATATGTATATCGGGTGAATTTCCCATATTCCGCCTTCTCCAATTCTGTTGAATAATTTGCAGTTAATATGACATCAGGTGAATTCATAATCAGCTGTTTTAAGAATCCGATATCCTTTTCAGAATACGTAGATTCAAGCATATCTTTTGTTAAGCGCTGCATATTTTCATCAACATGATCATTTGTCGCAACTACAATTTTTTGAGGAAATTGTAATTTATTCATAATGTCCGGATTGACCTCAGGATTATTCTCTTTACGGATCTGTTCAATAATATCGTCACAGGAGTTCATTCCTAAACATCGGCAGATTCCATTGCCGAGTAATACGATATTTTGTTTTTTTGATACGTTCATAGTAATCTTTTTTGTTTTCATAAAGGTTTCTCCGTTTCGTTAATTACAATTTCTGCATATCGTATATTTCTTCCTTCTGCAAAATGAGCTTCAATGCCCATGAAGGCACATCATAATTGTTAAAACCATCATCGACAAACACAAATGCTGTGTCATATTGGGGAGCATTGTTTGGAAAATCTCCCCATCCATCCGTAAAATAGACTAATCCCTTTAAGTTTTGGAACTCTTTTTCGTTGTTTAACTTATTTACATAGTCAAATACCGGTTGGAAATCTGTTCCCCCTAAGCCTCTTATCCTCATTTGTTTCATATATTGATCAAATTCATCCTGGTTGGTAATCTTCGCATCTTCCTGGATAATGGTATCGCATTGTATGATATGCACATTGATCTTAGAGAAAAAACTTTCTTCGCTTTTCAAAATATTATATGTTTTCTGAAGAAAGGCCTGCACCAATTCACCGGAAGTAGATCCTGAAGTATCAATCGCAATCACAAATTCCTTGATTCGTTTTACTTCTTTATACTCTAACGGCTCAATTAATGGAACATTTCCATATAATTTAAGTCCGTAAGTATAGAAGATATAATCAAATTCATCCATATCGATCTTCATGACTTCTCCACGTACCGCAAATCTTCTAAGAAAAGCTTCATAGTTGTATTTCTCACGATTTACTTCCCTGAGATTCTGAACTAATGCCCCTGCTTGATTTCCCTGTTTTTTAGAGAACGTTTCAAGATCCATCTGCATATGTTCCGATATATCTTTCCACATATTCTCTAATTGCCGAACAGAGCCGACAGAATCAGATCCTGTTGCGTTTTCAGAATCCATACCATCACCCAAACCATCATCGTTATTCTCATCATTATTCTCATCGTTTGAATCATCGTTATCAATTCCTAACAAACTGTTTTTATGTTCTTCATTCATGTACCATATAGAATGATCGTCAGCCGCAAACAATACCTCCAATTTTGAAAGTTGTGCTTGAGAAAGCTGTTGATCCAAGTAATGATAATATATCTTTTCTGCCGTGAGGACTTTTACTTCCTTTTCCAACTCATTCAGAGTATTCAATTGAAGAGCTGCTCTTTTCGCATCTGTTGATTTTATTCCAAGATCATTAATTGTTTTTTCTACGGCAATATCACAAGCCAGATTCCATATATCTTGATTCAAAAGAGTATGAAGATACATATGGCGATAAACACAATGAAAAACAACGTGAAGATAATCTCTTACGGAAGCTTCTTTTTCATTCTTGAATACT
>JAGAWH010000150.1 GCA_017941505.1 Faecalicoccus sp. | reverse complement strand
GCGATCCTTCAAGAAAGATCCGGTGACGACAGCGAAGTGGACACACCTGAACCCATCCCGAACTCAGAAGTTAAGCACTTCAGCGGCGACAATAGTTGGGCCTGCCCCTGCGAAGATAGCACGTTGCCGGGTCCTTTTTTTATGCCTTTTTTTTCATTTCTCTCTGTGATAACATATGGACATGAGTACCTTTTTACGTTTTTTTAAATCAAAAGCTTTTTTTATTGGCTTGGCTATTCTTTTTCAAGTCCTTTTTATTGTTCTGGTGTTATATTATCTATCCAGTGAATTTGCGATTATTTCTTATCTTTTAACGATACTTAGCACTTTGATCTGCATTCATCTTGTAGACAGAGATTTAGATGGAAATTCAAAAATTCTATGGATTCTTGCGATCATGTCATTTCCGTTATTTGGCGGTGCTTTGTATCTTTTGTTCGGTGGTCGTACCATCCCGAAAAAATTAATGATCAAAGACCGGCAGGCCTTATCGGATTATAAACGATATGCGTTGAACAACATCAATGTTCTTGAATCGAATTCCAAGGATATTGTCTTAGACCGCATGACCACTCTTGCCTGGTCAACCGGATATTTTCCTGTTTTTAATAATTCAACCGTAGAGTATTTCCCAACCGGAGAAGAGCAGTATATCGCTTTTTTAAGAGAGCTTCAAAAGGCTGAATCTTTTATTTTTTTGGAGTTTTTTATCATTAATGACGGTCATATGTGGCAAAGTATCTTACAGGTCTTAAAGGATAAAGTGGATATCGGAGTCGATGTACGTTTGATCTATGATGACTGGGGCTGTAGTACATATCTTCCGTCAAATTATGATAAGACCTTAAATGAGATGGGTATCAAGACACAGATTTTTAATGAAATTCATCCTCAGCTTGCCATACAGATGAACAATCGTGATCATCGAAAGATTTTAGTTATCGACGGAAAAGTTGCCTTTACCGGTGGCTGTAATATTTCGGATGAATATATCAATGCCAAGGTACGCTTCGGTCATTGGAAGGATATGGGGTGTATGATTCGCGGAGAAGCAGTTGAAACTTTCACCATTTCTTTTCTTCAAATATGGAATTATGAAACAGAACTTCCTTCTAAATATGAAGATTATATTCTTCCTGCAGAAAAACAGGATTACCATAAACCGGATGGATATGTTCTTCCTTTCACTGATTCGCCAACCGACAACAATCATACGGGAAAATACATGCAGATCAATGTTTTGAATTGTGCAGCAAAATACTTTTGGATTTCCACTCCGTATTTGATACTGGATCAGGAGATGATTGATTCTCTGGCTTTAGCTGTCAACAATGGTGTAGATGTCCGAATTGTCGTTCCAGGCATTCCGGATAAAAAAGCCGTCTACGAAGTGACCAAGGGAAATTTTGAAACACTCTTAAGAAAGGGAATCCGCATCTATGAATATTCGCCGGGATTTATCCATGGAAAAGTCTGTGTCAGTGATGATCGCAGCGCTATTGTCGGAACGGTTAATATGGATTTCCGTTCCTATAATATGAATTACGAATGCGGTGTCTGGATGCATGAAACAAAGTGTATTCACAACATCAAAAAGGATTTTAAGAATATCTTTAATGCCAGCCGAGAAGTGACTTTAAACGATTGTGCCCAAACAGGCTGGGTGGTAAAAGCCTACCGCTCCTTCTTAAAAGTATTCAGCCCGTTATTATAAAAAGCCGTGAGTTTTCACGGCTTTTATTGTTGGATCATTTTTTTCGGGTCAACGACCTCATCAAAAGTTTTTTCATCAAGATATCCAAGCTCTAATATTGCTTCCTTGAGTTTTAGATTATTTGTGAAGGCATATCTGGCAGCTTTTCCGGCTTTTTCATATCCGATGATTGGATTTAAGCAGGTTACCAACATCAAAGAATTATGCAGATTTTCTTCCATAACATCTACATTGGCCTTTAATCCGACAAGGCATTTTTTTGTGAAGGAATCAATCGAATCACTTAACAGGCGAATGCTTTGATCCAGGTTATAGGCAATCAGAGGCATAAATACATTCAATTGAAAATTTCCCTGGCTTGCTGCTACTCCGATTGCGGTATCATTCCCCATAACCTGCACGGCAACCATGGTTAAGGCTTCGCATTGTGTCGGATTCACTTTTCCCGGCATAATGCTGGAACCGGGCTCGTTGGCAGGAATTTCGATTTCATGAATATTACAGCGAGGTCCGGCAGCTAACCATCTCACATCGTTTGCGATTTTCATGCAGTTGGCAGCTAAACCTTTTAATGCACCGCTCACAAATACACAGGCATCTTTTGAGGTTAGTGCATGAAATTTATTCGGATCGGGACGGAAATCAATTCCGGTTTTATTCTTAAGAAGTTCACATACAATCTCATCAAATCCCTTTGGACAGTTAATTCCTGTACCAACTGCTGTTGCACCGATCGCAAGCTCATAAACATACTGCAGGCTGTCTTTGATCTGTGCCAGGGAGTGTTCGATCATCGAAGTCCATCCACTAATTTCCTGGGAGAAATATAACGGTGTTGCATCCTGCAGGTGTGTACGTCCGATTTTAATAATTCCTTCGTTTGCCTTTTCCAATTCTTTCAGTGTTTTGATCATATTTTCCATCTTCGGAAACAAATCTTGAATGATACGCTGTGCAATCATAATATGCAGCGCAGCCGGAAAGGTGTCATTTGAGCTTTGCGAACAATTCACCGTATCATTTGGGTGTAAGATTTCTTTTCCGGCATATTCGTTTCCAATCATGGAAATGACTTCATTTACATTCATGTTGGATTGTGTACCGGAGCCTGTCTGCCAGACATGAAGCGGGAATTGGTCGCTGTATTTTCCGGAAAGGATCGCTTGTGTAACATGCACAATGGCATCATGCTGGTCATCGGTGATTTTACCAAAATGGTGATTGGCATCCGCGCACGCTTCCTTAAGAAGTACAAAGCTTTGGATGATGGATGCCGGCATCAATTCGTCCCCGATATTAAAGTTTTCTAAAGATCTCTGGGTCTGTGATTTCCAATATTTATCAGCAGGAACTTTCATTTTTCCTAATACATCTTCTTCAATTCTGTATTTTTCCATTTTTATCATCCTCTTTCGCATTGAGTTTAACATTTTTTTACTCTTTTGTCCTAATACATGGTAAAATAAGTTTTACGAAAGAGGAATTGATATATGCGAATGATTGAAGATTATGAGGCCTATTTTGACGATTATGATTTAATTAATGTATACATGAAAAAGACCTTTTATGGAGGCAGTTCCAATTCATTTCACATCAAAGATTCCAAGGAAAGAATCATCCCTTTAACTATTCTATCGAAAACCGATTATTATAACGGATACACACATTACCAACTTCGTATCGAAGGTGACATTACGATCGGAGAAGAGTATCTGATCTTCGAAGAACATGCTCAGAATGTTTACTGTATTTATTCCCATATTGTTAAGACACGCCGATTTGATGCCGAAAATGCATATGATAAAGATGATTTAGGTTTAACATATTCACCTACGCATTCCGTCTTTAAATTCTGGGCACCGACAGCGAACAGAGTTGTTCTGCATCTAAAAAACGGCAAGAAGCGCAGCTACTATGATCTCCATCGTGAAGATCACGGTATTTTTACCGTAGGTATCGCAGGGGATTTAAGAGGATATGAATACTTTTTAACCATTCGTGTAAACGGGAAGTGGAATCAATGTGTAGATCCATATTCTTCATTTTCAGGTCCGAATTCCAAGTACAGTGTTGTGGAATCTAAGGATTATTTGAAATTCCCGGATAAAATTTATATGAAACCTCTCAACTCCAATACCGATGCGGTGATTTATGAGGTTAACATTCGTGATATGACAAGCCAGAAAGATATCGGAGTCCGCTATCCAAAAACTTTTGTAGGCTTTACCGAAGAAAACGAGGAAACGATTTCCCGTTCTACCGGATTTAGTTATTTGAAGTCACTGGGAGTAACCCATATCCAGATTATGCCGGTGTTCGACTTTGGAAGTGTCGATGATGCACATCCAAATCTTTACTATAACTGGGGCTATGATCCGATGCAGTACCGGTGTTTTGAAGGAACTTATTCTACCGATTGTACGGATGCAGCAGAAACGGTCTTAGAATTTGCGGAAATGATTTATCGCTGTCATAAATCGGGCTTAAGAGTTAATTTGGATCTGGTGTTTAACCATGTCTACAACAAGAATAAATTTGCCTTAGAGGCGATGGTACCTAACTATTACTTCTTGATGAATACAGAAGGAGAATTCTCAAACGGAAGCTTCTGCGGCAATGATATTGATACTCGACCGATCATGGCAAGGCGTTATTTTATCGATACGTGTAAAAGAATTATTCAATGGTTCGATGTTGACGGTTTCCGATTTGATTTGATGGGCATTTTAGACTACCAGTTTATGAATATGCTGGCAAGTGAATGTACTAAATTAAAGCCGGGATTTATGTTGTATGGCGAAGGCTGGAACATGGCAAGCTTTGTTCCGGAGGATCTGAGAGCTTCTCAGAACAACCAGGCAAAAATGGATAAGGTCGGTCATTTCTCCGACCGGTTTAGAGAAGCCATTAAGGGATCAACCGGTATTCTTGAACAAAGAGGTTATATCGGCGGTAATGTCGAAGGAATTGAAACCGTAAAGATGGTTATGGCAGGCTCCTGCCTGGATCATTATTTCTCTACACCGCAAAAAGTAATCAACTATGTAGAGTGCCATGATAACCATACCTTGTGGGATAAAAATGAAGTTGCCTGTAAATATGACTCTCAGGATGTTCGCAAAAAAAGACAGGTGCTGGCCAATGCGATGGTTCTGCTGGCACAGGGTGTACCTTTCCTACATGCAGGGCAGGAATTCTGTCGCACCAAACTGGGCTTAGGAAACAGTTATAACCGGCCGGATTTCTACAATAGGATAGACTATAACCGAAGAGATGAGTTTATTGATGTTGTGTATCAAACTAAAAAACTCATTCAAATACGGAAGTCTCATCCCTGCTTTCGATTAAGGCATACCGAAGAAATTGAAAAAAACGTATCCCTATCTACGATTGAGGATATTGCGCTTGTATATAAGACAGAATATAGAAATGACAGGTGTGTCGTATTCTTTAATCCTACTGACAGGACATTTAGATATAACCTGCATGAAAATGCAGAAGTTATTTTCGATAACGGTCTATCGAATGCACTGTATACAGAATCGATCACCATTGCACCGTACAGTGTAGTCATATGCCAGATGTAAGATTTTAAATCACTGCTTGACAGACATTATTTAGATGCATAAAATATGGACTAATACCAAAGAAAAAAGGAGAAAAATATGGCTAAATTTTTTGAAGAACCATCCAGAACTTTTAACGAGTATTTATTAGTACCAGGATATACATCGGAAGAACATATTCCGGAAAATGTCAGCTTAAAAACACCGTTAGTAAAATTTAAAAAAGGGGAAGAACCATCCCTGCATTTAAATATTCCTATGGTTTCTGCTGTTATGCAGGCTGTCAGCGGTGTTGATTTAGCAGTAGCACTGGCAAGAGAAGGTGGAGTTAGCTTTATTTTTGGCTCCCAGCCGATTGAATCACAGGCGCGCATGGTACGTGCTGTAAAGGCGACTAAAGCCGGTTTTGTAGGAAGCGATTCCAACGTATCCCCGGAATCTACTTTAGCGGATGTGATCGCTCTTAAAAATAAAACAGGCCATTCCACTATGGCAGTAACAGAAAATGGGTTGCCGGATGGGAAACTGGTTGGAATTATCACCAGCCGTGATTATCGAATCAGCCGTATGTCTCCGGATGTAAAGGTAAAAGAATTCATGACTCCGTTTGAAAAACTGATTGTTGGGGACAAGGATATTACCTTATCACAGGCAAATGATATTATCTGGGATCATAAGTTGAATCAGCTTCCGATTGTTGATGAAAACCAAAGATTAGTCTCTTTTGTGTTCCGTAAGGACTATGACTCCCATAAAGATAATCCAAACGAAATTTTAGATAATCATAAGCGTTATCTGGTAGGTGCCGGAATTAACAGCCGTGACTATAAGGAACGTGTTCCTGCTCTGGTAGATGCAGGTGTAGATATTTTATGTATCGATTCCAGTGAAGGCTATTCCGTATGGCAGGCAAAGACTATCGAGTGGATTCGTGAAACTTACGGTGATACCGTAAAGGTAGGTGCCGGAAACGTAGTAGATGGAGATGGATTCCGCTTTCTAGCGGATGCAGGTGCTGATTTTGTGAAGATTGGAATCGGCGGCGGATCGATCTGTATCACCCGTGAACAGAAGGGAATCGGACGCGGTCAGGCGACTGCCACATTGGATGTTGCCCGTGCCCGTGATGAATACTTTAAGGAAACCGGTGTATATGTACCAATCTGTTCCGATGGTGGTATCGTGCATGATTATCACATCACTTTGGCATTGGCTTTCGGTGCTGATTTCGTGATGTTAGGACGTTACTTTGCCCGCTTTAAAGAAGCTCCGAATAAACTAGTTACCCTAAACGGAAACTATATGAAGGAGTATTGGGGCGAGGGAAGTGCCCGTGCCAGAAACTGGCAGCGTTATGACTTAGGAGGAGATGCCAAGATGTCCTTTGTGGAAGGCGTTGACTCTTATGTTCCATATGCAGGTGCTCTGCATGACAACGTTGCCTTAACAATCTCAAAAATTACGCATACTATGTGTAACTGCGGATGCCTGACGATTCCTGAATTACAGGAAAACGCTAAAGTGACTCTGGTATCCAGCACAAGTATTGTAGAAGGCGGAGCTCACGACGTTGTAGTTCGTGACGATAAATTAGAAACAACGATCGAACGATAAGGACTGTCAAATGACAGTCTTTTTTGGTGAGAAAATCTTGAAACCGTTATCAACTTGAAATGACAGTTGAGTTGATGTATCATCATGGAAAAACGAGGTGATATGGATGAAATTTATTCAAACGATCAGTCGATTTTTAACTAGATTTACTATTTTAGCGGTTCTTTCCACTGCCGGCTATCTTTGGTTTACCAATCCTTCTATCTTTTATACCAATACCTATGAATTGTTAGATTGGCTGGGTCTTGCCGTCTTGATGATTGTGATTTCATATAAAATCAGCGGCTACGCACAAATGTTTCTTGATACAAAGAAGACCGGAATCTTTATGTTGGTACAGCTGCTGGTATGTCCGTTTCTTGTCAATTATTTAACGATGAATTACGGATTACCGGTTACGGTATCTTCGGCGATTGCCTTTGCCACGATCAGTCCGGGCTTTATCCCATTTAATATCGTTGTTAATTTATTTATGGCTGCCTGTATGTTTTTCTTGAGTATATATGTCCTGCCGTATTCTTCTGCCCAGATCAACAATACCTATGCAGCTGTGATATCTCCCACTACAAGATATGTGCTTTTCGGTGCAGCCATCCTGATTGTGGTCTATAAGCTTTTTAAACAGCATAGCCAGAAACCTTCTGTTGAAAAGCCAAAGTGCACAAACAGTCAATATATTCATGTGAAAGCCTGACAAGGCTTTTTTTTCTGGGATGAGGGATAGTTGAACCTTCCACTATTGAATGGTAATATTCTAATATGGAAACACAATATGATCTCTTGATGGATATCAGTATTTTATATCGAAGCGCACAGAAATATTATGATTCAAAGCTGCAGGATTACGGGCTCACGTACGGACAGTTACCTATGATGATTTATGTCTTTGAAAATGAAGGCATCTCTATGCAGAAAATCGCATTGGAGGGTGGATACGATAAGGGCACGGTTACAAAAAACATTCAAAAACTGGAGAACCTGGGATATATTCAGGTTTTACCGAATCCGAAAGATAAGCGTGCGAAAGAATGTTATACAACCGATATCGGAAAACAGATTATGAATGATATTTATGAAATACGAAGGGAATGGTGGAAACACATTATCCGCTCTTTAGACCCGGACAAGCTGGATGATTTCTCCGAGTTTTATCAGGCGATGGCAGCCAATGCCCGCGACTATGCTAAACAGTCGGAGAAAAACATACAGTTTTTTGAACATGTTAAAGTGTCTCTGTTTGATTATCCGGATAAGATCGCAACCACGCTGGCAATGCATGGATGTACTTTCCATTGTCCGCACTGCACCCGTTCGCATTTAATCTATTTAAAGGAAAACGCACTGGAAATCGATTTGTTTGAGATTCAGGATTATCTGGAAAAGCGGAAGGGAATTATTGAAGCAGTCGTAATACGTAACCCGGAGCCGTTTATGCATCCGGAATTATTTGACTTTTTGAATTATGTGAAATCATTAGGATATAAGGTGAAAATTGAAACCAACGGTTCTTTTCCGAATCGGTTAAAGGCTGCTGTTGAACAGAATTTAGTTGATTTTGTCAGCATGGATATAAAAAACGATCCGGCTCGGTATGCCCAGACCATCGGTTTAAAAAACTACGATATATCACCCGTTCAGGAAAGCGTTGACTTTCTTTTAAGCAATAAAGTGGACTATGAATTTAGAACCACACTGGTTAAGGAATTTCATTCCATTCCTGCCATCATTGAGATGGCAAAATGGATCAAGGGCGCAAAGCGTTATGTGATTCAATCGTATAAAGCGGAAGATAACCGTAAAACATTACACGGTTTTGAACCGGAAGAAATGGAAAGAATAGGTAAGATTGTTCAGACCATCATAGAAAATACGATAATCAAAGGGGAGTAAAGATGATTCAAGTTGAAAAAAGAGATCATACCATTGTTGATTTCGACATTAAGAAAATATGCAGCGCATTGGAAAAAGCCTTTGATTCGGTCAAGGCCCAATGGGATTCCACGATCATTGAAACATTGGCGCTCCATGTGACAGCGGATTTCCAGCCTAAGATCAAAAACGGCATTATTCAGGTGGAAGATATACAGGATAGCGCTGAAAAGGTACTCTCACAGACAGGTTATGCCCAGGTATCGAAGGCGTATATTTTATACCGTAAACAGAGGGAAAACGTCCGCCAGCTCAATAATGCGGCCAATGATTATCGCCAGCTTGTAGATCAATATTTGAATTATGGGGATGAATTTGAAGATGATTCCTTACGTACTTACTCCGTTGGGGGATTGATCTTATCCAATTCGGGAGCTATTACGTCCAACTATTGGTTGTCCGAAATCTATGATGATGAAATTAAGAAAGCTCATGAAGATGGCGATTTCTATATTCATGATTTAGATATGTTGACGCCGGACAGCGCCGGATGGCCTTTAGGAACCCTGTTACACGAGGGACTTGGCGGTATCCAGTCAAGAATGTCATCCCGTCCTCCCAAACATTTACCGGCAGCTGTTAATCAGATTGTCAACTTTTTAGGTATTCTTCAAAATGAATGGGCAGGCGCTCAATATATCGGTTCTCTGGATACCTATTTAGCTCCGATTGTAAAAAAGGATAAATTATCCTATCGTGATGTTTACGAAGCCATAGAGAGTTTGATATATGGCTTAAATACACCGAGCAGATGGGGAACACAGGCTCCTTTTAGCTGTGTATCATTTGACTGGAATATTCCGGAAGATCTAAAAGATACGTATTGCGAAATTGCCGGAGTAAAACAGGATTTTACCTATGGAGACTGCAAGTCGGCTATGACGTTGATTCAGAAGGCTTTTCTTTCGATTTTATTACAGGGTGATAATATCAAAAGAGGATTCCAATTTCCGATCCCTTCTATCTGGCTGAGTGATAAATTTGACTGGAAAGACTCGGAAAATAATGAATTGTTGTTTAGGTTGACGGCTAAATACGGTACACCGCATTTTATTAACGGAATTTCAACATCAATGTGCTCCAAGGATCAGCGAACCAGCCGTTATATGACATTCGATCCTAATGTGTTACTGCATAAATCCGGAGGCTTTTTCGGTTATGGAGAGTGCTGCGGCAGCATCGGAACCGTTACCTTAAATCTGCCGAGAATTGCCTATCTTTCCAAAAATGAAGATGAGTTCTTTGAACGGTTAGATGATCTATTGAGAACAGCGGCAAGAAGTTTGAATGTGAAACGCCAGGTTTTGGGAAAACTGTTAAAGGCGGGTTTGTATCCGTATACAAGCTTATATATTGATGATTTCAGCCACCATGCATCTACCATTGGGGTACTTGGAATGAATGAGGCCTGTTTGAATGCATCCTGGATTGAAAGGAATTTAATGGATGAAAGTGCTCTTGCCTTTGCCAAACGCGTTTTAGAGCATATTAACGGCCGTCTGATCGAATTTCAGAATCAATACGGTTCCCTCTATGTATTGGAGGCTACTCCGGCAGAAAGCGTTTCTACAAGACTTGCTCAGATGGATCAGGAAAAATATCCGGATATGCATAAATACGTATATTATACAAATTCGACCATGCTGCCGGCCGATGCGACAGAAGATGTATTTGATGCTCTGGACAGGGAAGCCGGGCTTTTAAAGCTGTACAGCGGCGGAACGCTTTTTGATGTGAATCTTAAAGAAGGCACAAGTGAGTGGAAAGCGATTCGCAAACTGGTGCAGTCAATTGCTTCAAACTATCCGGTACCGGTATTTGCGATATCACCGATTTATTCCATCTGTCCGGACCATGGATATTTATACGGCATTGAAGAGATCTGCCCGCATTGTTCTAAAAAGACCGAAATATGGGCAAGGACCAGCGGATATTACCGCTCCGTACACCAATGGAGTGAAGGAAAAAAAGCCGAATTTCTGGTGCGGAAAAGCTATAATACAGGAAAATAATCTGAATAGTTTGAAAAAAGCTTTATCAACTGATAGAATACGGAATTAGTTGAGGTTTTGATTATGCATTTTAATAAGAAGTTTTTCCGTGAACACTACGGTAAAAAATATTTTCGTATCATGTACTGGAGCTTAGGCTTCTGTCTGCTGTTTTTACAGCTGGCATATTATCCGCAGTTTTTTGGATGGAATATCAATTTAAATATTGTTGGGTTTCTGGCATTTATTTCCATGATGCTTCTGCTGGTGGCGGTACCTGTTTCCGGGTATTTATATTATGATCGCATGCGGATGGCTAAATCTGTTCAAGTGTGGTTTGATAAAGGAAAGCTGTATACCCGTAAGGAAACACGGCCTCTATTCGCATCGAAAAAAAATCGAATCCATACGATTACTGACTTTGTCAAACGTCCGGAAAACCTGGATGTTCAGGATGAATATCTGGTGATTTCAGGACTGATCAAAGAAGAGGATGTAACCGACATGCAGACAGTGCATCGGGAGATTTATGAGTTAAAAATACCCCGTTGTTTTGACAATGAGCAGCGAATTATCGACTATTTTAATAAACCAAAAAGCAAGAGAAGGTAGTATCACAAGGTACTGCCTTTTTTAATACTATAGCGCATATGTTTTAGTAAAT
>JAGAWH010000149.1 GCA_017941505.1 Faecalicoccus sp. | reverse complement strand
TTAAATAAACTTTTATTTAATGCAACCTTGGAGAATCCGGAGGTTATAGACCTGGATTTTGCAAAAATGATTTTATCTGATCAGATTGTTATGTCAAAACCGGAAAAATTAACGCCAAAACAGATAAAAAAAGCTGTAACCCGGTTCTATGGCATGTCTTATAGAGATATAGAAGGAAAATCCCGGCAAAAACGTCTGGTAACAGCGCGTCATATGTTTGTATACTTAACACATGAAATGCTAGATACGTCTTGGACACAAATCGGCAATGAATTAGGACACAGAGATCATTCTACGATCAAAAGTTCTTATGATAGAGCTGCCAAACTTTTAAAACAGGACAAAGCTTTTTCTATCGCTATGACAAAAATCAAGGAAAACCTGGAATAGTTTTCCATATAAATCCCTGCTTTTCCACAGACGTATATTCAAGGTTTTATGGATAAAATAAGCATTTGATCAAAAGTTATCCACGTTTTCCACACCTTATTATTGTTACACTAATAAATAAAGACAAAGGAGATGAATTTATGAAATTCTCAATCGATCGTAAATATTTTTACAATAAGCTATCTGTGACATCTCGTGCAATCAGCGTGTTCTCACCGCTACCAGCTTTATCCGGTATCCATATTCGTGTAGAAGCCAATAAGATTATATTAACAGGAAGTGATTCTAATATTTCTATTCGCACGATGATTGAATCGGATGAACAAAATCAATTAAAGATTGAATCCGAAGGATCAATTGTCATGGATTCAAAATATCTGTTGGAAATCGTACGTAAGATCGATAGTCCTGTTATTGAAATGGAATTAATGGATTTTGAATTGGTACGCATTACAAGCAATAACGGACAATTTAATTTAAATGGCATCGAGGCAGAACAATATCCGAATATTGATTTCTCTCAACCGGAAACAGCCATTCATATCAGTACATCCGATCTAAAAGATATTGTCAATCAGACTGCTTATGCATGTGGAGATAATGATCAACAAAGACCGGTATTAATGGGAATCAACTTTAATATTCAACAGAATCAGTTGTATTGTTCCGGTACAGATTCTTATCGACTGGCTAGAAAAAAAGTAACAATTGATTCGAAAGCAGATATGAACGTAACCATTCCGAATAAGTCTTTATCCGAAGTTGTTAAATCTTTATCCGATGAACAACAACAAATAGATATGTATATCGATCGAAAGAAAGCGCAATTCATCTTTGATCAGACCATCTTCCAGACACGTCTTTTGGATGGAAGCTTTCCTGAGGTTGAACGAATCATTCCAACAAGCAGCGTAGCTACTTTGGTCGTATCATCTCATGAACTGACCAGTATCGTAGATCGTACAAACTTTATTCGGAACGATAAGATCCATCTGGTTAAATTAGAATGTTCGGAAGACATCGTTCGTGTAAAAACAAGTTCATCAGAAATTGGTAACTCCGATGAAGTTATGACAGATTGTATTTATCAAGGAGAACCATTGACATTAACATGTAACGGATCCTTTTTGCTGGATGCAGTAAGAGCATTACATTGTGAAAAAGTAGAATTAAAATTTTCAGGGTTAATGAAACCAATTCGTATCATCAATCCGGAAGACGATTCTGCTATTATGATCATTGTACCAGTAAGAAGTTACGATTGATTCATTTAAAAGCCTGTTTAAGGCTTTTTTTATTTTCAAATAGGGGGGATTCTTATAGTTATAAAATTCAAAATATGGTATAATACTAAAGCATAAAGGGGAACTTCATGGATTTTAAGTTAGAAAATGACTATATTACATTATCTCAATTATTAAAGGCCTGTGATTTTATCTATAGTGGAGGACAGGCTAAATTTTTTCTTCAGGAACACAAGGTCTATGTCAACGGACAACCGGAACAAAGAAGAGGAAAAAAGCTTTATAAGGGAGATTGTATTCAAATTGATGAACAAAGGATAGAAATCCGATGAATTTGAATCAACTGAATATACAGAATTTCAGAAACTATGAATCTTGTTCTGTCACCTTTCAAAGCAGCAGCATTCACTGTTTATGTGGAAAGAATGCACAAGGAAAAACAAATCTGATAGAATCCATTTATTTTTTAAGTCATCTGCACTCCTTTCGTACCGGACAGCTTTCCAGTCTGGTAAAACAGGATAAGGATTATATGCAGATAGAAGCGAAAGTAGAATCCAATCAAACAATCCAGGATTTAAAAATCATTGTTACAGATAAAAAAAAGCATCTATTCCGATTTCAGAATCCGG
The DNA here is from genome assembly GCA_017941505.1 of Faecalicoccus sp. The sequence goes on along the minus strand of JAGAWH010000149.1, from coordinate 7,848 downwards.
TTAATAAGTATTCGGATTTTGTAGGTATTGTAAATGCTATTTTATTTTGTCCGGATGATATGATTCTTTTTCAAAAATCTCCAAGAAACAGACGACATTTTATTGATATGGAACTGATCAAATTATCAAAGACGTATACATATACGCTTTCTCATTATCAGAATTTATTAAAAGAAAGAAATCAAATTTTGAAAATGGATAAAGTAGATGATGTGTTGTTAAAGACCTATACAGATCAAATGATAAAGGATCAGTTAGTCATTATTGGACAAAGGTCGCAGTTTATTAAAGAATTAATGGAAAAGTCACAAAATTTATATCCTTTTTTTGAAAAAAAAGAAGAAAAAATTGGTGCTGTTTATAAGACATTTGTAGATATAAATGAGGATATGGAAAGTCAATTACAAGACATTTATGACAAGAATCAATCCAAAGACAAGTATTATAAGCAGACAATGGCCGGCATTCATAAAGATGACATTGTCTTTCTTCTCAATGATAAGCCGGTCTATGAAATTGCCAGTCAGGGACAGAAAAGAAGTTTTTTACTGGCTTTAAAACTAGGACTGGCAGATATTATCAAAGATAAGAGCCATCAATATCCGATTTTATTGCTGGATGATGTATTCAGTGAATTGGATAACGAAAGAAAACGATCATTGATACAAAATTTACCGGATTCTATGCAAATTTTTATTACGACAACCGAACCTGTAAAAAAAGAATGGTTTATGAATCGTTCATATCATTTGTATATGGTCGAAAATGGAATGATAAGGGAGGCTTTCTAATGAGTCAGGAAGAATTGAATAAAGAAATACAGGAATTTGAAACGCTGGAAAATGAAGCCACAGCAGTCGAACATTCGTATACAGCCGACGATATCCAGGTTTTGGAAGGGCTGGAAGCTGTACGTCTTCGTCCAGGCATGTATATCGGTTCTACAAGTGCCCGTGGTTTGCATCATCTGGTATGGGAAATTGTTGATAATGGAATCGATGAAGCATTGGCTGGATTTGCAGATCGGATTGATGTAGTTATTGAACCTGGTGATATTATTGCGGTTCGCGATAACGGACGAGGTATGCCGGTCGGCATTCATGAAAAAACAGGCGTTAGTGCGGTAGAAACGATCATGACGGTTTTGCATGCCGGTGGTAAATTCGGTGGTGGTGCATATAAGGTTTCTGGTGGTTTGCATGGTGTTGGTGCCAGTGTTGTCAATGCATTAAGCGAATGGATGGAAGTCAATGTATATCAGGATGGAAAAATCTATTCTATATTATTTGAAAATGGTGGTCAGGCTTCCGGACCATTAAAAGTCATCGGAAAAACCGAAGAAACAGGAACACTGGTTCGATTTAAAGCGGATCCGACTATTTTTACAGAAACAACGACGTATGATTTTGAAACCTTGAATACACGTATTCGTCAGCTGGCTTTTTTAAATAAAAAGATCCGATTGACATTAACAGATAAACGAACAGATCCGGAAATTCATAAAGATTATTGTTATGAAGGAGGAATTATTGAATATGTCCGTTATCTGAACAAGAATCGTTCAAAAATTAATGATGAAGTGATTTATTGTGAAGGATTGGTAGATAATATTCTGGCTGAAGTTGCTTTACAGTATAATGACGGTTATCAGACAAATATTTATTCTTTCTGTAACAATATTCATACACACGAAGGTGGATTCCATGAAGATGGATTCCGTATGGCTTTAACACGTGTTATCAATCAATATGCCAAAGAGCATAATATGCTAAAAAAAGATGAGACATTGACTCAGGATGATGTAAAAGAAGGAATTGTATGCATTATCTCCGTCAAGCATCCAAATCCACAGTATGAAGGCCAGACAAAGACAAAATTAGGAAACAGTGAAGTGCGAAAGATAGTTTCCGGTATTGTCGGCAATCATCTGCAACGCTATTTTTTAGAGAATCCAGATGCGGCCAAAGCGATTATTGATAAGGCTTCTCTAGCATCCAAAGCACGATTAGCTGCTAAGAAAGCACGTGAATTGACAAGAAGAAAATCCGCATTGGATGGCATTTCCTCTTTACCGGGAAAACTGACAGATTGTTCCAGTAAAGATGCAAGCGAATGTGAAATATATATCGTCGAGGGTAATTCTGCCGGTGGATCCGCCAAACAAGGGCGCGATGCTAAAACACAAGCAATTCTTCCTTTACGTGGAAAGATCATTAATGTAGAAAAAGCCAGGGAACATAGAATCTTTGATAATGCAGAAATTCGCAGTATGATCACTGCCTTTGGTTGTGGTATCAAAGATGAGGTGGATGTTTCTAAATTACGCTATCATAAAATTGTTATCATGACCGATGCCGATGTGGATGGTGCTCATATTGCAACATTAATGCTGACATTCTTATATCGTTATATGAAACCGGTCATTGAACAAGGATACGTATATATTGCCCAGCCTCCTCTTTATAAAGTACAAAAAGGAAAAAAGATCATGTACGCCTATAAAGAACAGGAGATGGATGCCATCCGTAATGAATTGAAAGATGGATATAAAGTGCAGCGATATAAAGGTTTGGGAGAAATGGATGCGGAACAGCTATGGGAAACCACAATGGATCCGAAAAACCGAATTTTGAAAAGAGTGACGATTGCTGATGCTGAATATGCTGACAGCACATTTGAGTTATTAATGGGAGAACAAGTCGATCCTCGTAGAGAATTTATTCAAGAAAATGCAGTATATGCAAATCTTGATTATTAACAGGAGGTCATTATGTCCGATGAAAATAAAAAGTATGATGTCGTAGAAGAAGTTGAAATATCGAAAGAAGTCCGTGAGGATTTTCTGGACTATTCCATGTCTGTCATTGTACAACGTGCCCTTCCCGATGTAAGGGACGGTTTAAAGCCAGTACATAGACGTATTCTTCACGCGATGAATCAATTAAATATTTCAGCGAATGTAGCACATAAGAAAAGTGCACGTATTGTCGGTGAAGTTATCGGTAAATATCATCCTCATGGAGATGTTGCTGTTTATGATGCGATGGTTCGTATGGCACAGGATTTTTCTTATCGATATCCATTGATCGACGGGCATGGAAATTTCGGATCTCTAGATGGAGATGGAGCTGCGGCTATGCGTTATACCGAAGCGAGAATGTCAAAAATATCCATGGAAATGTTGAAAGATATCAATAAAGATACAGTTGATTTTATTGAAAACTATGATGGAGAAGAAACAGAACCGGTTGTATTGCCAAGTCGTATTCCGAATCTTTTAGTGAATGGAGCTATGGGGATTGCGGTAGGAATGGCTACCAATATGCCACCGCACAATTTGACAGAAACCATTCAGGCTATTTTTGCGGTTATGGATGATCCGAATATTACCGTACCTGAATTAATGGAATTTATTAAGGGACCGGATTTTCCTACCGGAGGTATTATTCTGGGAAGAAAAGGAATTCGTCAGGCATATGAGACTGGACGCGGTTCGATCATGATCCGTTCGAAATACCGTATTGAAGAATTGGATAATGGTAAGAAAAGAATTATTTTTTACGAAATTCCATATGCCATCAATAAAGCAAATTTGATTACCAAGATGGCTTCTTTGATCAACGATAAGGAAATTCAAGGAATTACTTATTTAAATGATGAAAGTAACCGGGAAGGTATCCGAATTGTCATGGAACTGAAAAAGGATGCGCAGGAAGACGTTATTTTAAATCAATTGTTCCGATTAACGCCACTGCAGTCTAGTTTCGGTATTAATATGCTGGCATTGGAAAATGGAAGACCAAGGCAATTACCTTTAAAAGATATTATTACAGATTATATTGATTTCCAGACAGAAGTCGTTGTAAGAAAAACAAAGTTTGATTTAAAGAAAGCACAAGATCGTGCTCACATTTTGGAAGGATTCCGCATTGCGTTCGACCATCTGGATGAAGTTATCCACACGATTCGTTCATCACATAAAGATGAAGCTGGTTTAAATGCTGAGTTATGTGAAAAATTCGGCTTTAGTGAAATTCAAGCGCGTGCAATATTAGCAATGCAGTTAAGAAGATTATCCGGATTGGAAATTGATAAGATTGAAAAAGAGTATCAGGAAGTTTTATTGAAAATTGCCGATTATCAAGATATTTTAGCAAATCATGATCGCGTTCTGCAGATCATCCGTGATGACTTGACAGAAATCAATGATAAATATGGAGATGAACGTCGAACAGAAATATCTGATTCTTATGTAGATATGGATGACGAGGATCTGATCCCTAGAGAAGATGTTATCTTGATCCTGACAACTTCCGGTTATATCAAAAGGACACCTGTGGATACATATCGGGCACAAAACCGTGGAGGAAGAGGCATTAAATCTTTGACACTAAATGATGAAGATTCTATTCATACGATGATTACCATGTCAACACACGATCATCTGTTGTTATTTACTAATAAAGGTAAGGTATATCGGATCAAAGGATATAATGTACCAAATGCTTCGAGAATTTCCAAAGGACTGCCAATCGTCAATTTAATTTCTCTGGATAAAGATGAGAATGTAACTACAATGCTGGGAATCCCACAGGAAAACGATTATAAATATTTACTGTTTGCGACCAAATTCGGTGTTGTAAAGAAAACGGATTTATCTGATTTTGATCGAATCAATAAAAACGGAAAGATTGCCATTCATCTGAAAGATAACGATGAATTGTTCTTTGTAAAAGCGACACATGGAGATGATGAGATATTGATTGGATCTTCCAACGGACGTGTTGTTCGATTCAAAGAAAATGAGATTCGTGTGATGGGACGAACAGCTGCCGGTGTCAAAGGAATGAATGTGGAAGATGGTCACATTGTTGGATTATCCATTTCCAGTGACGGTGATACACTGTTATCCGTATCTGAGAATGGATATGGAAAACGAAGCGATATTCAAAGCTATCGATTAACATCTCGTGGAAAAAAAGGTGTAAGTACTATGAATGTCACGGAAAAAACCGGCCAGTTGATGATAGTACGCGCTGTCCAGGGAAATGAAGATTTAATGATCGTATCAACTTCCGGTATTATGATCCGTACGCCGATCAGTGATATTGGTATTTACGGAAGAAATACACAAGGAGTTCGCTTGATCAATTTGACAGAAGATGCAAAAGTAAATCGAATTACCTTGGTAGATCATGAAGAACAGATAGAGGATGAGTAAAATCATCCTTTTTCTTTTATAATCATATGATTAATCAGAATTATACGGATAGGAATGAAAATATGAATATCCTATTTGAGTCTTTATTTGAATTAATATTGCAGAAAACGGCAAAGAATGGTATAAAATAATGGAATGCGTTGAGAAGGAAAAGTAAATAGATTGTATGAAAACAGAGACGATATGGCTGGTGAGAATATCGCATTGATTTATTGAAAAGCACCTTTGAGCAATTGAATGAATTATAGTAGTTCGATTCGGTACATACCGTTATCATGTTGAGAGATCTTGTTTAAGATAAGAAGGGTGGCACCGCGAGACATCGTCCCTTTTGGAGGAATGTCTTTTTTTTATGGTAAAAGGAGGAAACAAATATGTTGGATATGAAATTTGTGCGTGAAAATCCGGATCTTGTGAAAGAAAATATGAAAAAGAAATTTCAAGATCAAAAGCTGCATTTAGTTGATGAAGTATTAGAAGAAGATAAAGAACTTCGTAGACTACAACAAGCTGCGGACGATCTACGAGGACAAAGAAAGAGAATTTCCAAAGAGATCGGCGGCTTGATGAAACAAGGAAAAAAAGAAGAAGCAAATCTTGTTAAACAAAAAGTAGCTGATATTGCGAAAGAGTTATCTGTCATGGAAGAAAAAGAAGATGAACTAAGAAATAAAGTTCGTAAAAAGATGATGGCTATTCCTAATATCATTGATGATACAGTTCCAATTGGAAAAGACGATAGCGAAAATGTTGAATTGGAAAAATTCGGAGAACCAATTGTTCCTGATTTTGAAATTCCTTATCATACGGAATTAATTGAAAGATATTCAGGTATCGATATGGATAGTGCAAGAAAAGTGGCTGGAAACGGCTTTTACTATCTGATGGGAGATATTGCTCGTCTGCATTCTGCTATTTTGAGTTATGCCAGGGATTTTATGATCAATAAAGGATTTACTTATGTCATTCCTCCATTTATGATCCGTAGTGCCGTTGTAGACGGTGTTATGTCATTTGAAGAAATGGATGGCATGATGTATAAAATTGAAGGCGAGGATCTATATTTGATTGGTACCAGTGAACATTCAATGATTGGTAAATTCATTGATACGATTCTGGATGAAAAGGATCTGCCATATACGTATACATCTTATTCTCCTTGTTTCCGAAAAGAAAAAGGAGCTCATGGTATTGAAGAACGTGGTATATATCGAATTCATCAGTTTGAAAAACAGGAAATGATCGTTGTATGTAAACCGGAAGAAAGCCGTGAATGGTTTGTGAAATTGTATATGAATACTGTAGAATTCTTCCGTTCTCTGGATATACCAGTTCGTACATTAGAATGTTGTTCAGGAGATTTAGCGGATCTGAAATGTAAATCTGTTGATGTTGAAGCCTGGTCTCCAAGACAAAAGAAATATTTTGAGGTTGGAAGTTGCTCCAATCTGACAGATGCGCAGGCACGGCGTTTACGAATCCGTGTAAAAGACAGCAAAGGAAATAAATATTTTGCGCATACATTAAATAATACATGTGTTGCACCACCGAGAATGCTTATTGCATTCCTGGAAAACAATTTACAGAAAGACGGAACAATAACTATTCCAGAAAAATTACAGCCTTATATGGGCGGAATGAAAAAAATAGGATAATAAGAGAAAGAGCGGCAGAACCGCTCTTTTCTTTTTTGTGATAATTAACATAAATATAATAAATCGTAGAAGAAGAATAGTAATGTAGGATATTAATGATAGAAAGCCATGAATAATGGAAGCATGGTGGCACCGCAGAAGTTAGCTTTTTCCCAGGATAATATAAGGGATAAAAGTTCTCTTTATTTTTTAAGAACAGGAAAAAAGAAAATCGGCTCCTTTGCTCAATCCGACTACAAGAAGACCTTGTGAATATGAAGATCTGATCCAAGTATTTTGTGATGATCTGGTAAAACAAGAATTGGATAATGATACACCGTATTTTGATATTCCGCAGGAAATTAAGGAATACTATAAAACCTTCCGCCCTTCCCCTTTATATCGTGCATATCGATTGAAAAAAAGTATAAGGAAAACCGGTGCATATTTATTATAAATTTGAAGGAAATAATACGAATGAAAGTCATAAATTGAATTCAGCTCTTGCACAAGCATGCTATGCTAAAAAAAGGATTAAAAGGCGTAACAACGGAAACCGATGCCGGCCTATGGGGAACAGCACTATCTATGGCATGTTCATATTTTGATCTGGATTATATTGTATATATGGTAAAAGATTCCTATGGGCAAAAACCATTTCGCAGAGAAGTAATGCGTACTTATAATGCTACTGTTATTCCTTCTCCTTCCAATACCACAAAAGCCGGAAGACAAATTTTAAAGGAATATCCGGGAACCTGTGGAAGTTTGGGATGTGCTATTTTCGAAGCGGTAGAATCCGCTGTCACTAAAGAAGGATATCGTTATGTCTTAGGAAGCGAATTGAATCAGATAAAATTATCGGCTGTTCCGGAGGAGGATCAAATCTTGGTGGTTTGATTGCACCATTTATGGGTGAAGAATTAAGAAGTGAAAAGGATTATCGAATCATTGCAGCCGAACCAGCATCATGTCCAAATTTAAAAAGAGATA
>JAGAWH010000012.1 GCA_017941505.1 Faecalicoccus sp. | reverse complement strand
GCCAGACCATGAATGAGAAGTAATACCACATTCACAGGAGCCTGATACTTCGTCGGAAAGATTCTTAGGCGTAAAAGCTGGGCCATCAGCGACATGACCGCAAATAAAGATATTAAATAGACATAAAGCCACGGATTTTTATACAAAGGCTTCTTTTCTTCATTCATAAAAATCACCTCTTATTTCATTATAGATATCATATTATCAAAAATATCACAAAGAAAAAACCGGAGATTCCGGTTTATTTCGAAAATTCATCAATATAAGTATTAATAAAATAATCAAACAACGGCAATCCATCTACCGTATCATCCCTTCGTAGAGCGCAAGCCATCCTTTCCGGATGCCATTGCACCGCAATAATCGGAAGACTGTCGTGTTCAATTGCCTCAATCAAATCATCGTCTGAGACTTGAACTGTTCTAAATCCCCAGCCCAACTGCTTCAGCCCCTGATGATGAGCGCTGTTCACGGAAATAAAACGGGATCCATAAACTTTGTATAAAAAAGATTCCTTTGTGACTAAGGTATCATGTCTTCTATCATACCATCTGCCTTTTTCAGAATAAGCGCTGTGGATATCCTTGGTAGAAATATCCTGATTCATATTTCCGCCAAAATAAATATTTAAGATCTGCATACCGCGGCAGGTACCGAACATAGGAATATGGTGCTTTAAGGCATAGTTGATGGTCTTCATTTCCATTTCATCCAGTTCATCGTTAATGTATCTGGATCCCCTATTCTCTTCATGATAAAGTTTTGGGTTAACATCCACACCACCGGGAAGAATGATACCATCCGCATCTTTCAGCTTTTCAATCGGTTCACCTACATCAAGTGTCATATAGTTTGCGTGACACGCCGTAATCACATCGTAATAATTTTCAGGAGCCAGAAGATTGTCCGGCCCGATCAGAACAATATTTTTCATCCGCTCCATTATACTATTAATTGAACTTAAATGATAGAGAAAACACAAAAAAACGACAAGGAAATAATCCTTATCGTTCATTACTCTTTTTTAAGCGATGCAAGGAAGTCCTGAGCACGCTTGCTTTCAGGGTGTGCAAAGAATTTGTCCGGTGTATTTTCTTCTACGATATTGCCATCATCCATAAAGACAATTCGATTGGCAACACGGCGGGCAAAATTCATTTCGTGTGTAACAATGACCATGGTCATTCCCTCTTTGGCAAGAGAAGTCATTACATCTAAGACTTCATTGATCATCTCCGGATCAAGAGCACTGGTCGGCTCATCAAATAAAATCGCATCCGGATGCATCGCAAGCGCTCTTGCGATCGCAACACGCTGCTGCTGTCCACCTGATAATTGAGCAGGAACCTTAGCAGCCTGTGTGTCTACTCCTACGCGTTTTAACAGCTCCGTCGCCTCGGCCTCAGCTTCAGCTTTTGGCTTTTTCAATACATCACGCGGTGCCAATGTGACATTATCCAGAATGGTCTTATGAGCAAATAAATTAAAGCTTTGGAATACCATTCCGATTTTTGCGCGCAGCTGGGCTAACTTCTTTCCTTCTTCCGGAAGAACTTCACCATCAATTAAAATCGTTCCTGAATCAATCGGTTCTAAGCGATTCATCGTACGACATAAAGTGGATTTACCGGAACCGGATGGACCGATGATCACGACAACTTCACCTTTATTGACCGATAGATTAATATTTTTTAATACGTGATGATCTCCAAAATATTTATTAACATTTTCCAATTGAATGATCGGTGTATTTGACATGATTATCCTCTCCTTTCCTTAATACCGGCTTTATTCCGTTCGTTCACATAGACTGCCAGTTTATTCAAAGCGTAGTTAATTAAGATATAAATAATTGCGACAAAGAGATAGACTGACAACATCGCATCATAGTTAGAGATAAAAACACGTGCGTTCTGCAGTAAGTCCGGGAAATTGACTACATAGGCAAATGTCGTATCCTTCACAACGATGACCATCTCTGAAATCAAAGACGGAATCACATAGCGGAAAGCCTGTGGAAAGACAATTTTCAAAAACACCTTCGCGTTGGTTAAACCTAAAGATAAAGCGGCTTCTCTTTGCCCTTTAGGAATCGCATTAATTCCCGTACGAAGTACCTCCGCAACAATTCCCGATGCTGATATCGCAACCGGAAGTGAAATACGTAAGATACTTGGCAGGTTTATACCAAACTGCGGTGCTACCAAAAAGAAAAAGTAAACAAATAACAGAGTCGGAACACCGCGGGTAAATTCAACCAATGCGGTTCCGATCCAATTTAAGATCTTATAAGGAGATATTCTTGCCAACATATAAAGAAAGCCAAGAATAAAGGTCATAACACCGGCTAGAACAGCAGCTTCTATGGTACCAATCAAACCTTTACCTAAGAATTTCCAGGTGGAAAGACGAAGGAAAAAGTACCAGTACTTTTTATCCAGCTGTCCGTTAATGTAAAATTGATAAATGACAACACCAAGAAGAATCGCAATAAGAATGATTGTGATGATTGTAAATATCGCAATTTTCTTTTTGGTTTTAGGTCCCGGTCTTTCATACAATGCTTCCTGCATTGTCATACGTCCGGCACTCATCGTAAAATCCTCACTTTTCTATCAATTCTGTTTCCTATCTGTCCAATCACAACCGCTGTACCGCAATACATAGCTGCTGAAATCGCAAATGCCGTAATACCGCCGACGGAACGTGAGTTAATGTATGTAACCAATCCCGTTAAGTCTCTTGGGTTTAATGGAACCTGAGAAGCTAAAGCAGTCGTGAGCATTGTTGCGACCAATAAGTTGGTAAGGGACAATACACTGTTTCGAAGTGCCTGAGGAATCACTATGCGCGTGATTATTTGCGTAAATGTCATTCCTAAAGCTCTGGCAGCTTCAATCTGACCGATATCAATCATATTGATACCTGACATTAAATATTCCGAGCAGAAAGCTGCCGGAATCAACGTTGTACAGATCATGACACACTTATAATAGGAAAAAACCATATTCAGATACGGGAATGCATATACCAGAAGAATCAAAAATGCGGCACCGGGAATATTTCGAAAAATATGAATATAAAAATCACCGACTTTACGAAGTGGCTTAATCGGACTTAAGCGCATTACTGTAATAATGATTCCTATGATAAATGCCAGAAAAAAAGATAGAAAAGTGAGCTTCCAAGTCGTCATTAACGCTTCCAGATACATCTGGCCGTAACGCTCAAGAAGCTCACCTATACTCATACGACTAAATTATTCTCCTACTTTAGGTGCTTCCGGTGCTGTTTCAATTCCGGTACGGTCGCCTAAAGCTACTTTCCATAATTTTGCCCAAGATCCATCTTCGATGATCTTATTCAGGAAAACATTCACAAATTCAACACCATCAGAATCCTTTGGTAAACCGATTCCATAAGGATCAACCGGTCCAAATACATCACCGGCGATTTCATAAGTACCAGGAGACTTAACGATGGCATTTAACATCAATGTGTAGTCCGTTACATAAGCATCAACACGACCCTGTTCAAGTGCAGTACGAGCTTCGATATCATTGCTGAACTCTTCGATAGAAGCTTCCGGTGCATATTCTTCTAATAAAGACGGTCCTGTAGAACCGGCCTGAGTAGCTACAGTCTTACCGGCTAAATCATCAATGCTCTTAATGTCAGTGTTTCCGGCTTTTACAAGAATAGCTGCCTGGGAAGTATAGTAAGGTCCTGCGAAGGAAATTACTTCAGCACGCTCCGGTGTAATAGAATATGTCGCAAAAACGCAATCTACCTGATCGGAAGTTAATACGCTTTCACGTGTGCTGGAGTCAACCTGTGTAACTTCGTATGCAGAAGCATCACCTAAGATGTAGTAAGCTAACATCTGATATAAACCGGCATCAAATCCGCGAATAGATTCATCGGTTTCATCTAACTGGCTGAACAAGAAAGATGTACGGGTTCCACCAACGCGTAATACGCCGGCTTCCTTAACTTTTGTAGCCCATTCACTTGCGGCAATTTCTTCGTCTGTTGCCACAGGACCACTTGTGATCAGTTCATCGTAGGCAGCCTTATCGATCGCAACTGATACATCTTCTTCTGTCTCAGTAGTTTCTTCTTTCGGTGCATCCGAATTCGAAGAACATCCTGCAATCATCGATGCAGCTAAACCTGCCGACAACAACATTTTCAAAAACTTTTTCATAAATCATTTACTCCTTTCAAAACCAATGAAATGTGTTTCATGAGTATATTTTATAAACATTTGATAACTTAGTCAATTGGAATGACTTTTAACTAATTTAAAATGTGGTTATCAAGTGATAATGTCTTAATAGTTATTAAGGGAAAATGTCCCAGTCCTCTGAGGCAGGACTTATGCCGCGAAAGCCATTGAGGAATGGGTTTTCCCCCTGCTACACTGGCCCGCCGCGTTGCCAAAGGGCATT
>JAGAWH010000148.1 GCA_017941505.1 Faecalicoccus sp. | reverse complement strand
TAAACCGGTAAAATACGTCCACAATGCGACGATAATCAAAATTGCCGTATCAAATAAAGACCCCCATCCATAAAATACTAAGCTGCAAAGAACTAAGAAAAAACTCTTTAATTTATATGGCAATATCCGATATATTCCATACGACAAAGGCAGAAAGGCGAATATGAATAATAAACTGTTAAATGACATAGTATCACCTATAAAGCCTTTCTAAATTGAGAATAGATTACAGGCGCATTTGGATGAATCACAAAAATACCGTAATTCCCATATCGCTGAATCATCGCTGACTGAGTGAGTTCATATTGTTCGGGAGCATAGCCTTCAAAAATATTGGCCTGGCTGTTGACATGCGCATTGACGGCACTTTCAAAGCTGTCATATTGATCTTTGGAGTTAAAATGCACAATCAATATTTCACTTGGCTGCATGACATCGTCCGATTTATAATAAACGATCTCTTTATAATCCCCCGGATTCAGCTGCAAGAAAAGCTTTACATCATTCGGTGTCTTTTCCACCATCGACAACATATCGATATCCTTTAGTGTTTCAGCTGAAATTTCCGTTAATGGTTTATCGCTGTCGGTTGGCTGAAAAATCCGCCCTGCCAGAAGAAACGCAAATACGATTAAAAGAATTCCCTTTAAGATGCTGTAGATCGTTCCCCTTCTCATGATATGGTCGCCTCCAACATATGCCTTGCCCAGACCGGATAGAAATCAAAGAGAAAATGAACACCATCTTCCTGGTAAATATTGGCATTACCGCCATCGGCCAGAGGATCGTTATCGATAAAATGCCACTTGTTGCGCTTGCACATTTTTTTGATTTCTTCATTATAGGCATCCACATTACCCCAGGAAGGTGATGTCTCCACCCGGAAAGGCTGGGCCGGTATGATCGAATTGACATAGATATTAGCCTGAGGAACAATTTCTAATAATTTATTGATCTCAGCTTCATATTGGGCACCATATCCGCCTTCTTCACTTCCGATTTCAAGTCCCATATCATTGACTCCGTAAGATAAGAAAATATTTTTCGGACGCAGCTGTTCAATCACGCTCAGATAATCCGGAATATTATGAATCGTAGCTCCCCCATCTGCCAGCACACGGGATGGATCTAAAGCACCGGTGGTAATGTAGCCATATACACGGGAATCACCAAACATCACAAAGTCATTAAATAAGGAATATACATTGGTGTTTGGGTCTTCCAGCCCTGCCTCGGTTTGATCGATGATTTCCTGTTCTTTTCTTTCATAAATATGCGCGCTGATCTCATCTACTGATTTTTGATTCTGATTTTGAATAAAGGCAATGCCTTCACTGGTATCAGGACGGCTTCCACTCCGTCTCAAAAAAAACACAACTCCCGCCACAATCACAGCTAATATCAAAATTATGTGGAAATTGAATCTTTGTCTTCTTCTTTTTTTCATACTATCTATCCCCTAAAACACAAAATAATGCATATTCAATCACTATAAAAAGTATATCACTTTTACCCTGCTTTTATACATAATAGGGTAGAGGGAAAATAATAATTTTCACCCCTCCCATTGCACCGTACGTACGGGTCTCGTATACGGCGCTACATTTGTATTGAATCACGAATAACTCAGATAGTATTCCAAAGGATT